>JAHDVH010000007.1 GCA_023382385.1 bacterium | reverse complement strand
TTATTTGTATTCACCTTGCTGGCACTCTTCGTGATTGCCGGCAACAGCTGGGCGGTGGACGATCTTCCGCGCGGCTTGCGCAATGGTGCGTTGCCACAGTTGGCGGCGCCGGTTCAGAAGGCAGCGCCAACGACTGATACGCGAATGACGGGCCATATGGATCCTGTTCTGAGCGCAATTCATGGTCAGAACGGTCCGTGGCTGGCTCCTCGCGTTGACAACAGCAGCCTTGACTTGGAGGCGATTGTCTGGGTTGATGACAGCTGGACAGATCAAACCAGCGTCGACCTGTTTGACAACACGCTGACATGGGGCGTGGACGCCTTCGCAACGATTCGGGAAGGTATCGCAGCCGTCGCCGCGAATGGGACGGTGAATGTGCTGCCCGGCTCCTACACGGAAGCGACACCCGGATGTTTCCTTTTCGATGCGTCGGGTCCATACCAGTTTGGCTTGTTCATCCCCGCAGGGAAAGACGATGTCACGCTGCAGGGAGTCGATGCAGTAGGTTCGCCGATCACGTCCTACGGCGCGGTGGCCGCAAGTGTCGGACTGAACGCCACCAACGGGTTCGGACCGAGCGGCATGTTCGTAGAAGCAAACGGAATCACTGTTACCGGTTTGGAGTTGTTCCAGACAGGTCCGGACTATAACAAGACCGTCGAAGTCATCGGCGACGACTTCACCCTAAAGTACTGCCAAATCACGGATGGAATGTCGTGCTACATTAACGACTTCCGTTTTGATTCGGGGAATGATATCTCTTACGTCCAGAGTTACCACATTGAAGGCAACCTCTTCGACTATGGGACCAGCCTCGATATCGCGAACGGTGCGGGATATACGGGTGCCGTGGCGAGTCGCCAAGTCATCAACAACGTGTTCGACATGGATTGGCCCGGGAACTACTGGGCGGCGATCAGCTTCAACGGCTCCGGATCCGGAGTGCCGTGGTACGTCTACAGCGTGGGTGCCGCAGTGATCTCCGGAAATACGTTCTCGAATTCCGAGGCGTTATACATTCGCCATCGCGGTAATTTTGCAAACTACGGCGATTTCGACTGGGTGGGTTATTGGAACAACAACACCTTTGACAAGAAGGTCATGTTTGGAACCAACCCGCCGACCGCTCAGGGATCGTATTCCTACATGAGTGGGCCCTACACGTATAATAACGTCAAGGAAATCGGTGCGAACATCCAGCGCGAAATCGACTGGGCTGCGGCCGGCGACGTGGTGTTGTGCGGCGCGGGAACGTATAGTGAATGGGATTTGTCCATCACCAAGGCGCTGACTTTGCAAGGTGCAGGGGTCACTTCGGTGATTGACGCATCGGGCTATGTGCCGATTGACGATTCCCATGCGGTGGTGACGATCAACCTGCCCTCAGGCAATGTCACCGTGGACGGTTTCAAGATCAAGACCGGCAGAATGAACGGGATGTGGGCCTCGGGCAATTCCAATCCCGCCTCGTTGATCAAGATCTCGAATAATGAACTTGAAGGATTCAGCTACTACACGGATCCCACTCCGGCCAGCAACTTCGGTTTGATTGCAGGCTACGGGATGCAGGCCAAAGTCGAATTCAGCAACAACGACGCACACGACTTCTACAGCAACGTACTGCTCTTTGAACGGCAGTTGGGTGAAACGGAAGTCAAGTACAACACCTTCACGTCTTCGTGGCTGGCCTTCTACATGACGTACAGTGCAAACCACGTCACGACACTGCAGAAAGTTCACCACAATACGTTCGACCGCTGTGAAATCTATGTCAACAGCGCAACGAACTACGGCCCCGCCATCCGGTCGGGCAAGTATACGAATTTCGAGATTTCCGACAATGTCTTCACCAATGTTGAAGACGGCGCGCGCGCAATCGGAATGGGCAATGATGCAGACGTAACGCCCGCAGATGGTGAAATTGTCACCCCGCGTATTCTGCACAACACAATCATCGGCAGCGGCGGCGGCACGAATTTCCGCGGCATTCAGCTGCTGGGCTATGTGACGAATGCCCGCATCGAGAATAACTACATTACCGGTGTCGCCGAAGGCATTCGTGTCTGGCAGTTCTACACGCCCGGAGTATTTCCGGTGAATACCAAGATCTACGGGAACTCGATTACGAATTGTGGGGTAAAGGCAGTTCGTTGGGATGGTCCCGGAATCCTCAATGCGTCAGGTAACTGGTGGGGTTCCGATGCTCCTGCATTCGGTTCAATATTTACTGGATCCGTGGATTATTCTCCGTGGATGGGTTTGGTCGGCACTCACGACAATCCGGGTTATACCGGCAACTTCTCAAATCTTTGGGTGGATGATGACAGCCCGATATCCGGCGCCAGCAACTACATCATGGAAGCATTGGCTCTTGTATCGGGAAGCACGATCAATCTGGCACCCGGAACCTATATTGGGCAGGTACACGCCATCGGCTACACGAATCTGAACATCATCGGCTCGGGAGTCGGAAGTTCGATTATCAAGGCACCTGCAGGAACGATGCCCGATACTTATCTGACCTCAGGCAATCCGAATCGGCCAGTGCTTTTCCTCGATAATTCGACGGTGCATGTTTCCAATCTCACGGTCGACGGCGACGGCAGAGGCGGCGGCAATCATCGCCTTATCGGCGTCGCGTTCTGGAACTCCGGCGGCACCATGACCAACGTGAATATTATTGGCGTCCGCGACAATCCGTTGATCAATTCTGCGCGCGGCGTTGGCGTGTCGGTGAACCACAGTTCCACTCCCGATACCGTCACCTTGACAGACGTCACTATTTCGGATTTCCAGCGGCTCGGTGTGTCTGTCTCCGGGTTGGGGACGCATGTGAATTGCACGAACGTCGACGTGACAGGAGTAGGGCCGACGGGAATCATTGCACAGACGGGATTTCAGTATGCGACCGGGACGAGCGGTACGCTTCTTAATTGCACAGTGGATGGAGTTGTGTTTACAGCCGCAGGTAGTTCTGCCGCCGGAATCTTCTTGTTCACGGACGGTGTGACCCTGACGAATTCGAATGTGCTGAACGGTCATGTCTGTGTGTTCGCCGATGATGCAGGTTTCACCATGAACGGCGGAACCTTGACGGCCACGAATGCAGTTACTGTGGAAGCGAAACACGGTGTGCTGGCGTGGTCCACGGGCGGCGCGCTGTTGGGGAGTGACTTTGCTCTGCCACAGCTCTACGAAGATGAAGTCGATGCAGACTCATACGACCGTGCACGTAGCCTTGACGTTGATGAGTCTATTTCGATTAGCGGTGCGACGATCATCGGAAATGGTTCCACAGGTTATGGCGTGCGCGCCAATGTAACCGGTGACAATCTGGATGTTTCATTGACCAACAGCGTCGTAGAAGACTGGAATTACGGAGTCTTTTTGCAGACCTCCGGAGGAACGATTGACAACGCGACGGTGACGGACAACTCTTTTGCCAACACCAACAACGCTTTCGACAACACGGCGGCCCATACATGGGACAGCAACTGCTATTCAGATTACACCAGCAATGCGGGCTATCCGGGAACCTACGTCATCACGGGCGCCGCACCTGTAAACGTGGACAGCAATCCGAACCCGAACGGCTGCGCGGACGTCAACTTTGTGCTGAGTGATGATCTCGTGGGCTGCAATACGGATTGCAACACAACCAATCTCTACTTGACTCTCGGAACTGCCGGATTGCCGAACCTGCAGGTCATTCTCCAGCTTCCTGCGGGATTCACTGCAGGACCATTGGGGATTGTCACACCCGGCGCCAATGAAGATCCAAATCTGATCAGCGCGTACGCAATGGCCACAGGCGACTGCGTCATCGTCGACATGGGCTTCGAAACTCCCTACAGCTCGGGTGATTACACCAAGTATGTCGCCTGTATCCCCTTGACGGTAACGGCCCCCACTGGTGTTTATCCCATTACCGGTGTGAGCTCGTTGTGGATCGACATTATGGGCGGCAATCATGTCAACGAGCTGGAACTTGGCGTGGTGGCAATTGAGGTGGACTGCACGCCTCCGGTCATCAGCAACTTTGCGAACAGCGCGACCTGCGCGTTCGGCGACGCTTCGCAGCTAATTAATGCCTTCAGTGCGACGTTTACGGACAACGCGGTTGATCTCGATTCGGCGTGGGTGACTTTCGCGCCGGGCGGCGGCTCGTTCGGCTTGTTTGGTCCGACGCAAAGCTCTGGCTACGCTCCGACGTTCCCGTCGGCTGCTGACGCCGCGACTTTCTACGGCCTGCTGGTCGAAGGCTGCAACACGCTGACGCTGCATCTAATGGACACCGAATGTAACGTAGCCACGACGGTTGATCTGGAAAATGTCGGCCGCGACAACACGGCGCCCTCGCCCGTCGTTGCTCCCGACACCACCGGTTGTTACGGTGCCAATACTTATCTGGATCTCGACAACGAACTCGACATCAGCTACCTTGGCAACGCAACGCCATGCGGCGCCGTTGTTCCTTCGGTCATGAGTATCTGGCTCGTTGGCGGAACAGACACGTTAAATGTCGCCGATCCGTTTGACAATGCGAATTGGCCGTTTGACGATGCAGATGCGACGACGCTGTGGAATTGGATTGTCGGCTCCAGCGGCGTGCCGAATTCTGCGAACGGTGAATACTACTCGTTTGGTGTGCGCGTTTGCGATTGCGCTGGAAATTGTGACGCCTCCGGTTCCTTCACGATGTGCATCGACCTGACGGCTCCCGGCAATACAGTGACGTTCTTCGATGCGCGCCCGACGCACCTCGGTGTGTGGCTCGCGTGGTCGTGGACTGCCGGGTCGGATGCTCAGGAAATGCGTATCTACCGCAGTCCGCTGTCGGGTGAGTATCCCGCATACGCCAATGATCTATGGAATACCCTCTCCAACTACGATGTGACCAGCGTTCCGCCGTCAGGCTGGACCTTGGTGGCCACGCAGACCGCGCCGACTGGAACGGTGACTTCCGCGACTTACGGTGCCAACAACAATCGCGGTGATTTCTACACGCATGTTGACGGCCCGACAACCTATTGGCTGGATGCACAGGGCACGTGGGTGGACGGCAACGGTAATGCGGCGGCTTATCGCGACATTTACCGCTACGTGACGTTCGTCAAGGACGCAGGCGGAAACTGGTCATTGAATGCACCGGTTGCGATGCTGCAGAATGCCGATCGTTCGACCAATTACTGGTTGGGTGATTTCAGCACGGCGGACGACGTTGGCGACCCGTACTCGCGCGGCCGCGTGGATAACGACGACTTGGCTTCGCTGTCTGCAGTCTACTTTACGAATGCCGGAGGATTCCGCAACATCGGTCCGGTCAATACTCCCGTTGAGAATGGAAATATCGGTAAGGGTATTCCCAATCCTGATGATGGTGGTCTGATCAATTTCCAGGACCTTGTGCCGTTCAGCTTCAACTATGCGGAAGTGACGCCGGTGGGTGAAGCGAAGGAATTCATGATTCAGCCTGACCCGCTGCAGTATCGTCCGTTCAACCGTCTTGACGAAGCTCCAGTGGTTGCGCTGGAAATTCCGGCGGACGCGGCGATGGAAGTCGGCAGCGAGTTCACCGTGACTGTCGCCCTGTACGGGAACGAAGCCAATACGGTGAAGGCTGTGGAAGCGATTCTTAGTTACGACGAAACGACCCTCGAAATCGTCACCTCGACGACCGGCACGGCTTTGTCGCCTGACGGAATGTTGTTTGCTAAGACTTCTCCTGTTACGGGTCTCAGCGGTGTTGTCGGCTTCGTAGCGGCTTCCTGCGGCGGTTGGTCCACTCTGGAAGGCAACGCGATCCTGGGCACCGTGACGTTCCGCGTGACGCGTGCTCTGACGGCCAACAGCGAGTTGGCCCTGACGTCCGTGAGCATGTTCGACAATACCGGCGAAATCATCGAAGTTGAAGGCGGAACCGTTCCGCTGTTCAGCACGCCGTCGCTGCCGGACAACTATGCTCTGTATCAGAACTATCCGAACCCGTTCAATCCGACGACGAACCTCAGGTTCGACTTGCGCGATGCGGGTCACGTGAAGATCATGGTCTACAACACGCTGGGTCAGGTCGTCGCGACGGCCGTTGACCGCGAGCTGGAAGCCGGCCGTCATACGGTGACGTTTGACGCCAGCAGCCTCTCGACCGGTGTGTATATGTATACCATCAGTGTGAACGGATTTACCGATGTCAAGAAGATGCTCTTGATTCGGTAATCCAGAACGCCTATATTGCAATTGTGGCTCCCCCGCCGTCGCTGTGACGGCGGGGGGAATCTTTCAAAGAGGTGTGTATGAGACCTGTTGTGGCTATGCTGGTAGCCGTTTGGTGCGTTGCGATTCCGCTACGGAATCCCGCTTGCGCGGCTGGAATGTACTTTGAACCGGACACCTCCTTTGCGCAGATCGGCGATACGATCCTGTTTTCCGCCTACATGACCGCCTCGGACACGGTCCGTTCATTCAACGTCTACATGGTCTATGACACGAATGACATCGATCTTGTCGTGGCGCCCGCTCCCGGGTCATTGATTGCCGGGCGGCCGGGTCTGGATTTTCGGTATAATGATCACATTCCCGCCGCCCCGAACTGGTTGGAAGTCGGTGCCACGTTGTTCAGCACCGCCTATTGGGCTGGGCCAGGTGAGTTGTTCACATTCGGCTTAGTGATGCGGGAATGCGGACAAGTACCCATTTCCGGCAGTTTCAGCAACCGCAGGCCGGACGGATCCTTTATGCCCGGAACGTTTTCTCCGCCCGCCTTGTTCGTCTGCACACAACTGCCGTTGGCGCCGGACAGCCTGACCATCTTCTGGAATGGCACAGCCGCGCATTTGCGTTGGAAAGAGGTGATCCTTGGAACGTTTGGAGTGCCTTTGCCGGATCCGCCGAGATACGTGATCTATCGGGCCGAAGAAATGCCCGCCAATGTCCCCTTCGCGCCGATTGACACGGTTGATGTCACAGAATATCTCGACAGCACCGGCTTGGGCATCGAGCACATCTACTACGTGAAAGCCATCGTCGAGTAGAACAGCTCACTGCACTTCCCAGAAATTCAGAAGCCCTTAGGACCGCTCCTAAGGGCTTCTTCTTGTTCTTGCAAGGAATCTCTATCGCGACGAGTCTAACAGCCTTTGAGCCTGTGCTCGCCCGTGAGCTGCAATCTCAGCTTCGTCTGCGTTCAGTAATGTCCTGTCTCGAACGACCAACTGCCCGTTCACGATTACCGTGTGCGGTCTGGTCGGTGCACAGAACAACAGCGCTGCAATCGGGTCGGCTGCGCCCGCGTAGCCGAGTTCATGCCAGTCGAACAAGACAATGTCCGCCGACATTCCGACACGCAGTTTTCCGACATCGTCGCGTCCGAGCAGCTTCGCCGACCCCGCTGTTGCCAGCTCCAGCACCTGTCGTGCCGTCAATACTTGCGCGCCGTCATTCGAGCGATGTTGCAGCAGCACTTGACGCAACTCGGCGAGCATATGAGAACTGTCATTGGACGCACATCCATCAACCGCGATGCCGATCGGCACTCCTGCCTCCAACATGTTTTTCAGACGCATTCGGCCTGAACCGAGCCGCGCGTTGGACGACGGACAGTGTGCGATGCCTGTTCCAGTGCTCGCCAGCAGGCCAATCTCATCGTCATTCAGGTATATCCCGTGCGCAAACCACACGTCGGGTCCCAACCAGTTCCACTCCTGCATCAGCGCTAACGGCCGCTTACCGTATCTGGCCAAACAGAACTCGTTCTCATCCGTCGTTTCCGCCAAGTGAGTGTGCAGGCGAACGCCGAGCTTTCGCGCCAGTATTGCGGTGTCTTTCATCAGTTCTGCAGTGACATTGAACGGACTGCAAGGCGCCAGATGCACCTGCCGCATGGAGAAGCGGCCGGAGTCGTGGTGCTCCTTCGCAAATCGTTCGCAATGTGTGAGCACCTCGTCGTCCCGCTCCACAATCTCATCCGGCGGCAGTCCGCCGTTTGACTGCCCAAGTGTCATCGAACCGCGCAATGCAGCAAAACGAATTCCAAGCTCGCTTGCACACTCAAGCTCCATTGCAAGACTATCATTCTGCACCCTGCCGGGGAAAAGGTAGTGATGATCACAGGTGAATGTGCATCCCGAAAGCAATAGTTCCGCAATTGCCAGCCGGAAGCTCGCTCTGAACATCTCTTCGTCGAAGTGCTTCCAGACTGGATAGTGAAACACCAGCCAGTCAAACAAGCCGGAGTCCTGCGCCCCCGGCAAACATCTCGTCAAGGCCTGAAAGAAGTGGTGATGCGTGTTCACCAACCCGGGAATCGCGACAAAATGCGATCCGTCAATCACCGCCTCACCGGAATGTGCATTCAGACTGCGAGCGATTTCGACGATTTGCGGGCCGTCCGTCCTGATACAAATCGGGCCGTTCTCAAACTCTTCAGTATAGGCGGCGTGGAGATTACGAATTAACATAGCTCTTCTGATGATCAGATTGGATCAGCAACTGTGCAAGTTTGTGGTTTCTAATCAATATACAATTCTTCTGAGAATCATGCGAAGTGCCGATGTTTCGTCGCTACTCTTTAAAGACAGAGGGTTACGAATGTCTCGTAACCCTCTGTTTTCTTTAGGTCTCTGCGCGTCTGTGCGGCTGGATTCTCTGGCTTCGAATAGTGCAGTTATGGAAGCAGGTTTTCCCCGTCAGCGCACCGCTGAATCCTTTCTCGGACGGCCTGACGACCTTGGGCGCTGAACCGCTTCAAGGTGATGATGCTGAAAGCGCCGGTCGCCGCGCGAGTTTATGCGAAGGGATTCGATGTGCCCAGCGCGGCACCAACGACGTAGTGTTGAGACGGAGACTCCCATGAGTTTCGCGGCCTGACGAATGGTTAGTAAGGACTGCTCATCGTTCATCTCTGTTAGTCCTGTGGATGAAGTTGTAATTGAATCGTCCGGCGTGCGATGCCTAATGCTTCGGCAGCATGGGTCTTATTGCCCTTGTGCAGTGCCAGCACGGCGCGGAGAAACCGCCTTTGAAACTTGTTTGTCGCGCCGCGCCAATCCACTGGCACAACCATCTCCGGCAGGACGATTTGGGAAGCCTCTTTCGATGACTTAGTTGTCTCGGGCGCTTGGGATAGTTTCTTCATAAATGTTCTTCAGGTTGGCTTAACCGGTCCGAAATAAATTGCTGCAAAGCTGCACGCGGTATCCGGATGTCTCCGCGCGTGCTTATTCTGACGTAGGGAAGATCGCCTTGCTTGGCCCAGCGGCGCAGAGTGCTGCGGGAAACTCCCAGCAACTCCGCGGCTTCCCGCAGCGTTAATAGAGTGTCGAGGGAGTGTTGAATCGTGGACATGTGGCGACGTCTAAAGCGGATGAGGCAGGTCCGAATAGTTGAGTTTAGGACAAAGAAAATGCCAGCGCAAATACAAAGACTTACGCTGGCACAATCGGGGAAATCCGCGAAGATTCAGGAGCTAATCGGGTGAGAACTCCTCAAGCCCGTGATCGCGGAGTTTGGTGTAAAGCGTCTTGGGATCGATGTCCGCTACTTGCGCAGCCTTGCTGCGGTTTCCTCCGGTCGCAAGCAAGAGTCTGATTAACCACTCGCGCTCCCACGCGCCCTTCGCTAATTTGTAAGTTACTGGCTCCGCCTCGGGCTGCTCCAGAAACCGCTTGATATCAGACGCCGCAATCGTCTGTCCATCTGCATAAGCCGTCAATCGCTTGGCAAAAGACTGAACCGAGCGTGCATTGCCGCGCCATTCCAATGTCAGAAGTAGTGCTTTGGCATCGGGAGCAAGTTTGAGCGGCTGCTTCCCGAAGAGTTTTGCTGCCGACTGAAGTTCCAGCTCCAGTATGTGCAACAGGTCTTCGGGACGCTCGCGCAGCGGAGGGATAGTAAAGGCGAAGACTTGGAGCCGCTCCAGCAGGTCCGCGCGGAACTGCTTTTCCTTGACCATCATACTTAGATTCTGGTTGGTCGCCGCAAGTACCCGCACATCAACTTTTGCAGCTGTATTCTGGCCCAGTCTCCGAACTGTTCCCTCCTGCAATACCTGCAGCAAGTTGCTCTGCGTCCCTAACGACATATCTCCAATTTCGTCCAGCAGCAGAGTTCCGCCGTCTGCGGCGTGAAAGAGCCCGTCCTTGCGCTGAAAAGCAGTCGCATGCGCGCCCTGTTCGTAGCCGAACAGCTCACTTTCTATCAGCGTCGGCGGAATTCCCGCGCAATTCAACTTGATGTACGGTGCGCCCGCACGTTTGCTTTGCGACTGAATGTAATCCGCGATTATCCCCTTGCCGGTGCCGCTCTCTCCCATTAACAGAATCTTCTCGTCAGTAGGCGCAACTTTGTCAATCTGAGTCAGCAGATCGCGCATTGCCTTGCTCTCCGCAACAAGATACACGTCGCCGCGCAGTTCGCGCCGAAGGGCGGCTTGCACCCGCTCGAGTCTGCGCTTTTCAACCGCATTGCGGATCGGAGTAGTCAACTGTTCACGGTCGCCTGTCTTCTCGATGAAGTCATAAGCGCCCAGTCTTATCGCCTTTACCGCTTTTTCATACGTCGCGTGCGACGTGCCGATGACCACCGGTATCCCCGGATGCTCCTGCAATATCCACGGCAGCATCTCCATGCCATCGCCGTCCGGCAATTGCAGGTCGAGCAATATCGCGTCCGGATGATTTTGCGCAAGCTTGCTGCGAGCGGTCGCACAGTCCGGCGCAACCCATACGGTATAGCCCTCGATGTCGAACGTTTCGCTCAACTCTTCGCGCAAGGCGCGATCGTCTTCTACAATCAGGATGATGTCTTTGCGGGAGATAACGGACCTCCATTTCCGGGTAAGTGCACAGTAATTTTCGTTCCCATTCCCGGCTGACTTTCTATATGCAGACTGCCGTGGTGCGTCTCGGCGATCCACTTCGCGCTGAGCAGCCCCAAGCCCTGACCGCCCGCTTTCCGGCTGCCTTTCCAATTCAGAATATCCTCAATCTCCTGAGCCGTCATGCCCTTGCCGTTGTCCAGCACGGTGACTTCGACTCCTCCGCCATTCCCGCTTGCGTAGTCTGCCATGACTCGCACGCTTCCCCCCTCTTGCAGCGTAGCGTCCATCGCATTGCCGATAAGATTCTCTAACAGCGATTCTACCAGACGATAGTCGATCTGTGCGTCTACACGCCGGTCTGGATTGACGTGCACGACGGGGACTTGTTCAAGCGTGTTCATGCGGTCCACAGTGGTCGCGATAAGCTCACTCAGATTCGTTTGCTGCAAGTTGGGCTTCGTCACGCGACTGATCACCTGAATCTGCCGTGAGGTTTGAAGCATGCGGGAGATCTCGCCTTTCATGCGGCGGACAAATGGCTCGACATTGAATTCCGGATGTTCCTTTCGCAATCGCAGTTCGAGGTTCTCGATGGCCCGCTGCACCACGGCAATTGGCTTCTTCGTGTCATGGGCCTGAAACGACGCCGTCTGCGCCCAGCCTTCCAAGACCAGCTTCTCGTTACGGGCGCGCACATACGCACGCCGCGTGCGTACTCCCCACACGATCAGCCACGCCATGGTCACGCTAAGCACGAGCGGTGTGACAATCCGGACACCGACTTCGCGCCAGTAAAACGGATTCGGCTCTACGCGCAATCTCTTGATTGTAGTGCCGTCAGTTGTGATCAGCTCCGGCCAGACTTGATCGGGGAAGTACTGCTCCGTTATCCTGTATGACTTGAAATCCAGAAGAGCTTTCTCGTGCAGCGACTCGTTCAGATACAGCGTCTTGCCGGATACAGAGGTCACAAGCAGCTCCGGCCCGACAGGAAGCTCCCAATCGCCACAACAGAGAACCTCGGTTACATCGGACTTCTCGCCAATCAACTCAAAGTTGTTGTCAAAGACTTGCAGCTCGGAAGGTAGCGACGTAAGATACACTCTCCATGAGTCGTCGCTCGGTGACTTCCAAAACTGGAACGCCGGTGTGAATTGTCTTTCTGGAAAGATCTTCTCTTGCGTGGAGCTTCCGTCGCGCGGGTCCACCCGCATCAAGGCAGCCGGAGTTTCTTTGGAGGGTGAAGAGATATATACTGCGACAAGCTCGCGCGTTGTGCCGAGGGAATCCGTGATCGGCTGGAACATCACATGGCTGAACATACCCGGAAAGGACCGACGCCATACGAGTTCACCCGTCTCCGGACGTAACGCATACAGATAACAGGTCATGTCATCCGTCCCCTCCCACACTGCGCCGTTACCGCTCGACGACGTGCTGACTACGATGAGTCGCTGACCGTCCTGCGTAGTAACCTCGTGAACGTACTCGTTATTTCCCCCGCACCACTCTCGCCAAATCTCTTCACCCGTCGCGGCGTCCAGCATGATCAGCCCTCGCGGCAATTGGCAGAAGCCGCTCTGGCACAACAGGAGCAAACCGTTTCTGTCGCCGCTTAGTTTCACAACCGGCCCGATTTCAAAATAGACGTCCCACTTGTCCAGGCGTTGCCGCCAGCGGCAGTTAGACTCCAAAAGGACATATTCCCATAACGTATCCGAACTGAGTACGCTGGAGTACGCGCGCACTCCAGCCAGCGTATCCCCCGAGTAGCTGACGACAAATTCAAGCTCGTTGTCCCCGTCGAGATCCCGGCTTGCGGGAACATAGACATGCCAGGCAAAATTGCGCTGAAGCATCACGTTACCCTGCCGATCGTCCATATATATCCCGCTTCGATAAGGACTCATCGGTCCCATCTCGAGAGTTATTCGCGCAGTCAGCGGAACCTTGCCCTTGCCGACCTCAATCGTGTAATGCGAAACGCGGCCAAGGTGCACTGCGGCTTCCGTATGGAGTTCACTAATCCTGAAGGGATAGGGCCACCAAGCTGCACGCGCAATCTGAGGAGACGCGACGTTCAATGCCGTCAAAAGCAGCAGAAGAAAGAGAGTGCGGGGTGCGGTCGATCGGTGCATAGTGTCGGTGGGTGATCAGCCGGATTTTCGATTAGACTTAAGGGAACGAGCGGCGCAGCGGGTCATGTGTGGGCAAGTCTAAGATAGTTTTTCTGAGCGATTCTGTCCAGCGCGCCGGACGATTCTCCTGAAAAAGCGGGCTTTTCTGACTGCGTAGCCGGTGGTGAGACTAATCTCTTGTGTTTGTTCGGCTAAAGAAATTTGTTAGAGTTCTCGCCTTTTTTGTCAATTTCTCCTGTGAAATTTTCGTCGCAGCGCGAGTGGGGTTTCGATTTTTGTGCTCTTTTGGGGGTTGGAGTATAAGCGACCCAGCTTTATGAATAAGTCAAGAGGCAGTCCAACTTTGCTGACTTATCCTAACTTATCCAGATTTTTTTGGTCATATTCTAAGGGTGTGAATGTAATGAGTTAGCAAATTCACGCACATCGTGAAAATTCTTCATTACTCTCGATTACTCTATTGACAGACTGAACACGTTGTCGTAAATTGACGCAAGTATTGCTTCAGCTTTTTTTGAAGTCCGGATGAACGAGTCCGGCTGTGTCAGGATAGTTCTATATAATGAAATATCGAAATTGGGTTGACTGCCTCGTATCAAGGGGCTTTAGAATAGCAAGACTGCGCGGACATTTGTTGGTCTGCGCAGTTTTCGTTTTCGCAGGTG
>JAHDVH010000006.1 GCA_023382385.1 bacterium | reverse complement strand
GGTAGATCCCGTCCACCGCGGCGCCGGTCAGCCGGCTGCAGGTAGATCCCGTCCAGCCGGCGCCGTGGTCAGCCGTGGTCTGCCGGGGACAGTGATCCGGTCAGCCGGCGCCGCGGTCCAGCCCGGTGACGGTGACGGTCCAGCCGGCGCCGTGGTCAGCCGTGGTCTGCCGGGGACAGTGATCCGGTCAGCCGGCGCCGCGGTCCAGCCCGGTGACGGTGACGGTCCAGCCGGCGCCGCGGTGTAGCGCCCGTGGACAGTGACGGTCCAGCCGGTCAGCCGGTGCCGTGGACAGTGACGGTCCAGACGCGGTCAGATGGCGCCGCGGTGTAGCGCCCCGGGACAGTGACAGTCCAGACGCGGTGCAGCATCAGCACATGGTCAGTATTGCAATCAACCCAATTTTTCCAACCCCAAAAGAGGCAGCCATGTTGTACACACACAAAACAGCCAGAGAGGAAACAATCCTCGCCGTGGACGCAGCGAAACTCCTACGCAAGGAACTTGCGCGCGAATTCCCCGGTCAAAAATTTCGAGTTCGGTCCACGCGATCACTATCACTCTCCGTCGATTGGATCGACGGTCCGACAATCAAACAGGTCGAGGAAATTACGCAGCATTACGCTGGCGAGGGCTTCGACGGGATGATCGATATAAGCTATCCGATCTACCACTATCTCACCCCGTCACGCGAGGTCAGGATCTGCGGAACCTGCGGAACAGTCGGCTCTTTAGGAGTTGTCCCCCCCGATCGCCAGACTATTCCGCCCGACTGCGAAGCCTGTTACCTGCTCACCAATTATGTCCTGACGTCGCGGCATTTTTCTCCCGCCGCGATACAGCGCATTTTCGACGATGCGCGAACTACGTACAATGATCTCGCAACGGCCGTACTGAAATACACAGTTTGCCGGGAGGCTTATGCCAATTGGTGGATAGAAGGAGCACCCCGCGGCAACGAAATTTTGCACCGCATCCTCTCAAATCTAAACCTCATGACAGAACCATGCAAACTCTCATAACTCGCTACATGGACCGCCGGCGCCTGATGCCGACCCGCAAGGGACGTCCGCCGGCCGCGGAAACACTCCGCAAAACAGAGGAGCGCTTGCGCGCGCTTTTCCAAAACACAACCACAGATCAACTCTCAGTCAATCTGATCATCGACAGACTCCTCTCTATGCGTGCCGCGGGCGCCGCACCGCGCACAATCAATCAAGCTGTAGCATTTGTCTCAAAGTTCTCGGCGTTCCTTGCCGGAGAATCCAGTATCCAGTTTACACCGGCTGACCGCGACCTCCTTAAGGAACAACTTCGCGATCTGGTTGTAACCCCCAAACCATTTACAACCCGCAGATTTTTTCTGCCAGAGGAACGCTCCCAACTCTTCGAGACAATTGCCGGCCACGGATCCGACATCCGCGCCGCCCGCAACGTTGCACTGTGGGGATCCGTATTGTTTGGATTCTGTCGCCTCGGCGAGTTGCTTAAACTGCCGACTAACTCGGTTTTGCACAATCCTGAACTGTTTCAGTTTTCCCTTTATCTCCCCGGGGAAATTACCAAAACAGGACAACCTCAAACCGTCGAAATTTTTCGCGACGAGAGCCGGATCGGGTCCGTTTCCATTTATGAACACTTACTCCGTTATCATACATGGCGGATTGCGCAAGGGTCCACCGAAACAGACCTCTATTTTGTGCGACTCCGCGGAGAGGGATCCGGCCGCCTCGCAGAGACAACGGCCCGCCGGCAGTTCAAGTATTTTGCAGGGCGAGCCAACTTGCCCAAGTGGGCTACCACGCACCGGCTCCGCAACACCGCCGGCGAGGAGGGAGGAAACATTTTTCACGGAGACAGCCCGACCATGCAGCAGCTATTCGGGCACTCCTCCGCAAAGACAACCGAGATATATACAAACAACCACAACACCGAACGCTTGTCCGCCGCCCGCCGTAAACTGGCCCGCCAGATCGCCGGATATTCAGAACCATAACATTACAGCACACCACCACGAAACAAGAAAACAGACTCGAGAGAGTCTGTTTTTTTACACCCTGCGCCGTGGTGCAGCCGTGGACAGTGACGGTCAGCCGGTCAGCCGGCGCCGCGGTGCAGCCCCGGGACAGTGACGCTCCAGCCGCGGTCAGCCGGCGCCGCGGTGCAGCCCCGGGACAGTGACGCTCCAGCCGCGGTCAGCCGGCGCCGCGGTGTAGCGCCCGTGGACAGTGACGGTCCAGCCGGTCAGCCGGTGCCGTGGACAGTGACGGTCAGCCCGTGCAACCGGCCCCGTGGACAGTGACGGTCAGCCGGTCATCCGGCGCCGTGGACAGTGACAGTCCAGCCGGTCAGCCGGCGCCGCGGTGCAGCCCGGGGACAGTGACGGTCCAGACGCGGTCAGATGGCGCCGCGGTGTAGCGCCCGTGGACAGTGACGGTCCAGACGCGGTGCAGCATCAGCACATGGTCAGTATTGCAATCAACCCGAATTTTCCAAACATCCAGCCCACAGACGGAAGTATTACATCTGACCCAGATTTTTCAACCCAAACACCCTATATCCCCACAACCAGAGCAATAATTTCATCCGTAGCCCATGTTACCGTAACATGAAGTCAGACACATTATGCGCAAAACAACAACTTACAACCCAATATAATTTGCACATAAAAACAAAAACAAGCATCTAATAGCTTGTTTTTATTTGAGCGGATGACGGGACTCGAACCCGCAACCTCCAGCTTGGGAAGCTGACACTCTACCGTTGAGTTACATCCGCAAGACTTGAGAAGGTAAGGGTTTTCGGGAGAATGTCAAGCAGGGGTCCGGGCTGGGGATTAGCTGTGCTCGCAAAAACGATGTTAATATAATACAATATTTATAGAAAGTCAAGTGGTTTTTGAACAAATGTTGTAAACATTTGGGCAAATTGAGGTTACAGGATCGGGTGGAATGATACCCCAGCCGGAGGCTGGGAGGTAGTGTCGGACCGAATGCAATCGTCAGAGAGATCCTTCGCTGCGCTCAGGGTGACAGAACGGGACGCATCAGGATGCAGAAGAACAGCTGCAACATTTTGCGGCAATTAGCAGACTAAGTAAGTAAGGGTGGTGGTGTCGCACCGCCCCGCACAGGTCCCGCGCAAGTATTCACGATCGTCCGCAACGTCCAAGCGGCGATATCCCCTTCCAACGCGTCTCGCGAAACGTAAGGAGACTGAGATGAAAGCGCTGCTGACCATGCTCCCGTTGCTCATGCTGCTGGGTTGCTCGTCCGACTGGAGCACAAGTCCGAACACCGACGCGCCTGAAGCCGCCGCCGTGTACACATTAGAAGAAGTCAACATCACCTCGCCGCTCACAGACATCGAACCGCCGCAGTTGCCGTGCGAGACGAATCATACGGGATTCCTCGCGCTCGTAAATCCGGCCAATGCGCCCGTGACTTTCCGCTGGGGAGCCAATAACTCTGTGCAGCTACTGCCGCGCACCAAGACCATGCTCGAAGTTCCGACGGGAGCACAGAGCGTGCAGTGGTGCCCGAGTTCGCACGCGCACTATGAGGAGCTGGCGCTGGTGCCGCTCTGCGAGACTATCACTCTGACCTTCGATCCGCTGCGGCCCTGCAGACAGACCGCAGATCAATAGGCAAGATTCACTCACGAAACAGGCGGCCATCGGCCGCCTATTTTCATTTGGTAACGTGTGTCTTTAAGAACTCGACCGCTCGCTGAAAGGCGTCGAGCCGGTTCTCCGTCTTGCTCAGTCCGTGACCCTCATCGGGATAGACCAGATACTCCACGATTCCGCCCCGCGCGCGTATCGCCTCGACCATTTGATCTGATTCCGACTGCGGAACGCGCGGGTCGTTGGCACCCTGAATCACGAAGAGCGGAGCTTTGATTTTGCCCACATGATTGAGAGGTGATACCGATTCCAGAAACTCGCGATCATGCTCGAGCGAACCGTATTCCGCTTCGCGCAGCGCTTTGCGATACTTGCCGGTATTCTCGAGGAAAGTTACGAAATTTGAGATTCCCACGACGTCGATCCCCGCCGCAAACAAGTCCGGATAGTTGGTAAGTCCGGCAAGCACCATAAAGCCGCCGTAGCTTCCTCCATACAAAACTATCTTGTCCTTGTCCACGTCCTTCTGTTTGGCGAGCCACTTGGCCGCGTACTCGATGTCTTTGACGGAGTCCATCCGCTTGCGGACATTGTCAAGCTCCAGATAGGTGCGGCCAAAGCCCGCGGATCCGCGCACGTTCGGTTCGAGGACCGCGTAGCCGTTATAGAGCAGATACTGAAACCAGCCCGAGAGGTCGGGGCGCGCCTGTGACTCGGGGCCGCCGTGAATAGCGATGACGACGGGAAGTTTGCCGGTTGCGTTGCGAGGCTTATACCAGAACGCCGGAATCTTACGTTTGTCGAAGGTCTCGTATTCAATCAGTTCAGGTTTGACAAACATATCGAGCGGAATGCCGCCCGTCGCAGAGTGTGTCAACTGAGCGAGCACATCCACGCGAACGTCATACAGCCACACATCAAAAGGCCGATCGGCCGTCCCGAAGGTAATCGCGATCTTCTTGCTGTCGGGAGCATACGTCAATCCGCGAATGATGCCATCGGGGAAGCGATAGCCGCCGACGCGAGTTTCACGCCGCAGATCCACAAACGTGAAGCGGGAGTATCCGCGATCATTCTGCGCGAACGCGTAGCTCAATCCGTCCGGCGCCACTGAAAGAACGTCGATGTCGGCATCAGGCGTCTCCAGCCAAGTGATCTCAGACGAGTGTATGTCAATCGTGCAGACACCGACGTATTCGCGGCCGCGATTGCTCAGCGCAATCAACTTCGTTCCCGTATCGTCGAAATGAGGTAGCTGGAAATGCTCAACGCCTTGATGCTCGGTCAAGAGTCTGGTCGTACCGGATTCACGGTCGTAGAGCAGAATATCCGAATTGACATTCGAGTGGTCACGGACCATCACCAGATAACGGTTGTCGCGCGAGTAGCAGGCGGAAGATAAGTGACCTCCGCCGTCATACACCAAGCGGGGAGCGGAGTCGGTGATCAAATGCTCGAATACATCGAAGTCCACGCCATTTCGAGCATTGGAAGAGTAGCTGAACGCGGATCCGTCAGGCGACCAGCAGCCGAAGCGGTAGATGGCGTTGTCGTCGACGGGAGTCAGCGGGATCAAGGGCGACATGTTGGGGTTGATCATGTAGAGCTTGCTGCGCTCGCTGCCTCCGCGCGAAGCAGACACGATCATGTGTTGGGGCGACGCGGGGGACCACCAGGCTCCGTCCACCCCGTCCGGCTCAAAGGTTGTTTGGACAAGCGTCCCCTGCCTGCCAACGACGCGCCATACCTGCGGTTCGCCGCTTACGTTAGAGATGAAGCTGACTTCCGTTCCGTTCGGGTGAAAACTGGGACGGTGAGACGTCTGAACGTTCAGGAATTGAGCGAGCGTGAAGTCCGCAGCACCGGCAATTCCAGACGTTAGAATGACCAGTAAGAGTGAAAGCAGGTTTCGTTTCATGCGATCCGTGGTTGTATATGTGTGTTCCAGAATTCAATAACCTTGAGTTCAAGATCCTTGATCGATCCGTCGTTGTCGATGACGCAGGTCGCACGCGCAGCCTTGTCAGCCGTATCAACTTGTGAAGCGGAACGCTGCATTAGATCTTCTTCAGTGAATCGCCCGCGCGACCATGCAATAATCTCCTCGAACGGAGCACGCACGACCAGCACTTCATCGAACTCCGCCTCTATCCCCCACTCGAAGATTAGTGCGGCATCGAATACGATCACTGGACTTTGAGATGCGAACCGCGCCGCCTGCCACCTCGAATAGATTCCCGGGAAGGTGATCTGTTTCAACCACTCAGCCGCATCACGACTTGCGAACACGCGCGCGGCAATCAACCGCCGATTGAAAGTTCCGTCAATGTCGCGTACATCCGCACCAAGTCTTCTGACAATCTCGTCTTGAATGTCTTGCTCACTTTCAAGAACAATTCGCCCAAGCTCATCTCCAGAGATGACCTCCGCTCCGAGATTTCGCAGCATCGTTCCGACCGTTGACTTACCGGAGCCAATGCCTCCAGTTAATGCAACGGATATCCTGCTCACTTCGCCACCGCAAGCTTACCCAGCTTCTCGGATCCGTTTGCTTCAATCTTGTACAGGTACACACCTGATGCAATCATGTCGCCATCCTGTGTATGCAGATCCCATGACGCATGACCGGACGTCCCTTTATGCTCGATTGTTTTGATGAGGACGCCGCTTAAGGTGAAAATGCGAATCGTCGCTTCCATGGGTAGTCCCGCAAAATAAACACCGTCTGAACCTGCGGCGCCTACGCGACGAAACGGATTGGGATAGACATATGCGGCATCCAGATTCTCAGCCGCGCTTTCAATCAGCAATGTGGTTTGAGCCAACTCCTTGCCTCTCGTGCTTTCCATGTTTCTCAGCTCAATGCGGACAGGAACTCCGACAGAGCCTGCCGGATAACGTGGATCAAGCTCAACTTCCACTCGTGAGCGATCCTCAGATAGCGAACGGACGCTTCGCGCAGTAAACGGCTGACCTTGCCTCCGTGCGTCGATTACCGTGTAGTTCTGCACCTCCTCCACACTCAACGACATTGCCTCTGAGAACACGATTTCAACATGATTGCCAACGGGGCCATCTGAGAGACTGTGTCTTAGCACATAACAGAACTCCGTCGAATCGGCAGTCAAAGCGAATCGTAGAATCTGCTGACTCTCCGGTAGCGCGGTTCCCTGTGCGTCCCGCAGGTTCCGCATCGTCAACTCGTGTTCACCGGGTGTCAATGGCGTGTCGAAAGAGAGGTATACTTTACGCGCTGCCTCACTTTCCAGGATTACAGCAGGCATGCTTCCGTCCTCCAGCCGCCAATTACCTTGCACAGAGATCGACGGTCCCATAGACTCCGAGAACGAAATCGCAATCGTCGTAGGTGTCGGCCAATCGACCACATCATCCACCTGAGGCGGAGCGTTGCTTGCAATCGTGATCAGGTTTGAAAACGCACTCGTTGGTACGGGAAAAGCTGTGTCATAAGTCAAGACCGCGAAGTCGTTCAGAACGTCCATTTGTGACTGGAGTACAACGTCGTACGTTTGTGTCGAAAGGGCGAATTGCAGTTGTTCGCCTGACAACGCGCGGTACACTTCGTAATGAACCGCACCCGGAACAGGCGTCCAGAACAAGCGGATCTCGGATTCATTTAAGGGTTCGGCGAAGAGTCGTGGAGGAAAAGGCGCTTCACTTTCAGCTGTCGTGCTCTCTATTCGCAGTTGAACAGTGCCGTTTGAAGCTATTAGCTCCTTCACGCCATTGCCGTTCAGATCGACTGTCGTCATTGCGCCGGACTTTGACGGCAGATCGTGCCAGACTGGCTCATACCGCCCCGACAGATCATTGTAGGAAATGATATACAGGTCCGGATAAGAGGAGATAATGATTTCATCGCGACCGTCGTTATTCAAATCAGAAGCCAGAACCGAGGCGGGATTCACAGAGACATTTTCGTTGCCGAGAATTGCAATGCTGTCAACGGCGGCTAACTCATTGTCAAGGAATGACTCAAAGATGTAATAGTCCCAGCCCTGCAGCAGTCTTTGACTTTCTGAAGAATAACCTGCGTTGGAGCGGCATCCGGCGATTAGCTCTTGTTCTCCGTCTCCGTCGAAGTCCCCGATTGCCATCCAGTTTGTCGCATCATTTTGGCGCAGTCGAAGCGAATAAACTTGCACAGCTTCCGAGCCATTCCATTCGCACCATATGATGTCACCGTCGTAGTCGCCATATATCACGTCAAGCAGCCCATCTCTATCCAAATCGCCGACTGCTGAGCCGGGCGGACCCATGTTGTTTTGACCCGTCGTTGTATTGGGAAGAACGACACGGCGTGTTACGGCGTAGTTTGGAGAAACGGAGAATAGTGCCATACGTGAACCGCTACTCGTCCGAATGCGCGCAAGAATGTCGTCCCGCCCAGATGCTGAGTCTACTCTGACAAATCTGCTTATGACAAACTCTGAGTCAGCAGAAAACGTTTCAAGTACGATATTACTCGGCGCTCCGCACGGTGCACTTTGCTCCCATATGCGCGTTTCGACAAATCTGCGGGCGGCCATCTCGAAGAGTCCGTCGCCATCAGCGTCGCCCCAAGCCTGCGGGATATGCGGTCCATAGGTATCTTCAGTCTCAATGAACGTTGAGCCACCCCACTCGTATGGTTCAAGCGTGTCGACTATCAAATTCTCATTTACTGGCAATACCCAGAGCTCTGGTCTTGTGTCACAATCGTAGTCACTGGTAAAGGGTCCAAGAATCCCATGCGGCACGGTTGTATGGCTTTGCGAATACAGGAACGGCAATATGCCGGTTTGAACAGAACTATACGGGAAAGCTGCTGACAGTGCCGACTCACCTAAGAGATTAGTCACACGCAGTGTAGCAGTCCAGTCTCCTCTGTAACGCTCTTGGGAAATTACTGCCACGTGTGCGTCGCTGACATAGCCGAAGTCTTCCCGTATTGAATCACCGCTCGCGTTCGTCATGAGCAATGTTGCGCTCGTGAATTGATTGGTCCAAGCAAGTATCTGTTGTGCATACCCGTCGGCATCCAGAACAAGCCGTGATCGAAGGCTGTCAATGGTTGGTTCGTCATTTTGCACATACAGATGCACGAAGTCCACAGATTCGTTGCCGTTCGAGGCACGGACTTTCAACCTGACTACCAATACCGTGTCGCGCTGGGGCGCAGTTATCGTTCCAAGCATGTTATTAAAGACGCGCTGGTTGCCGCTCGCCGCCGGCTGCCAACTCGTTGGATTCTCTCCTACACCAAACTCCAGCGAATAGCTGTTGAACGCCGCGCCGGAAGCAGTTCCCGAAATCACGAATGCGTCGCGCACGCCAGAGTCATTCCGCGGGGAGTGAATGCGCGCAATCGCATCAGCGCCAAAAGACGCAACTTCCACAGCACGCCTTGCATTGACCCGCCCACTCGTAAAAATCGGATCCCATCCTGCTGGCCCTAAGTCATCGGCTGTCGAGCGCAGAATGTCCAATACATCATCAGGTTGCA
Source organism: bacterium (assembly GCA_023382385.1). Classification (NCBI taxonomy): domain Bacteria; species bacterium. The sequence goes on along the minus strand of JAHDVH010000006.1, from coordinate 115,041 downwards.
GGGTCGAATCCACGGAGAGCACCAGTCCAGCAACTCCTGCTACGATTGGGGCAGCATAGCTTGTTCCGGACGGGAAGACCCACTGCCCGCACTCACCACCGAGAATTGTAGAGGAAATGTAATCTCCAGGAGCCATGATATCAACGCTTGGCCCGTAATTCGAAAAACTTGCTCTGCGGTCAAGGGTGTCAGTAGCTCCAACCGAAATGACTTCAGGAAAGCCTGAGGGATAGTGAATTCCATCGTTGTTCGCATTTCCAGCAGATGCCGTCAAGACCACGCCGTGACTGTGTGCGATTTGCACTACTTCGCGCAGGAAAGGCGAAGCCACGACATCGCCGAAACTCATATTGATAATGCGCGCGCCATTGGCGGTTCCATACAGCACTGCTGCTGCGATGTCGTCTTCTTCAAGCGTGCCATTGGCATTGCCAGCGCGAAGCGGCATCAGACGACATCCGAATCCCACGGATGCATAGCATACTCCGTTATCCGTAGACGCCGCGGCGCAGCCTGCAACGTAGGTACCGTGACCGAAATCGTCCATCGGGTCGTTGTCGCGATCCAAGTAGTCTCCGCCAGCGGGCAAACTTGGAGCATCGACAAAATCCCAGCCGATCACGTCGTCGATGAATCCGTTGTTATCATCATCAAGTCCGTTGTCGGGTATCTCACCAGGGTTTCGCCAAATGTTATCGCGCAAATCTCGATGTGTGTGGTCTATGCCTGTATCAATTATGCCAATAATGATTGACGGACTTCCTCGTGTTATTTCCCATGCGAGTGGTGCCGAGATTCGGCGAAGCCAAGGCTGCTGATTGAAGTATTCATCACTTGGAGTGTATCCTTCGTCCAATGCCTGTACTGTTCGATACTGATTATTATAAGCAACCCACTCAACATCAGGGTCATTGCCAAGCTGCGTGAAGAGAGACTGGAGGTCCACCTCGTGTCTAAAGGAAAGTCTTATCACTTGTTCCAGGTCAGCGCTCAAACGGGCGAATGTCCCGTATGGTTGCGATGCGTCAGCCTGAGTAGTTGATAGCTCGTTGATCAGAACAGAACCTGAACTAAGCGCACCGTCAAGGGATGACCGATACACGGGTCCTCGAACTTTTACAAAAAGCTCATTCGGGGAGTGTCCCGCACGGCACACTGAAGAAGATATCGAGAGAAAGAGCACCAGAATCAGCAGTGATGCTGAATTGCTCTTGGGCTTTGCGACTCTATGCATTTGTTCCTTTTTGCTATTCAGCGCGAGCGAATGTTAAGACGCGTACCTGCTTTACGCCCGATTGCTTCAGCACTCTTGCACATTCCGATACGGTCGCACCGGTGGTCACGACATCATCCACCAACATGACAGATTCGGGAATTGCCTTGCTTCTAACATATCGAAATGCACCGCGCACGTTCTTGGTGCGCTTCCGAATACCCTGACCTGACTGCGCGGGCGTATTCCGAACACGCCGGAGGACTTCCGAAATCGTCCCTCCAATGCGTTTGCACAGTTCGCGTGTCAGTAGTTGGCTTTGATTAAACGAACGATCACCTTTTCGTATCCAATGCAGCGGTACCGGCACCCAGACATCATCACTGTTCAGGAAACCGATTGGAATGGTGCGCAGCATCATTTCCACCATGCGAGGCGCCAACTCAATCGCACCTTCAAACTTGAGGGAGTGGACTATCTCACGCGTCACCGAGCCTTCGCGATAAGCGAAAGCTGCATGTAGTCCGTCAATGTGCTTCGGCAGTCTGTCGGAAGGCGTCTTTTCTGCTCGCGGCAGTTCGGCCCAGCAGGCATCACAAAACAGTACGACAGAGGCCGGAATAGTCCTGCGACAATGAGCGCACAGTGGTGCGTAGATTAGCGACCAGATTGGCCACTCTCGAACTCGTGACCTCTGCAAGTTCAAGTGGTCGACACTCTTATTTTTTCCTCTCGCGCTTCCCTGCACGAGTTTTGAGAGTGATACTTAAGGCTTGCTCAAGATCATCAACAAAGTGGAAGCGCAGCGCCGATTTGATGTTATCCGGAACGTAAAAGAGATCCTTCTCGTTGGACTTTGGCATAATGATCGTGGTGATTCCTCTACGAGCGGCTGCGACAATCTTCTCGCGAATTCCTCCCACAGGGAGCACCTGCCCCGTCAATGTTATTTCTCCCGTCATGCACAGGTCACTTCGTGCAGGCTTTCCCGACAACACTGATGCCAATGAAGTTGTCAACGCGATTCCGGCACTCGGACCTTCCTTTGGCTGCGCACCTTCAGGGACGTGAAGGTGAATGTCCTGTTTTGAGAACTTCTCTTCTTCGATGTCCCATTTCACTGAATGCGCTCGCAGGTAAGAAAGTGCAATTTGCGCAGACTCTTTCATTACTTCGCCCAAACGTCCAGTGACACTCAGCTTGCCGCTTCCCGGCATTGCAGTTGACTCAATCACGAGAATCTCACCGCCGACTGGCGTCCAGGCAAGACCCAGTGCAATTCCAACTTGCGGATGATCCGGCAGCGTATCTTCTCCATACGGGGCAGGACCTAAGTATGTTGCGACGTTCTTAGCTGTGATACTGACACGCATCCTTTTGCCTTCGGCAACTGAGCGTGCAATCTTCCGTGAAATGGCTCCTATCTTCTGCTCCAGCTTGCGAACGCCGGCCTCACGAGTGTATCCCCGAATAATGGCACGCATTCCGTCTTCCGTGATCGTCAAGTGCGATTTTTTCAGTCCGGCTTCCTCAATCTGCCGAGCCATGAGATACCGCATACCGATTTGCACTTTTTCATCGGTAATATAGCTCGGAATCTCAATAATCTCCATTCGATCGCGCAAGGGTCCGGGAATCTGGCCCATGTCATTCGCCGTCGTGATGAAAAACACGGAAGATAAGTCGAACTCCACGTCAAGGTAGTGATCGCTGAAAGTATTGTTCTGCGCCGGGTCGAGAACTTCGAGCAGCGCAGAGGCAGGATCACCGCGAAAATCCATTCCAAGCTTGTCGATCTCATCCAGCATGATCACGGGATTATTGACACCCACCTTGCGAATGGATTGCACTATCCGTCCCGGCATGGCACCGACGTACGTGCGACGGTGTCCTCGTATCTCGGCCTCGTCTCGCACTCCACCCAGACTCATGCGCACAAATTCCCTATTCATCGAGCGAGCAATGGAACGGCCCAGCGAAGTCTTGCCCACTCCAGGCGGGCCCGCGAAGCAGAGAATGGGCCCGCGATTATCCTTCTTTAATTTCCGAACGGCAAGGAACTCGAGAATGCGAGTCTTAACTTCGTTCAATCCGTAATGATCTTCGTCAAGCTCGCTTTGTGCTTGCTTCAGATCAAGCTCATCAACAGTTGACTTTTTCCACGGCATGCTCACCAGCCAGTCAACATAAGTACGAGAAACCGAATACTCGGCGGAAGAGATCGACATCATGCGCATCCGCTCGAGTTCCTTCATCGCCGCGGCAGCAGCATGCTCCGGCAATCCTGCCTCTTTGATCCTTCTTTCGAATTCGGAAACCTCTGCGCTCGACTCGCTTTCTTCGCCTAACTCGCGCTTGATCGCCTTCATCTGCTCACGCAGAAAATATTCCTTCTGATTGCTCTCAAGTTCCCGCTCTACTTTTCCGCGAATCTCGCTGCCGATGCGCAGCAGCTCCAGCTCGCGGGCCAAGTGAGTCGCGACTAGCGTCAAGCGTCCCTCGAGATCGTTTTGCTCGAGAATCGCCTGCTTTTCGGCAATCGGCAAGTTAAGATTTGAAGCGACAATATCAGCGAGAGCACCCGGATCCGAAATGTTATGAATTGCAATACGAACTTCGTCAGGCAACGCGTGCTCTTCGGAATACTTGGAGAAATCGCTGACTACCTTTCGCGTCAAACCTTCGATCTTTATGTTTGTCGATCGCGAAATCGGCTGCGGCAGTATCTTCACTTGAAGATACGGCTCGGTCGAGACTATCTCCAGTCTCTTGACGCGCACCATCCCCTGGATCAGGACGCGGATCGATTCGTCCGGCATGCGGAACATCTTCATGATGTGTGCCGCTGTCCCGTATTCGTAGAACTGATCTTCTGGCTTGTCGGTAGCAGGCGACTGCGCGCGGGAGAATGCCGCCACGACGCGGTGACCGGACAGCACATCATTCACCATCGCAATCATGGCCGGAGATGAGATGGCCAATGGCACTATGGTGTTAGGGAAGATCAGGACGTCGTTGAGCAGCAGCGCGGGACAGACTTCAGGAATGCGAATCAGGCCGTCACGTCCTTCTGCTTCCCCCCCATTTCCAGATGTCTTACTGGTGTCTTGGCCATCACTCATGACCACTCCTCGGGGAAGCGATCCGCACTACGGGCAGTCCCCCAAGACTTGCCTTGATAGGGGAAAGTCATTCGGAGTACTCCCTGCTCGAATCTCGCATCATAATCAGTTGTTGTAACACCTTCCGGCAATTGAATCACTCTTTGGAATTGTCCGCGCTCAATCTCCATGTGGAAGTAATCGCGCCGGCCAGCTACCTCAACGTCATGCCGGCTCCCGGAGACCCGAACGAAGTTTTGGCCAAATTCAATCCGGGTGTCTTCTGGCCTGACACCTGGCAAGTGCACTTCGACAACCAGCGACTGCTCATTTCCATAAACGTCCACCGGCGGAACCCATTGGGATTGCTCACCCCAGGGTAATGGCCTAGTGCCTTGCTCTATGCGAATGTACTCGAAGCGAAACTCCCTGATGTCTTCACGACGCCTCTTGGGGCGTGCTATCCGAGCCAATAGAGGAATCTTGTCTCTCATCGCCTCTCTCCCAAGACCCAGCCTGCGGTTGAGCCGAGCAGAGCCTGTTTGATTGTTTTGAACTTAGAGTTTTCGTCCTTATCCAAGAATATACCGAACTGCAATCTAAAGGTCAAGTATTTTATCAGCTTACAGCACCCGTCGCTTGCAAACGCGCTGGTTTGGTAGTAAATTATTGGATGTTCCTTGACCGGATGAACCAACGTAAGAAGATGAACACGCCAAGACTTTACTTGATACTCCTGACCCTGCTCATGCTGGGGACTTTGTCTGCGCAGGCCCAAACCTACGACACCCTCAAAGTGGCCACTTACAATGTGCTGAATTACCCCGGCAATAGTTCCGCGACTCGGAATCCAGAATTCCGTAAGGTTTTGCGTGCAATGAACCCCGACGTGCTCATCGTGCAGGAAATGACTTCCAGCGCAGGTGTCTCTGAGTTCCTAAGTCAGGTGCTGAACAGCGGTCAACCGGGAACTTATGCGAGCGCTCCATTTTCCAATGGGCCGGACTCCGATAATGCTCTCTTCTACAAACCCGCGCGGGTTTCTTTCCTATCACAGATTGTCCTTGCTACGATGCTGCGGGACATCAACGGTTACGTTCTCAGACCTGCCGGTGTATTCTCCGACTCACTCGATATTCGAATCTACTCTGCACACTTTCGGTCTTCAATGGGCGAAGAGTCCGCACGCTTCGCAGAAGCTGACACACTAAGAAACCACCTGAACTCTCTGGGGCCGGGATACTACATAGTTGGTGGCGACTTCAACTTGTACACGAGTACTGAGGCCGCGTATCAAGAATTGATTGGCAGCCAGTCCGACAATGACGGAAGGGTATACGACCCGCTGGGCATGCCCGGAAGCTGGCACGACAATGCAACGTTTGCCGCAATCCACACGCAGTCCCCTCGAGTGGCAAATCTTGGCGATGGCGGAGCGACAGGTGGATTGGACGACCGATTTGACTTCCTACTTCCCACCACCCCATTTCAAACTCTGCCAGGTTGGCAGCTTGTTCCCGGTAGCTATGTAACTTTCGGCAATGACGGCGCGCACTTCGGACAAGCAGTGAATAATGGAACAAATTTCGCCGTACCCGACAGCATTGCAGACGCGTTGCACGCTGCGTCCGATCACCTTCCGGTTATGCTGAGCATTGTGAGGCAGGTCACACCTCCACCCTCCATAACCGTCGAGTCGCCCAACGGTGGGGAGAGTTTTGGCACGGGGGATACCGTCTTGATTTCATGGAACACGACAAGTTACACGGGAACCGTCTCTATCTCTTTGAGCAGAACGGGTCCTGCGGGTCAGTTCGTGAACCTCGTATCCGGGACTGAAAACGATGGCGCATTCAAGTGGATTGCCTTCGGTTCCGCTACTTCGTCTGCACGTGTCAAAGTTGAGATGGACAGTACTCCTGCCTATTCCGACCTGTCTGATGCGAACTTCTCAATAACTCAGCGCGAGCTTGCGGTCCTGACACCGATTGACGGCAGCTCCTACGCGATTGGTTCACTGGTCGAAGTGAATTGGTTAGCATCGGGTTTGCCTGGCAACGTTCGCCTCGAGTTGCAACGTGTTCCGTCAATGGGCACTTGGGAATTACTTGCTGCCTCTGTGCCGAACTCCGGCTCTTACATATGGACTGCCACGGGGACAGCAACAGATTCAGCCCTGATTCGGGTGTCCAGCGTTGAAGCTCCGGCATTAGCCGATAGCTCTGGAATGTTCCGAATACTGCTCCCGACACTGACACTTACTCGGCCAAACGGTGGGGAGTCTTTCACGTCTGGAGTAAATGAAACCGTGCTATGGTCCCAGACCAACTTGACGGGGCAGATCGCGATTGAGATCAATCGGGATTACCCCTCTGGAAGTTGGGAACAGATCATTGGAAGTGTTCCGGCAGGAAGCGCACCTTACAATTGGCTCGTTACCGGTCCGGCGACAGAAAACGCTCGTTTGCGGATTCGGTCACTAAGTTTGCCGCAGGTTGGCGATACATCCGGCGGCGATTTCTCTATCACAGTTTTCAACCAGCCTCCCGTTATCGGGCACAATCCGGTCTGCGACTACGTCCCGGGTGTCATAAGCCTTTTCTGCTTTGTCACAGATGACGGCGCCTTCGGCGTGCCTCGCATGATTTGGTCTTCTGACAATTTCGTGTCGTCTGACATGCTCGAACTTTCTCCAATTGGCGGCGGCAAGCACAGCGTTGAAGCAGAGTTTGTTGAGGGTTTCTACCGATACTATTTGGAAGTCACAGATGCAGAAGACTTGGTTTCGCGGACGGACACGCACAGTTTTCGAGTGTTCCCTGAATGCGGGGTAGTGACTGATTATGACGACGGTTCTGCGGAGTCCTACCAGTGGAGTCCCGATGCCGGGTTTCTGTGGGCAACTCGTTTCACTCCTCCTGCTACGCCGTTCGTTTTATGCGCGGCAGACTTCGCGGCATCGGTCCGCAAGCCGGACACCTTGCACTCGCAAGCAAGAGTCTTAGTACTGGACGCAAATGGGATTGGCGGTTTTCCGGGCGACACCTTGGGGCAGTTCACCGCAGGAGTTCTACCTAACCCAATTACGGGAGTTTACGGTCAAAGTCCAGGCTGGGGCCACGTAGTGTTAATAGACCCTGGTTTGAGCGCGATCACAGTCACTGGAGACTTTTTCGTGGGAGTTTCGGCTTGCTCGACGGCTTTTGGGTTGGATAGCTCTGGTGCAGGGTTGGCGCGCTCTTTGGTCTGGGACCCGTGCGAAGAGGCTTGGTTACCCGAAGATGGCCTCCATCCTTCTACAAGGTCGGGTCTCCGTATGATTCGTGTCAGCGGCTGGCCGCTCTTTCCACCCACCGTGGTCATTACTGCCTCGGGCAATGACATTATCCTGAATTGGCAGCCGACAGGTGCCCCGAACTATCTGGTATATCGCTCCACTAGCCCTACTGGACCCTTTGACACCCCCATTGCCCAGACGGCCGACACGACTTTTGTTGACAGCAACGTCATACAATCGCTCGGCTCCGCCTTCTATCTTGTGCGGTCCAGCAACTAGGTAGACTTGTAAATCCCGATTATAATTCGTTAATTTCTTGGTCATACAGAGGTTGAGGATCTAACGAGGAAACGCCCATGCGGTTCGGTTGGACAGAAATTCTGCTTATCATGGCGATCGTTTTGTTGCTTTTTGGGGCAAAACGCATCCCCGAATTAATGCGCGGCATTGGCCAGGGAGCACGGGAATTCAAAGAAGGTATGCGTGGAGACGATTCGACTGGCAAGAAAGAGTGATTTGGTCACCGATTCGGGTCATTTGAGCTTGACATCTCCGTCGTCCATTGTTATATTAGTTACTATAACTAATATAGTGAGGTATTATGAGCGGCAAGGATGGCAAGTTCTACTCCTCCAAAGATGTCTGTGAAACTTTGCAGATCTCTAAGTCCACTTTATTCAAGTGGGAACGCGAGGGCCTGATAACCAAGGTTAGGCGGGATTGGCGTGGTTGGCGTCTCTACGACGAGCGAAATCTCGAGGAGATTCGCCAGAATATTGAGAAACAGAAAGCTTCCGAGTCGAAACCTCGATCATCATATGTGCTTGTGGTCGACGACGATGCCATGATTCTTCAGGTCATGTCAGACCTGCTTCAAGCTGCGGGTTATGACGTCCTGACCGCTTCCACCGGTGAAGATGCCGTCGCCTTGCATCAGGAAAAGCAACCTGCCCTGACATTTCTTGATGTAAAATTACGTGGCAGAAGCGGGATTGATGTATTTCGCGAGATTCGGGCAGTCGACCCGCAGGCGATGATCGTTATCCTGACTGGTTATCCCAAGATTGAGGACACTGTCCAAGTTATTAAAGAAGGGGCCTACAACTACTTGACCAAGCCAATAAAGAGCGAGGAGTTGCTCGAAATGGTGGCACAAGTGCTTGGGCCATAGTAGGGACCAGGGTTGGATCAGTGAACTTGCACAGCTCGGCCCCGCAGCGCAGGCTCCGGGGTCGTTTTCATGCATGACAGGGAAACTTCTGTGATGTCTTCAGAGTTTCCAGAGTGGACAATCAATGTTATTCAAGGACCACAACGTATGCACCGCACACTTAGTCTGATTGGCGTGCTTCTTCTTGCAGTATCCAGTGCCATGGCGCAGGGATTCGGCAAGAACAAGGTGCAGTACGTGGATTTCGACTGGCGGTACATTCAGTCTGAACACTTTGACGTTTACTATTCGAAGGGTCAGGAGCGAATTGCAGAGTTTACAGCCGAAACCGCCGAACGAGCCCTTAAACTCATCGAGTCAAGTTGGAGTTATACTCTCGAAGGTCGTGTCAAGTTCATTATTTACTCTTCACACAATCGCTTCCAGCAGACCAACGTCTCCCTTTCCATTCAAGAAGAATCCCTGGGCGGCTTTACAGAGTTCCTGAAGAATCGCGTCGTTTTGCCGTACACAGGCAATTATGAAGCGTTTCGGCACGTCATTCATCATGAGCTGACACATGCCGTCAACTTGCGAATGTTCTATGGGACGGGGTTTCAATCCATCTTAATTGGTGTTGCCACTTCAGACATTCCGTTGTGGTTCACGGAAGGTATCGCCGAGTATGAGTCGCGCGGCGGCTGGGACGTTGAAGCCGACATGTTCATGCGCGACGCTACTATCACGGGTTATCTCCCGCCCATCGACTATCTCGGCGGCTACTTTGCCTACAAAGGTGGTCAAGCAGTCTTCTACTACTTGGATCGGCGATACGGCAAAGAAAAGGTTGGAGAACTCGTCAATAAGGTGAGAACTTCTCGTGAATTGCCGCGATCACTCAAAAGTGCGGTCGGCACGGATATGGAAGATTTCAATCGTGCCTGGCAGCAATGGCTGCGCAAGATATATTGGCCGGGCGTAGTAGACTACGAAACTCCGGAAGATTTTGCGGAAAGGGTCACGAATCACCGAAAGATCAAGAATTACGTCAATAATGGCGCGGCACTTTCACCCGACGGCCAAAAGGTCGCCTATCTCTCTGATCGCTCCGATTATTTCGACGTCTGGCTTAACGACCTTGAAACGGGCAAATCTCACAGGCTGTTGCGCGGCGAGCGGAGCGGAGATTTCGAGCAACTTAAGTGGCTCGATGCACGTATGTCCTGGTCGCCGGACGGAGAGTCTATAGTCTTTGCTTCTAAGGCGGGAGCATACGACGCCATTAACATTCTTGATGTATCAAAGCGCGAAATCGTTCGACGGTTTCGTCCCAAGCTCGACGGCATCTTTAACCCTACTTGGTCCCCTGATGGCAAGCGAATCGCATTCATCGGGATGAAGTCCGGCCAATCTGATCTCTACTATTATGAGCTTAGTGGAGAGCGGCTTGTTCAAGTCACAGACGACATCTTCAGCGACGACGACCCAGCCTGGGGTGCGGACTCAGAAACTCTCTACTTTGCTTCAGATCGCAAAGACTCTCTGCGAACTTCCGGCTACGATGCCGCTTTTCGGATGTGGGAGTTTGATTATCGCACAATGGACATTTATCGGATCTCCCCAATGGCGGCAAGTTGCGAGCGGCTGACTCACAGCGAGTTCCACGAGAAGAATCCGACAATCTCGCCTGACGGCAAGTTTCTGGTGTATGTTTCCGACTCAACCGGAATTTCCAATTTATATAGGAAGAACCTCGAAACTGGCGAGACGGTCGCAATCACCAACGCGCTGACCGGCTGCTTTCAACCGAGCTACTCGCCTAAGTCCAACCGACTTGTGTTTTCGTCTTTCTATGAAGGTGGCTACGACGTATATCTCTTGAAAAGCCCCGATGCACTGCCTCCGAAGCAGCCCCCGTTGACCGCTTTCCGAAAGCATGGTTCGCCCGAAGCCATTGAACCGATCGCAGGAGAATCGGCTGAAAGCTTCACTGAATCGATGGAACTTAGGGATAACAGCCGCGAGTTTTCCCGTTACGTGTTTGCTGACGGCATTGGACAAGTGACGGCTCTGGAAGAAAGGATTCGCGAAGACTCGGTCAATACCCGCAATCCGGGTGGAGGATTCTTCAGCAAGAAATACCGGACAAAGTTCACACCTGATTACGTATACGCCACGGCGGCTTACAGTTCGTTCTTCGGAGCTCAGGGAACAGGGCAAATCCTTTTCAGCGATGTGTTAGGTAACCAGCTTATACTGCTGAATACCGACCTTTATTATGACTTTAACAATTTAGACAATTCAAACTTCTCGGCACAATATTTCTATTTGCCCAATCGTATCAATTATGGTGCCGGGCTGTTTAGATACGTTTACTATCTGGATGCGGGAAATGTTCGCGATCAGACGCTGCAAATGCAGCTTGATTTAAGCTATCCGTTTTCGAAGTACACCCGCACCGAGCTGATAGTGGGCGGCTACGGAATCGATCGGGCCGAGTGGCTACCCGACCAATACGGCTACTATAATTACCGCAAGACCGCACGGCGAAGAATTCTCATGCCTGAACTTGGGTATGTTCACGACACTGTTGTCTGGGGAAGTACGGGGCCGGTCAATGGAACTCGCTATCGCTTATCCGGATCGTACAGCCCGAATCTACAGAGTGACAAAGAGCATCAGGAAGTCTGGAGTTCGGAATTCTACACAATAAAGGGGGACTTGCGTCAGTATTTTCGTATGGGACGCGACTACTCATGGGCGTCGCGGTTTACTGCCGGTTATTCCGGAGGTCCGGACACGCAGCGTTTCTTCATGGGCGGTGTTTCCAATTGGATCAATCGAAGATTTGAGAATGACGAGATTCCGACCGATGAGATCAACGACTTCTACTTTTCTTCGTTCATCACCCCGTTTCGGGGAGGCGACTACTTTGAAAAGCGCGGCACTGGGAATCGCTTCTTTCTAACCAATCAGGAGTTTCGTTTCCCGGTGATTCGCTATCTTCAAATGGGTTGGCCGCTTCCGATTGCATTAGTTGATGTACGTGGAGCGTTATTCATGGACGTTGGTGCCGCTTGGTTCGACGATTCATTTCGCATTACGCAAGTTGATGACGAGGGAAGAAGACGACTCCACGATCTGCAGTCAGCCTACGGCTTTGGGTGGCGTTCTAACTTAGGCTTTCTGTTGCTTCGCTGGGACGTTGCGTGGTCGACGGATGGAGTAGACACTTCCAAGCCCCGCTACTATTTCTCACTGGGTGCCGAGTACTAAATCACTGCTATGAGATCTATTGAGACAGTGGTACTAGCGCCACTTGCCGCGATCGGAAAGACAGCGCTCGAATTCGCCGCCGAGTTCGGTCGCTTCAGCCTGATGATGGGCAGAGTCTTCTCCGAGCTTGGCGCCGTGTTCAAGCGGTGGGATTTGTTCATGAAGGAGTGCGTCCGGCTTGGCGTAGAGAGCCTTCCGCTCGTGCTCATCGTCGGAGTCTTTGCGGGTGCAGTGTCCGGCTGGCAACTTAACTACCAGCTGGAAGGATACATTCCCAAGGACATGCTGGGGCCGGGAGTGTTTAAGAGTATCGTGCTCGAAATGGGACCAGTCTTAACAGGACTTGTCATCGCCGGACGAGTTGCCGCATCCATCGCGGCCGAGATTGGGACCATGAGAGTTACCGAACAGATTGATGCGTTGGAGTCAATGGCGATTTCGAGTACACGTTATCTCGCGGTACCTCGCATTGCGGCTATGACAATGATGATGCCGGTTTTGGTTGCACAAGCGAACTTCATAGCCTTGATGGGTGCGTGGTTTGTGACTACGGTCTTCCTGAACATGACTACCGCCCAGTTCTGGGGACTTGTCCCCAACTTTTTTCATGTTTACGACGTTATGTCCGGACTGCTAAAGTCGACCTTCTTCGGAATGAGTTCTGCCATGATAGGTTGTTACATCGGCTTCGACGCCTCGGGAGGAGCGGAAGGAGTAGGCACTGCGACGATTAAAGCATTTGTCTGGAGTTCGCTTACTGTTTTGGTGCTGGACTATCTTCTCGCAATGATTCTCTTTTAATGATTGAATCGAAAGGCATTACTAAGAGTTTCGGCGCCAAGCGCGTCCTGAACGGCGTGGACCTGACAATCCCGACAGGCGAATCGCTTATCATTATCGGGCAATCCGGCTGCGGGAAATCCGTCTTTCTAAAGCACCTCATCGCTCTGCTGGATCCTGATGCGGGGGAGATTTTGGTCGATGGCGAACGGATTTCGAATGCACCGCGCGCTGATGTTTATCGTATTCGCAAGAAGTTCGGTGTCCTGTTTCAAAGCGCAGCGCTGTTTGATTCGATGACGGTCGGCGAGAATATCTCCCTCGGGCTGATTGAGCACACGAAGATGCCAATCAAGGAAGTTACGAAGCGAGTTGCCAAGTGCCTTGAACTGGTCAGTCTGTCTGGTATTGAGAAATTGAAGCCCTCGGAGCTTTCCGGTGGAATGCGCAAGCGAGTCGGACTCGCGCGCGCCATCGCAATGGAGCCACAGTACATCCTCTACGATGAACCCACGACCGGACTCGATCCGATCACCGCGGACTCAATAAATGATCTGATCATCAGCTTGAACGAAGAGTTGAACGTCACAACAATTGCGGTGACACATGACATGGTCTCCGCATTTAAAATTGCAGATCGCATCGTCATGCTGCATGATGGACAGGTCGTCTTCTCAGGCACGCCGCAAGAAACCAAAACAACGAAGGTCGGAATTGTGAGACGGTTTATCGAAGGAGAATCCGAGGACAAGGCCGTCATTACACACTATTAATGTATCGTTAACTGAATTAGAAATCCCCGCTAATGGCGGGGATTTTTTGTTTCACTTGCTCCGACAAAATCTTGTGCGCATGGGACTGACTTCTCACTCATTATTCATGGTGCAAAGCTTTGATAGGGTCAACTCTGGCTGCGCGTATCGCAGGGTATAATCCGGAAAGGACCGTTACCAAACCAATCATCCCGGCCGAGATAAGCATAGTGGATTCTGACAGTATCGGGCGGGGCAGTCCTTCGGGAAGTGTGACATTGTTCAGCAGTTCGATGAGACCCCAGCCTACAAACATCCCACCGACGCCAGCCACGACTGTAATCACTAAGCACTCAAGGAAGAACTGCTTGACAATGTCGATGGCATTCGCTCCGATTGCGCGCCGAATTCCGATCTCGCGGGTTCGCTCGACGACTGATACCAACATGATGTTCATCACGCCTAGGCCTCCAATCATCAAAGTGATGGCACCAATGGCAACCATCAGTGCGTTTATTGCTGCAAAAACCTTGGCCGTTTCGAGGGCATTCTTGTGTGTATCCCAGAGGTTCAATGCCTCAGGGTCGTCTGGTTCAAACTTGTGAACTTTCGCGACGATGTTTTTAAACTCGGCCACCGCAAGTTCATGGTCTTCAACATTCTTGGGGGCGAAGATGAAGTTCCCGAACCAATATCGGTCGTATAAGGTAAGCTGAGTAGTATAAGGAATCCAGACGACATCATTGTCAGGTCCGTAGTAGGTAGAGTTTTGCTTTTTGTCTGATTTCCAGCCAACAATGAGGAACTCTCGTCCGCCGATTAGCACTCGCTCATGGAGTGGATTGGAGTCCTCTCCAAAGAGCTTCTTACGCACTTCGTTGCCGATTACGCAGACTCGGCGCGCTTCCAGAACATCGCGACGAGATAGCCAGCGTCCTTCATCCGGTATCACATTGCGAAGCTCCCCGTACTTCTCACCTACGCCTGCCAGTCTCGTATTGAAGATCCGAGGTCCGGCACGCATCTCGGTACTCCAAGCCGAAACCTCCGGCGAGAATTCGAAGTGCTGGGCTTTTGCTGCAAGCGCACTATTGGTCTTTTCGTCGAAGCGAACGACTTCCCCTTTGCGGGCGGAGCCAGCAGCAATGCTCTTGCGTCCTCCCCATACGATTACGACATCCTTGCCAAGGGACCGTATGCCACTTAGCGAGTCTTCTGAAAATCCAGTCGCTAAGCCGGAAAGCAGCATCACTGAGGCAATGCCCCAAGTGATCCCAAACATAGTCAGCGAACTCCGCAGCTTGTTTGTCTTGAGTGTTGAGAATACCTGTCTGACTAACTCGAGGATGCCCATGTCACTTCTCTGCGGATACCGTTCCTGCGCTTACGATTTCGCCACCCTCCAGGCCGCTGGTAACTTCCGTTCGAATGCCGTCCGAAATACCCAGTGTCACCATACGGTCAGTTGTTACGCCGAGGATAGAGTCTGTGACGACTTTAACGAAGGACGAGTCTCCCTTGAAGAAGAGCGCCATTTCGTCCAGAATTGGCACATCCTTGCGCTCATCCACCACAATCTTGGCCGTAGCACTCATCCCGACCCTTAGAGACTCGTCCTCGTTGCGTACCCTGGCCTTTACATTAAAAACGATCTGCTGTTCCTTCTCGCTATACCTACCGACAGGAGAAATGTGATAGATCTCCCCCTCGAAGATGCGACCCTGGAATGCCTGCACAGTGATGTTTGCCTTGAGACCAGCTTTTAGCTTACCGACGTCCGCCTCATCAACGTCTCCTCTGAACTCCACCTCGGTGTGATCGCCCATGGTCAGCACGACAGTCCCTCCGGACGCCGACGTAGTAGGAGTCACAGATGCACCAGCGTCCAACTCCCTCGTAAACACTAAACCAGTTATCGGAGCTACGACGGTCGTTGAAGTTTGGACGATCTCAAGGTCACCTTTCTGCTCCCCAAGTCTTTCACGTTGAATGAGAGCCCATTCGGCCTCAGCTGCCGAAAGACGGGCTTTTGCGCGTTCGAGCGTCCGCTCCGCGTCACGCAAATTCTGCTCTGGTGCAAGTTGCTTTTTGGTAAGCTCCGCAGCGATCAGAAGATCGTCCTCGGCCTGCCGAACTTCAAGCTCGGCCATGCGCAACTCTTCCCTGGTCCGAACTTGCTCGGTCGGTGAGGCTTCGGGCGCTATTTCAAATAGACGCTGTCCGGCCTTCACCCAGTCACCCTCCTCAACAAAAAACTTCCTGACCGTACCGCCGGTCTTTGAGCGGATCTCAATCTGATGGAGAGGCCTAATACTTCCTGTGGCCACCACAGTTTGGGTCATGTCGCCACGTTCGACGTAACTCAGTTTCAGTCTGGGTTTGGACTGAGCATCTTGTTTACAGGATGTCGAAAGGCAGATGACCAGAATCAGGCTGCAAAAGTGTAGTATCGCTGTGTTCATGTCCGGACGTTTCTTATCAGGGGTATTCATGGGGATTAGAGCTCGAGATTTGACGATTTGTTGCCACTAAACAAAAATGCCAGCAAGGATGCTGGCGAGGACGAGAGGCCGATTTCCCTCTCTTATGACAATTTGTCGGTGACGATTCGGATTTTCTCTGTCTATATATTTTTAAAACAATATCTTAAATGTTGAGGTTTGATGAGTAAATATGGCTGATTGCTCTTGACTTTCCATGCATGAGGCAGTATCTTTGGGACAGAGTGGTGAAGATAGGGAAGAATTGGTAATACATCCCAAATGAATCGACTACCGTTTGTTGGCACTCATTCCGCAGCCGTGGATGATAAAGGCCGTCTATCTATCCCGGCGGAATTCAGAAATGCTCTTCCACAAGAGGAAAAGCAGCATGTCGTGCTGACCATCGGCAGTTCAGACTTCATAAATGCATTTCCAGTTGATTATTTTAACGCGATTTACGCCCCAAGCGAAAATGAAACCGCCGACTTTGCCTTGGAGGACTCGATCGATCGCGATATGGTGTTGCTTTCTGAAGCCGCGGTCAGGCCAATCGATGGTCAGGGTAGAATCACGATTCCCCAAACGCTTTTGACTCAGGCAAATATGGGCCGCGAGGTCGTGTTTCTTGGTCGGCAGAAGTTCTTCACAATATGGAACGCCGAGGCATTCAAGGCACGTGCCGAGCAAGTAACGCTAAGCAAGTCCGAAGCTTGGCAAATGCTTACCAACAAGAATAAGAAGGGCTAACTGATGGGACTGCATATCCACACAAGCCAGAATCATGACGAAGCCCTGCTTAAAGTCGCAGGAGAGCTAAGCAGCACTTCCATTCGGCAACTTCAAGCTGCGGTGAAGCACTTTCAGTCTCGAGGCTGCAAAATCATACGCATAGAGCATGACTACAGAAGCATCCCTGAGACGACATGGACCTTTGAGATTGAAGATGCCTATGAGCTTTTCGCCATCCGTCAGGATTGACTCCATGACGGATTCCCAGCGGCCGTCCGCAGCGGTCGCTGGGGACTTTTTTAGCTGATCGTTCCTTGAACTCCCTGCAAACATCACCTTCGCCGCCATATCACACCCCAGTGATGGCCGAAGAAGTCGTTCGATGGTTGGTCACTGAGACCGACGGAACCTATGCAGATTTCACGGTTGGCGGGGGTGGACACGCCAAGAGAATTCTCGACGCGCTTAGCGGAGCCGGGCGATTCTGCGGCATCGATCGCGATCCAGAGGCGATTACGGAAGCGCGAAGAAATCTGACGCCTGACGTTGAACTTTGGAATATACGATTCTCAGACGCTTTGAGCAAGTTATCTGAGTGGTCTCCCTCTGGTTTTTCAGGGATTCTTTTGGACTTGGGGGTCTCGTCGCACCAGCTCGATGAGGCAAGACGGGGATTCAGCTACCGGTTTGACGGTCCGCTTGATCTCCGGATGTCGGGCAAGGATGGGGTTACTGCCGCCGAACTGCTTTCCGCCCTGACTGAAGCAGAGCTAAGGCGGATGCTCAAAGAACTGGGAGAAGAGCCACAGTCGGCACGAATAGCCAGAGCGATTTGCCAAGCACGTGACCGCGAAGCGATTCAAACCACGCAGCACTTGGCAACAATTCTTCGCGGGGCAGTAGCTGCAACAGCCCACAAATCTCTTCCACGTGTCTTTCAAGCTTTGCGGATCGCAGTGAATCAAGAGTTAGAGGAACTCGATGCCGGTCTAAGTATCGCATGGAAACTCTTGAGGCCTTCAGGCCGCCTCTGTGTTATTTCGTATCACTCGCTTGAAGACCGTCCCGTCAAGCGCTTTATGCAGCAAAAGGTGCGACCGCCGTCAGATCCCGCTGCTTTGCCCCTCGCACCACTTCCCCGCCCTGAAGGCCGCTTGCCGATTCGCGGGCCCATCCTCCCATCACCGGAAGAAATCGCGCGGAACCCGCGTGCCCGCAGCGCAAAAATGCGGGTCATCGAAAAGGTCGCGACTTAATTGTCCACGCTTACCATTCCATCATCCCTTTATCGACCCAAACGACTGCCGCGCGTGTTGCGTCGGCAAGCGCGATTCATCCGCCTGATGAGTTTCGCGGGTATACTTGCCCTGCTTGGGTTACTGGCGGCATGGCGAAATTTCACGAATCAACAGCTCATCATCGATATCGCACGCCAACGCACCAAGCTCATGCTCCTGAGTGAGGAGAT
Source organism: bacterium (assembly GCA_023382385.1). Classification (NCBI taxonomy): domain Bacteria; species bacterium. The sequence goes on along the minus strand of JAHDVH010000006.1, from coordinate 96,812 downwards.
CCGTCACTTCAATGGCTTGATTGAAACCGCTGCCCCATACAACGAAGTCGCTGATTGGGCATTCCGTACAAACGGGTGGAAATCACGTCAAGACCAAGTTGACACGGTGTTTGTCACGATGACTCCTCGTAATTAGACGAGATTAAGTTCAAATGCAGCTCCAACATTCCGATAAACCCGAACGCCGGTTGGGACGCGAGCGCGTGGTTGCTGTGCTATTCATATGCGTCGCTCTTGTGTTCATTGTCCGACTGGTACAATTACAGGTCATTCAGCACGGCATGTGGAAAAACCTCGCACTCAGGCAAATCTACGATCGAGCAAGCGAGGCTATGCCGCGCGGAGAAATTCGGGACCGCAGCGGCCTGCCGTTGGCCGTCACACTGCCACTCTCATATGCTGTGGGTTTTCGGCCAAGAGAGGAAATCAATCGAGACAGTCTGACTGCTGTTCTGCGAAACTACTTACCGCTTGCAGAGTCTACGATTCGAACCAAACTCGGCAGCAAAAACTATACATACATAGCGCGTCGAGTCGACTTGCAGGTTCAGCGGGAACTTGAGGAACTTGGACTTCCAGGGGTTGAATTCACCAAGGAGGCCCGACGAAGCTACCCCGCCACCACTGCGGCGGGAAGTGTCTTAGGTTTTGTCAATGTTGACGGAATCGGACTGTCCGGGATCGAGCAATCTCTTGACTCCCTGCTTCGCGGCGACCGTCGTGAAATGCTGGTGTGGAACGATGCCCTGAGAACAGTTCCCGCGATGATCAGCCCACTGAATGACGAACTTGGACACTCCGGTGCCAATGTTTATCTCACGATTGATCTCCAACTGCAGACTATTCTTGATCGATGCCTTGTAAAGGGACTGGAAGGCAAGACGTTCGAGAAAGCGTGTGCCCTTCTCATGGATCCGAACACCGGCGAAGTGCTCGGACTCTCAACACTGCCAGCGTTCGACCCGAATGTCCCTGCAAACTATACCAACGATGTGCGCCGATGTTGGCCAATTACTGACTTATTCGAACCCGGATCAATCTTCAAGGTTTTCACCGTGGGTGCCGGGTTAGAGGAGGGCGTGGTTACGCCTTCGACACTGATCGACTGTGAATCCGGGGCATATAAGGTTCCGGGCAAAGTCCTCCGCGATGCTCATGCATATAGCGTGCTTACTCTGTCCGAGGTCATTGCGAAGTCCTCAAACATCGGAAGTGCAAAAGTCGCAGAACGGCTTCGAGCGGAGACTTTCTACTCATGGATTCTCCGATTTGGATTCGGGTCGAAAACTGATATTGGGTTGCTTGCCGAACCGGCAGGTGTTGTGCCCAAGCCTGCGAACTGGAGCGGACCTACGCGCTCAAACCTTGCCATTGGGCAGGGACTTTCTGTTACTGCACTGCAGATAACGGCCGCCTATTCGGCAATCGCTAATGGCGGACTGCTCTTGCAACCGAAATTGATTAAGGCTTTGGAATTCCCGTCCGGCGAGAAAGTCGAGTTTGACCCTGTTGCGTTGCGGCAAGTACTGTCTGAGCGATGTGTCGACGAGTTGACGCAAATGATGCGAAGTGTTGTGGAGTCAGGCACCGGAAAGCAGGCGGCGGTCAAAGGGGTTGCAATCGCCGGCAAGACCGGCACGGCACAGAAAGTCGATTTGGAAGCTAAGTCGTACTACACCAATCGGTATGTTTCTTCCTTCGCTGGCTTTTTTCCAGCGGACAGACCAATGTACACTTTGCTAGTGATGGTGGATGATCCGCGTGGTCAAGGCTACTATGGCGGTCAGATTGCGGCGCCGGTTTTCGGCGCGATAGCGCAAGAGATCCTCGAGGAACGGCACTCTTATCGCCCTCCCAAAGTCTCCGCTGTCGGAAAAGCAGATACGGACAGTTCTGACTCAGAGCCAAAAGCTGATAGCACTCAGCATGAAAAGTTCGTTTACGATACACTTCGATATCTGGATGTTCCCTTAGTCACGGTGCCGGACGTAATTGGCCTGCCATTGCGAGTTGCCGCAGTCCGCATGCAGAATGCCGGTTTTGAGACTGAGCTTGTCGGTTTCGGGATTGTAGCTTCACAATCGCCACCTGCAGGCGAGAAAGTCCCCGCGAGCTTTGTCTGCAAAGTGATTGCGGAGCCTATTTCAGCAGCACACTATGCTGTCTCTCGCTGAACTTGCGGAAACTGTTGGCGGCGAACTCCGGAATTCAAACGGGTCTACACAGGTCGCGCGAGTATCCTATGATTCCAGATGTGTTCAGCAAGGCGACGTGTTCGTGGCGATTGCCGGCTTCAAAGAAGACGGCTCGAAGTACATCAAGCAGGCACTCGCCAATGGAGCCGTCGGGATTATTGGAGAGAGTGCCGCACTTTCGGGAATCAGCGCCGCGTGCATCGTAGTGCCATCCTCTCGCGCGGCCTTAGCCAAGGCAGCGTGGACTCTACAGGGATCGCCAGAAAGAGAACTGACCTTGATCGGAGTCACGGGTACGAACGGGAAAACGACTGTTTCCGTTGCTCTTGCTCAACTCCTGAACTTGTGTGGAATAAGAGCGGGCTACAGTGGTACGTTAGGGATGTTTTTCGGTGACATTCAAATTGAGTCGGAACGGACGACCGCTGAGGCTCCTGAACTTGCTGCAGCGTTTCGCCGGATGCGGGATCAAGGATGTACGCACATCGCGATGGAAGCAACATCCATAGGCATCGAACTTCAGCGTATTGGCTCGCTGAGATTTGACGTCTCTGTGTTTACAAATCTCTCGCGTGATCATCTTGACTTTCACGGAAGCTGGGAGGCATACCGTGACGCAAAGGCCAAGCTTTTTGCGCCTGAAATGCTAAATGGCACCGCGGTCATAAACATCGATGATCCCGCCCACGAACACTTTCAGCGCGTTGTGCGCGGGAAGATATTGACATACGGAGTCGAAAAATCGGCAGACTACCGCGCCATTGACATTTCTCTGTCCGCCAATGGTTCGCAATTCACATTACTGCATCCGAACGGGCGTTCTCAAGTACGATCCCGCCTCGTTGGTCAATTCAATGTTATGAATATGCTGGCTGTGATTTCGGCAGCACAGGCACTCGGCCTTGAGATTGACGACATTCTGAGCGCAGTTCAAGAAATTTCCCCTGTTCGCGGACGCGCTGAAGTCGTTCGCTCCTCCGCCCCGTTCACTGTGGTCGTTGACTATGCACATACGCCGGATGCCTTAAACAATATCCTGTCAACCATGAAAGCTCTAACCAAAGGCAGGTTGTGCGCGTTGGTTGGTGCCGGAGGAAATCGTGACAAGGGAAAGCGACCTTTGATGGCGCAGGCTGCAGAAAGATGGTGCGATGTCTTGTACCTTACTTCAGACAATCCACGCACAGAAAGTCCAAACGCAATCATCGATGATTTACTGATGGGAATCCAGGATCCAGGCAAAATGCGTGTCGTCATTGATCGCAAAGCAGCAATTCTTGAGGCACTCTCCGCTGCCAAGCAAAGTGACGTTATTGTGATCGCAGGCAAAGGCCATGAGGCATATCAGGAGATTATGGGCGAGAAGCTTCCATTTGACGACAGAGCAGTCGCGGAGCAGTGGCTGCGCGCAAATGGATACTGAATATGAACCTCCCTACTTTAGGCTGGCTCTCGACACTCTTCACAGCAGAGGAAACGACGTTTCAAAAGGCAGCGCCCCTGCGAATCTCGATTGACAGCAGAAAGATTGAGCCTGGGGATACATTTTGGGCACTTAGAGGCGTTCGAGATGGGCACGACTTTATCGGCGACGCAATCTCCCGAGGCGCTGCGGCAGTCGTGGCCGATAAGACCTACTCAGTTTCGGAGTTCGTTTCTACAGGCAGAATAGTTCGTGTCGAAGATACGCTGCAAGCCCTTACGGAGGCTGCTTCAGCGTGGCGAAAATTGTTGAAGTGCCTTGTCATCGGTATTACTGGATCGGTCGGCAAGACCACTACCAAAGACTTCGTAAGGGCCGCATTGGCCGAAGCGCAGGTCGTTGATGCCACTGCAGGAAACTATAATAACGAAATTGGAGTGCCCCTTACTATCCTGCAAACGCCCACTACGACGGAAACACTTGTTTGCGAAATGGGTGCCTCAAAGATAGGAGATATTGCTCATCTCTGTCGGATTGCGGAACCTCAATGGTCCCTTGTCACAGCGATAGCTTATTCCCATCTCGAGTCTTTTGGAACAATTGAGAACATCGTGCAAGCGAAAGCTGAAATCTATAACTACGTGGAGCAAAGTGGAATTGCCTTTGTTCCAGTAGAGGACGAGAGATGCGTCGATGCAAGCGAAAATTGCAGTACCCGAATCGGATATGGATTTAGCCTACCGGAAAATTCGTGGGAGGAAGCGTATGTGCACGGAAAACACTTGTTGTTCGATGACTTTGGGTTCGCAAGATTTGAAGTGGAAGGACAAGCCGTCGAACTTGGCGTCCCAGGACGACCCGCCGCTCAAGCCGCGCTCGCTGCCATGACAATCGCCATCCAGCGAGGGATTCCACCTTCGATCGCGTCGCGCGGAATTTCGAGATCTTTGCCAAGCAGTGGGAGAGTCACTGTTCGAAAGTTTGGCAAGCTGACGGTTATTGACGACTCCTATAATGCTAATCCGTCAAGCATGCGCGCAGCACTTGAGACGCTCTCATTATGTCATGGCCCCCGGAAGGTGGCAATCCTGGGAGACATGCTCGAACTCGGAGAGGTATCAGATGAAGCACACCGTGAAATTGTTTCAGAGCTTGATCACGCTGGAGTTTCACTTGCTTTCTTGATTGGGTCCCGATTCACGGAGGTTGCGGCTTCCAGCCATGTGCGGGCAAGCCTGTTGATCTATCCATCAGTAGATGACGTGATTCATCCTCTTGCCGAATACATTCGTCCCGATGATCTTGTGCTTGTAAAGGCTTCGCGAGGGATGGCTTTGGATAGAGTTGTCCAGAAACTTGAAGAGTATTACGGTTAATGCTATATCATCTTCTGGTACCTCTACGTGATGAATTGATTGGTGCGAATCTCTTTCGCTACTTGACTTTTCGGTCCGCTATGGCCGCCGTTCTGGGACTCCTTATTTCGTTCGCAATCGGTCCGTGGCTCATTCGAAAACTCAGGGAAAATCAAATCGGCGAGGTTATTCGCACTGACGGACCGACAAGTCATATGAGCAAACAAGGAACTCCTACCATGGGCGGACTGATGATTTTAGTCGCCGTGGCGATACCGACTTTGCTGCTCGCAAATTTAAAGAACTTCTATGTCTTACTAACTTTGCTCGCCTTTCTCTGGATGGGTGCAATTGGTTTCTACGACGACTATCTGAAGACGATAAAGAAGAAGAAGGCAGGACTTGTAGCCAAACAGAAACTGGTTGGTCAGATTGGCCTGAGTCTTGTTATCGGTCTATTCTTGATGAACTACTCACACTTGTTCGGACAGAACTTCCACCATCACGTCACCGAGACAACTCTGCCTTTTGTAAAGCAAGCTATGCTCGACTTCGGCTGGTTCTATCCGATAATGGTCGTCATCGTAATCACAGGCACATCCAACGGAGTAAACCTCACAGATGGATTGGACGGACTTGCAATTGGAGTTACCTCCATCGGTGCCGCTGCCTTTGCCGTTATGAGTTATGTGACTGGCAACGCAAGATTTTCAGATTACCTTAATATAATCTATCTCGATGGTGCGGGCGAATTAACAATTTTCTGTTCAGCACTGCTTGGCGCCGGACTCGGATTTCTCTGGTACAACGGTTTTCCCGCTGCAGTGTTTATGGGCGACACCGGTGCTTTAGCGCTTGGAGCGGCGCTCGGAACACTTGCAGTTTTAATCAAGAAGGAGTTCTTCCTTCTCGTGATCGGCGGAATTTTTGTCGCTGAAGCTATTAGTGTAATCCTTCAACGTGGATACTTCAAATACACAAAACGAAAGTATGGCGAGGGACGACGCATCTTTCGTATGGCTCCACTTCACCATCATTTTGAACAACTCGGATGGCACGAATCCAAAGTCGTAGTGCGATTCTGGATCGTTCAGGTTCTTCTTGTTCTCATTAGTCTGACGATGTTCAAGGTGCGGTGATGCAGGAGAGTTGGCATGGACTCAAGTTCGGGGTTCTGGGAATGGGACGGAGCGGGATCGGTGCAGCGAGACTAATTACACGGCTCGGCGGGACTGCACTTGTCTCTGATATCAGATCAAGATCAGAACTCACAGTTGAAGCAGAGATGCTTGAAGAGGCCGGTGTCCGAATAGAATGCGGGTCACACAAGACGTTACTTGCTGAGCAATTTGATGTCGTTGTGGTTTCCCCTGGCGTAACCTTGAAGCCGATCTGGATCGAAACATGGGACCGTTTCGGAACGCAGGTGTGGTCAGAGCTGGAACTGGCAAGCCGCCAATGCAGCGTACCTTGGATAGCTGTCACTGGCAGCAATGGCAAAACCACTACTGTGAAATTGATCACGCAAATGCTGCAACTTGGCGGCTTTCGCCCTAAGGCAGTCGGCAATATCGGCGATGCTTGGAGTGACTCTTTGCCCTCAAGTGAATTAGATCTATTCGTTGTGGAAGTTTCAAGTTTTCAGATGGAGCAAACTCAAACGGCAAGGCCTCATATCGCCGTACTCCTGAACGTGCTGGAAAACCATTTGGACAGGCATGGTGACATTGAGACATACGGATCTTTAAAGCTGAAGTTAGTCGCAAATCAGCATGCGAATGATTTTGCAATAATCAACGGAAACGATAGCTTTCTCAAGGCGCATGAAGCGAACATGCGGGCGACGACCCTACGCTTTGGATACGACAGCTCCTTTGACTGGTTTGTTTTGCAAGACGGATTGTATACCCATGCAGGAGCATCACCCAAACTAGTTTTGCACTCAAGAGAGTGGTCTCTGATCGGAAACCATAACCTCTTGAATGCCGCGGCTGCCGCAACCGCGGCGACTTGTTTAGGAGTTAATCCTACAGTGATTCGCGATTCTCTGATACAGTCAGTTCCTGTTGAACACAGAATTGAGTACGTTCGAGAGTATAACGGTGTTCACTTTATTAATGACTCAAAAAGCACAAACCTCTCCGCAACTTTGACCGCTCTCGAGGCGGTTCACGGTGAAGTAATCCTATTGTTTGGCGGTCGGCCGAAGAAAGAATCTTTCACGCAGTTGCGTCATCTGCTTGGAACTAAGATCAGCTATCTGGTCGCGTTTGGTGAAGCTCAACAAAAAGTTCGGATGGAGGTCGGCGACAACTTGCCGGTAATGTTTGCAGACACGCTAAATCAAGCGACGGAGAGGGCGCTTTCAGTTGTCAGAGCGGGCCAGACAGTTCTCCTGTCGCCCGGATGCGCATCTTATGATCAATTTCTGAATTTTGAAGAACGTGGCAAATACTTTAAGGAGCTTGTCCAAGCTCTGTAGGCTATGGAACACATGACGTCTTCAATTCTCTCCCCGCTGAATAAGCGTCGGCAGAACCTGGACTTTCAAATGATCGCCGCTGTTACGGTTCTATGTATCGCCGGTGTGATATTTGTATTCACTTCATCTGCTGCGCATGCGTGGCAGATGGCAAATGGGCAGTCACTAACATTCCTGTTTAACCATCTGGTGCGCTTAATGCTTGGCATTGTCGCGCTAGTTCTATTCTATCACATTAGATATCAGTTTCTCGACAAGGTAGCAAGGGTCGCCTTAGTCGTTAGCCTCATCGGGTTAGTTGTTGTGTTGCTTATGCCGATGCTCCCCGGCACTTCGGCCAAGCGATGGATTATCTTGTTTGGTGTAAGTGTTCAACCCGCGGAGATTGCGAAGTACGCACTGTTATGCTATGTGGCACACAGGCTCACTGAAATTGAGAACTCTTCATTTCCGCGAGATCGTTCCCGCAAGTTTAACGCGCTTGTGATTGTCATTCTTTCGACTTTGTTACTGGTCGCCGCAGAACCCAACTTGTCAATGGTAATCCTTACTTCAGCGTCGCTGTTCACGATGTTTTTCTTATTCGGCCTCGAATGGAGGAAAGTCGCTATTACCGTTGCCGTTGGATTCGCTGGCGTTTGCGGGATAATATTGCTAAAGCCGTACATGTTAGACAGGATCAACTCCTATATCGCGGGGATTTCAGATCCACTCGCCACGAGTTATCACGTGAGACAGTCTTTGATCGCCGTTGGGCAAGGTGGAATCTTTGGGCTGGGGTTGGGGCAATCCACTCAGAAGCACTTCTATCTGCCGGAGCCTTACAATGACTCGATCTTTAGCATTATCGGAGAGGAAGCCGGTCTTATAGGATCTCTTTTCATAATTATTGCCTTCGTAGTTCTCGCTGTAAGAGGTTGGCGTGTTTCAATGAATTCACAGGATAGATTTTCCTATTACCTTGCGGCGGGAATAACTGCGTCTCTGGCGTGTTCATTTATTGTCAATGTCGGTGTTAACCTTGCGTTATTGCCCGCCACCGGACAACCATTACCATTCGTCAGTTACGGTGGTTCGTCGCTCGTGATGTCCATGGCAGCAGTAGGGACGCTGCTTAATATAGCGAAACAGCAAAATAAGTCGGTGGAGTGGCCCTCAGGTGCTCCACCAATGCTCCGTGTGTAAATTGCGAATCGTCATGTGTGGCGGAGGCACTGGTGGCCACGTCTACCCTGCTCTGTCAATCGCCGAAGCAATTGATGAAATCTCGCCAGGTGCCGAAATTCACTTTATTGGCATGGGAAACAGCTTTGAATCGAGAGCTGTCGCTTCAGCGGGCCGATTGTTCCATGAAATAAATGCTGGAGCACTCATAGGAAAAAGCTTCTTCGAGAAGCTTGTTGGACTTTGGAGGGCCGTATCCGGTACTCTGCAAGCGATGCTCTTGCTTCGTAAACTCAAACCGGGAGTTGTAATCGGGACCGGCGGATACGTTATGGCCCCAGTGATCGCTGCGGCAAAGCTCATGAGTATACCTTTCATATTGCAGGAACAAAATTCTTTTCCTGGATATGCCACGCGGAAATTTGCGCGATTTGCATGTTTTGTTTGCCTCGGAAACCAGGAAGCAGAACGTCACTTGCAAGGTTCAAGAGTTGTAGTCACTGGCAATCCAGTGCGCCGCGCAATATTGAAAAGCGCAAACACTTTAGAGCAGAGCCGCGGTTCCGATCATTCGTCTGCCCTACTTGTTCTTGGAGGTTCCCTTGGTGCAAGGTCAATTAACACAGCCGTGGCGAATTGTATTGACGAACTTGCTGGAGTATTGCCTGTCTATTGGCAAACGGGCCGCAACGCGTCGCACTCCCTCTTCGACAGTCAAGTGCTCGAGCGATTGATACAGCACAAGTTTGTAGTACGAAGAGACTTCTTTGATGACATGGATTCTCAGTATGCGCGAGCGAAACTTGTTGTCTGCAGAGCAGGCGCCATTACTTTAGCCGAACTCGCACTTTTCGGTCTCCCTGCAGTATTAGTCCCTTTCCCTTATGCAGCGCACCAACACCAATTGGCAAATGCTCGCTCAGTTGAAAACGAAGGTGGGGCGGTCGTGATTCCTGACTCGGAACTAACGGGCGAGAAACTATTCGACGTCGTCCAGTCGCTGTTATCCGACTCAAAGCGACTTTCTTCGATGTCTTCCGCGATGAAGCGGCTAGCGAAGCCATCCGCATCATGGGACATTGCCAAAATCGCCTTGAAAGTGGCAGCAAGATGACGACTCCCGCAGTATTCAGACACGTTCGTCGAATTCACATGGTTGGCATAGGTGGTGCGGGCATGTGCGGCATCGCAGAAGTACTAAATTCGATGGGTTTCATCGTCAGCGGTTCAGATCTTGTGCGATCCGAGGCAACAAATCGACTTGAAAGCTTGGGCATTCGAATATCATTTGAGCACAATGCCGAAAATGCCGCAGGCACAGACGTTGTGGTCTTCTCCACTGCTGTGCGTCCTGAGAATGCCGAAGTTCGGTTTGCACGGGAGAATCGAATTCCGACCATACCACGAAGCGAGATGCTCGCAGAGCTCATGAGGCTCAAGAGTGGCATTGCCGTGTCCGGCACACATGGAAAAACTACCACAACTTCCATGATTGGAACAATTCTTACGCACGCGGGGATGGAGCCCACTGTGATCGTAGGAGGCAAGGTTCGCGCCCTTGGCACCGGTGCTGCACTGGGCAAAGGCGGTTTACTTGTTGCAGAGGCGGACGAGTTCGATCGGTCATTCTTAAAACTATCCCCAAACCTTGCTGTCATTACTACCATCGAGGCTGAGCATCTCGATACTTACCTTGATATTGAAAGTATAAAAGACGCCTTTGTTGAGTTTGCGAATAAAGTTCCGTTCTATGGAGTGGTGATCGCTTGTATAGACGATACGCATACTCGTGAAGTGCTCCCCCGAATAAAGCGACCGTTAATCACATTTGGCCGCTCGGAAGATGCGAACTATAGAATTTGCAAGGAGAGTTACCTTGGTATGTCCGCGGAGTTTCAGCTGGTAACTCCCGAGTCGGATTTCCTTCCCTTCGGCATTAGGTTGCCCGGTCGGCATAACGTATTGAATGCCACAGCAGCAGCGGTCACTTCGCTTGAGTCCGGGGTTCCGTTTGAGAAGATACAAGAGGGGCTGCTGCAATTCGAGGGCGTGCATAGACGCTTTGAATATAAAGGGGAATTCGAGGGAGCACTTGTGTTTGATGACTATGCCCATCATCCCACTGAAGTTCGCGTCACCTTGGAGGCTGCTCGGCAATGTTGGCCTGAAAGGCGCATCGTAGCCGTGTTTCAACCACATCTCTTTTCCAGAACTCGTGACTTTGCCAACGAGTTTGCCGAGTCGCTCTCCCTCGCGGATGTCGTGGCAGTGTTAGAAATTTATCCTGCGCGAGAGCTTCCCTTGCCGAATGTGTCAACCGAACTGGTGATCGCACCATTGAGATCCAAGGGTACTCGCATCTTAGAGATCGAAGGTCACATTGATATCGTTGCTCAAATCCGTGCTGCTCTCAAACCGAAGGATATCGTCGTCATTATGGGAGCGGGGTCGGTTACGCATATCGCAGATCAAATCGTGCTTGGACTTCGATCGTGAGTGATGCCACGTTAGAGCTGTTCCGTCATGCACCATGTTTGATTCGCGAGAATGTGCCGCTTGCGCCACTCACGACATTTCGAGTAGGGGGTCCGGCGAGATTACTTGCTGAACCACGCAACGAGGCTGAGTTAGTTGAATTGATGCGTATCATATCCAAGACAGGCCTACAGTATTTCTATCTTGGACTTGGCTCTAATCTATTGGTATCGGATGATGGTTTCAGCGGCGTTGTCATTCGTTCGAGTGGCGTGCTTTCCAAAGTATGTCGAGACGGCGAGTATCTGGTTTCAGGGCCGGCGACGCGCCTCCAACTGCTTGCTTCGTTCGCTGCACAGAATGAACTCTCCGGACTGGAGCAACTGTCCGGAATACCCGGTTCCGTAGGGGGAGGACTGTGGATGAATGCGGGTGCATACGGACGTGAAATCTCAGATGTTTTTGAAGACGCAACTGTGCTTACTCAAGACTTGTCCTTGGAACGTATTTCGAGAACAGAGATTTCGTTTTCTTATCGCAAAGCGCCAGAACTCGAGCCGGTAATCGTGCTCAACAGCCGGTACAAGCTTACCAAAGGGGACCAGTCGAGCATCACTGCCGAAATGAAGCGAGCCTGGATGCTAAGACGTGCGAAGCAACCGATCGAGTATCCCAGCGCCGGGTCAATATTCAAACGCCCTCCGGGTGGTTTTGCGGGACGCTTAATTGAGGAGGCCGGTTGCAAAGAACTGCGCGAAGGCGGTGCCGTCGTGCCCAGCAAGCATGCAGGGATATTTATCAACGATCGCGGCGCAACTGCCAAGGAAATTGCAAGCCTTGTTCGGACAGTTCGCAGGCGTGTCTACGAAATGTTTAACATCCTCCTCGAAACAGAGATACTTCCAGTTGGCTTCGAATCCGACCCATTTGAAATCTAGATCACGAAGGAAAACACCTCGTCATCTAAGTCAACTACTTCTCATCTTCGGAGTAGCCATAGGTCTCTTGATCGTGATTCTGTTTGGCGGGAGAGTGCTAAGAAGGGGCGTTGAGTTTGCGGTCGGGCGAATGACAAATTGGCATTGCAGCAGTATAGACGTCGTGCCCGGCGTTGAATTGTGCGCGGACTCCATTCTGGCACTTTCCGGTTGTCAGCCTGGCCATGATCTATCAGAATACTCAACTGATCTCATAAGACAACGACTTCTTTGCCATCCATGGATAATGCAGGTAGACGTCAATAGAATTCCGCCACACGTATTGAAAATTGTTGTCACTGAGCGAAAGTGCATCGGAATAATCCGTGACCACTCAGAGATTGGCGTTACCGATGATTTGCATATCGTTCCTTGTGGAGGAAAGGCATGGGTAAACGACTTACCGTGGATATCGGTAGCCGCGAACCCCGGTTACTCCTTCGGACCGTTGTCGGTTGACAACCCCCTCTACCCCATCGCGTCAAAGCTGGCACGGTTAAGAACAGTTGTACCGAATCTTGCCGCTAATATTGCGGAAATATACCGCGTAAATGAAGATTATGGGGCAGTGATGTTGAATCCACTTCTCTCTATTTCTTTTTCATCAGAGACCGGTGATGTCGATTGGTACGCGTTAGATGCTCTGCTAAGAGACTCACAGTTTCAGAGTCGATTGGATTCGAGTTCCATTGTAGATTTGACCATTCCCGGTTTTGTAACACTTCAAGTGCCCCGTCTTCGGGCAGAGGAAACGACGCGATCATGAAGAATTCCTTATACCAGCAGGACATCTTGTGCGGTTTGGACATAGGCACAACCAAGATTGCAGCACTCATCGCTTCGGCAAGCATCAGCGGTGAACCACGGCTCTTGGGAATGGGAATCGTCCCGTCGCGTGGACTGCGCAGGGGTGTCGTAGTTAACCTTGAGCAAACGGCAAGCGATATCGCGGATGCCATCTCAATTGCGCAGCGTGAGGCGGGAGTTGAGGTTGAAACCGTTTGGGCCGGAATTGCAGGTGAGCACGTAAAAAGTTTAAACTCTCGCGGCGTGATCCCGGTCACGCGATGGAGGGGCGATCAGACGGGCGAAGTCACACCCGGTGATGTTGACAAAGTTGTAGAAGCCGCCCGGACAATTCTCCTTCCGCCGGACCGCAGAGTACTGCATGTACTTCCGCAAGAATTCATGGTCGACGCAGAGGGCGGTATTCGCATGCCCGTCGGTATGGCTGGCGTACGACTTGAGGCCGATGTCCACATTGTTCACTGCGCAGTCTCATCCGCGCAGAACATCATTGCCTGCTGCAAACGGGCAGGTGTGGTTGTTCAGGATCTGATTCTTGAGCCGCTCGCGTCCGCGGACAGCGTGTTGACTAGCGACGAACGCGAACTCGGCGTCGTTATTCTGGACTTTGGCGGAGGAACTACTGACCTTGCCGCATTTCAAGATGGTGCAATTAGGCACACAGCCGTGATCGGGTGCGGGGGAAACTACATCACCCGGGATATTGCCATGGGACTTCGAACGCCAATGGACTCGGCAGAGCAAATCAAGATCGAGCATGGTGCGGCACATCATCGCGCAATAAGCCAAAATGAGTTCTTGGAGATACCCGGCATTGGCGGGCGAGAACCTCGAGAGCTCAGCAGGTCGATGCTTGTTTCAATCATTGGACCGCGAGTTGAAGAGATTCTGACGCTCGCGCGTGAGGAGCTGAAGAAAACGCGAGTGCTCGAGCGAATTGGGGCGGGAGTAGTACTTACTGGCGGAGGCGCATCCATGTCAGGAATGGCAGAGATTGCCGAGGAGATATTTGCGCTCCCAGTCCGTATCGGCGCTCCGCAAGAGCTGGTTGACGGTCGAGATTTGGGGCTCGGACCAAAGTTCGCAACAGCCGTAGGATTAGTCCGCTTGGCAAATCAGCAGTACATTGAAATGGTCACAACTGGTCGAAACGCCGAGTCATGGACCGCTCGTACGTCACAAAAAGTTCGCAAATGGTTATCTGAAATATTCTAATCGGAGAAGGAGTCATTTCCATGGCAGCAATGCAATTTATGTTTGCTGACAATTCACTTGGCGCCAAGATGAAAGTGGTCGGCGTTGGTGGAGCTGGTGGCAACGCACTCAATTGGATGATTGAGGCAGGTCTCAAAAGTGTTGATTTCATCGCCGTGAATACGGACGCACAGGCCTTGGAGTCTAACGCTGCGCAGCGAAAGGTTCAGATTGGCAAGCATTCGACACGTGGTCTGGGTGCAGGGGCCAATCCTAATGTCGGTCGGGAAGCCATCGAAGAAGATCGCGAGGAGTTGTACCAGATACTTGCTGGTGCGGACATGGTATTTGTCACCGCCGGAATGGGGGGTGGAACCGGCACAGGTGCAGCTCCGATTGTTGCTCAAGTGGCTCGCGAGCAAGGAGCTTTAACTGTCGGGATTGTCACTAAACCATTCCTGTTCGAAGGCAAGAAGCGGATGTCGCAGGCGCAGGAGGGTATCGAAGCTCTGCGCGAGCAAGTTGACACGCTTATCGTCATACCAAATCAACGCCTTATTTCGCTCGTTGATCGCACTACTTCATTGGTAGATGCCTTCAAGCTTGCAGATAACGTACTGCTGCATGCAACACGGGGTATCTCTGACCTGATAACTGAGCCGGGCATGGTGAATCTCGATTTCGCGGATGTTCGGACGGTTATGTCGGCGAAAGGAGATGCATTGATGGGCGTCGGGACAGGCCGGGGTGAACATCGGGCAGTCGAGGCGGCTCAGCAAGCTATCTCCTCCCCCCTGCTCGAAGAAGTCTCGATTGACGGTGCTCGGTCAGTGTTGGTCAACATCACTGGCGGAACGAACCTTTCATTGCATGACGTTGCAGATGCAACAACGGTGATTACCGAAGCGGCAGGGGAAGAGGCGGAAGTGATCTTCGGTGCCGTAATAGACAACAAAATTGATGACGAGATACGCGTAACTGTGATCGCGACGGGTTTCAAGCGCGTTTCTGCCAACGCACGTCCGCATGTGATACGAACCGCTCCTGCAGTCCGGACTTCTGTTATCGAAATGCCCGTCACGCCTCGCCGTGAGCCGGCAAAAATTGACAGTTTTTCGGATTCCTTTCCGTTGAATGTTCAGCCTCTTACTCGTGAGGTGAACGGCCGGATCGAACCTATAGTTGTTGGTGACGAAGGCGAAAGTTCGCTCGACGACTTTGAGGTACCGACGTTCCTGAGGAAACAGATGGATTAAAGATTGCTGTTGACGAAATGTGAACACGAAAGACGATGTGGCTATGCTTGCAGTATTATAGGTGATTCGGTAAGTGGCCGGACAAGTTAGTTAACAATGGTGATTAATCAATGGATTTCAAACTACTAAAGCGGCTGTGTGAAAGTCACGCGGTTTCGGGACGTGAAGAAGGGATTCGAAAACTCATTCGAGAGGAATTCGAGAAGCTCGGTCTTTCCGTGACGGTCGATTCAATCGGGAACATGATCGGCTATAAGAAAGGAACGGGCAAGAAGAAGCTGATGCTCGCAGGTCACATGGATGAGATTGGCTTCATTGTTACGCACATTGACAAAGAGGGTTTCCTGCGTTTTCATCCGTGTGGCGGCTTCGATCCAAGAACACTGATGAGCCAGAGGGTCTACGTACACACGTCAAAGAAGCGACTCCTTGGCGTCATGGGGGCCAAACCCGTGCACGTTTTAAAGGAAGAAGAGAAGAAGAAGTCGCTTGAAGTGACTGACTACTTCGTTGATCTTGGACTTCCTGTTGAGCAAGTCATGAAGCTGGTTGAAGTTGGTGATCCGATTACCATGGCCCGCGACTTGGACGAAATCGGCGATTGCTTGACTGGCAAGTCCATCGATAACCGATTTGGACTCTGGGTGATGATCGAGGCCATTAAACTACTCAAGAAACATTCGGTTAACATTTATGCTGTGGCAACAACACAGGAAGAAGTAGGCATTAGGGGCGCCATAGCAGTCTCGAGAGATATCAACCCTGATGTTGGCATAGCCCTTGACGTGACGATCGCGGCAGACATTCCGGGAACGCCTGCCCAAGATCATGTTACAAAGATCGGCGAGGGTGCCTGCATAAAGATACTTGACGGTTCAATGATCGCAAATCCGAAAATTGTCCGTGAACTGAAAGACTTGGCGACTAAGAAGAAGATACCTTGGCAGTATGAGATCATGCCTCGTGGGGGCACCGATGGTGGAGCGATGCGCATGGTCTCCGGTGGCTGCGCGGTTGGTGCACTCTCAGTTCCTTTGCGCTATGTGCACTCGACGGTCGAGATGGTTCATAAGCGCGATCTCGAGTCCTGTGTCAAGCTCTTGGCGGCTTATCTTGAGTCAACAACCGGAAGCGGATACGAGCTGGACGATCGGCTATAATGAGATAGCAAGGTCTTGAAGAAAGGGCCCGCATTAGCGGGCCCTTTTGCTTGTGCTATTCTGGATAGATCTACTTTAAGAGCACGATTCGCTGCACATTCGGGTGGTGATTTACGGTCACGCTCAGCCAGTAGGAACCGCTCGGCAAATCCGCTCCGTCTATCCTTATTTGATGAAGGCCCGCACCAACCTGTCTGTCAGTAATCAGCTCCACTTGCCTGCCCAACACGTCGTGCAGCGTGACCCGCACATGAGATGAGCGGACTAATTCGAGATCCACAGACGTCTCTGGATTAAAGGGATTCGGATATGCCGAGGACACTCGAAAATCGGCCGGCATCGGATGTGGAGCTTCATCACTACCTGAGGTAGCTCCAAACCAATCCATGACTCGACGCACAACCTCGCGATGATGAGTAGAACCAACCGCACCACATGCCGCCTCGAGTGCAAAACCGAAATAGGCGGTCCGATAAGTAGAATTCTGGAATCGCACTGCGGCGCCTAATCCATTGTTCTGGTAGGTATAGAAGACAACTCCGTCATTGACTCCGCTTATCACAGAAGGACTCAAACTTCCATTCCCTGCACAGCCACCGCCAATAAGAATCAGGTTTGCTCCATCAGAGATGGGATCACCTGCGACTGAATTGACTTGCGTACCGCCGCTGACTCCGCCGCTGGAAGCATGTAGGTAGTCAGAGTAGAACGAACTGTTCCGCAATTCGAGATCCTCGTCTGCCCCTTGTGAACAAAACATCAGATCATTGCCTGCGTCCAAGAATGATTGCAAGGCCTCACGGTCGGTTGCGGTCAACGTGTTGCTGCTCTCATTCCCGCATGACCACACTATGTAATCGTACTCTTGAATCGTGCTATATGAAACTGCCCCGTCAAGATTCGTAGAGTAATCATCATAGTTATAGCCTGTCGCGGCGAGCGCTGCCGAGTAGAAGCTTGCATGGTTGGCACCATTGTCATCATCCACAACCAGTATTGGGGCGCGACCGATTCGCAAAGCAGCAGTTCGCTCGAAAACCGCCCCATCCTCGAACTCAAATTGCACCCGTAAACTTGTTGTGTATGCAAACGTCACATTTGCGTTGCAAGTTATCTGTGCGCCAGCATCGACCAGCGTGGTCGAACTCCCGGGAGCGAGACTTCCTATGAAGTAGTTGGTATTCGTCAGCGTCAAATTGGGATCTTCAGTCGTTACCGAAACGTCGACATTTAACGCGTGGAACCACTCAGGACTGTTGCTGATCGTCAATCGCAACTCACCAGTCTCTCCGGCTTCGAGCCGATTGTCATCATCGTTGTCATTGACGATTGCAGCGGATTCGACCTGCAAATAGGGGTAGATTGCCGCGAGTGCCTTTGCCGCATCAATTCTGCCGAATCCGAGATCAGCCGGATTGTAGGAAGGATTCAGCGCGGAAATGTTGACACAATTGGGAAGCACCAAATCCCGCACTTGCGAGTTGTTAAGCCCGGGGACAATGGACCAAATCAAAGCGAACACGCCTGCTGCATTAGGACTTGCCATGGACGTTCCCTGCAAGTTCGCATAGCTATTATTGGTGCTCAGCGACTGGGTGCCGTCGCCAGGTGCGTAACAGTCAACCCACGTTCCATAGTTCGAGAAAGTCGAAACATTATCGTTTTGATTCACAGACCCAACGCAAACAACATTGTTATATCCGCACGGATATTGAATCGAATTCTGGCCATCATTGCCAGACGCGGCGCAAAGCAGAGCGCCATTCTGCCATGCGGCCTGAATCACGTTGTTCACATTGTTGCTGAATCCAGGGCCGCCGTATGACATGTTTATGACATCTGCACCGTGCGCGACGGCCCAGCTTATGGTCGCAATAGCGGCAGAAGTGACAATTAGGCCCTCGCCGTTTATTGGCTCGTAACCTGCTCTGCTGGACATGATTTTCATGCGCCAGTTGCATCCAGCCACGCCTACTCCATTGTTACCTACGGCTCCGATGGCACCAAGCACATGAGTCCCATGATTTCCGACACTGCGCGTGTCATTGTCAGGGTCATCGCAGTCCTCGCCTGGCGCACATCCACCAATATTGTCTATAAAGTCCCATCCAATGAAATCATCGACGTACCCATTGCCGTCGTCATCAACGCCGTTCAAGTCATCAATGTCGCCCGGATAATCCGTGTCCCAATAGGCGTCGCGATCGCCATCGAGGTCCTCGCCCGGATTCACCCACAGATTATCTCGAGCGTCCGTGTGCGGCCACCAGAATCCGTTGTCCACCGCAACGGCAATGATATCTTCACCACCCTGTCCGAAGTCCCAAGCAAGATGGCAGCGCATCAACCGCTTATCCCATTGCTGTCCCCAGAAAGGATCATTAGGAATTGTTTCAGTCACGGGCCAGGTGATGTCGGGTTCTGCGTTTTCCACTTCAGGCAAGGATAAGAAGGCTTCGCAGACTTCGAGCACGCTGAAGTGAGTTGGGAATGTAAATACCACTAAGCGATAGGCGTCAGGCGCAGGATTCAGTTTGGCAAGAATCTGGTCCGGCACAACTCGATACATAGCCTGAACCTGATAGCTTTCCAACACGGCGTCGACAGCAGGAACCCCAATGGTAACCCGATTCGTTAACGAGACTTCTGTTTTTAGTTCGCCGACCGACGGCGCGAAATTTACCATTACGCGCCCAGGCATCCACTGCGTACCATCAGGATATGACAGAGCTGAATAGGCAGCAAGTGGCAGCAATACAATCCAAAGTAACCTGAATTTCATAGCACTCACAGAAACACCTCGTTGTGTGTCTAAGTCAAGCCCCGGGAAACAATCTACTTCAGAAGGACCATCTTTGCGCTTTGGACAACACCAGGAGCTACGAGCCGCACAAAGTAGACTCCGCTGGCGAAGCCAGAACCATCGAATTGCACCTGATGCGTGCCGGGCTGGACTAAGCCACGTACCAGTTCGGAAACTAGCCGCCCTTGAATATCGTAGACTCGCAACTCCACGTTGGATGCGGTGCTTACCTCAAACTTCACTTCAGTCGTCGGGTTAAATGGATTCGGGTAGTTGCCTACCAGCCGGGCTGAGTGTGGGATGGGGGACGTAGGACGCTCGTGAGCGTCCACCCTTTCAATACCAAACCATTCGAGAGTTCTGGAAAGCACCACAGAGTAATGGTCGGTTCCGGCAAGACCGCAGCCTGCTTCAAGCGAGAACGCAAAATAAATTGACTTGTAGGCGCCGTCATACATTACCGCACCCACCCCGCCAGCGGTTGTGTATTCAAATGCCGCGACACCTCCGTTAACTGGCAGAATGCGGTCAGGACCTGTCAATCCATTGTTAGCACAGGCTCCGCCTTGTAACAGAAGGCGTGTGCCATCAAAAACCGGCACGCCTTCAACGGCATTGACTACTCTGTCTCCTGCAAGATTATTGTCACTCGCGGAGCGCAAGTAATCTGAGAAGAAGCTTGAGCCGCCTATGTCGTTGCGCAAGCCATGTGCGCTGATCAGCAAATTACCGCCGGCATTCAGATAGGAAGTCAGTGCTTCTTGCTCACTTGCCGTCAGAGTATTCGATGTTTCATTGCCGCAGACCCACATGATGGCAGGATAGTGGCTGAGATGAAACGAGGTTGGCTGCCCGTCAAGCGAACTACTCCAGAGATCAGGATTCGCGCCGAGGTCGATGAGAGAACTATAGTAGTATGACTGAAAGTTGCCTGAACCATCGTCATCAACTACGAGCAATCTGCCCCGCCCAACTCGAATTGTATACGTTAATGTGCGGTTGAATCCCTCGTCACTTGTGATATTCACCAAGAGGTCGAGCCAAGTTCCATCCTCAATCGTTCCGGCAGTAAGCGTTACAGTAGCCGTCGCCGCAGCGCCGGGCGCAAGTGCACCTATGGACTGTGTGCCATTCGAGATTGAAACGATTGGATTGTTCGAGGTTACGTTCACAACCACGTTCGTTGCGGGAGCCCAATCGGGCGATGACTGAATCACCAGCTCAAGTTGGGCAGACTCTCCAGTCTCAAGCCTACCGTCTCCGTCTCCAACGTTGTCGGTTAAACTGCTCGAAATTACATTCAGATTCGGCAGAAGCATGGCAGCGGCTGTCCGAACATCCACTCTGCCAGCGCCAAGCATCCCGACGAAGTTAGGATTCAACGCATCTAAATTAAAGGCCGAGATATACATCAGCTCGCGGAGTGATGCATTGTTCAGATCGGGGAAAAGTGCCCAAAGCAAGGCAGCTGCACCTGCAGCGTTGGGCGAGGCCATCGAGGTCCCATCCCACGACTGATATCCACCATTGTTCACCGTACTCGGAATGCCAACTCCTGGTGCTGAGATGTCTGTCCACGCGCCATAATTGGAAAAGTTAGCTTTGCGGTCACTCGAGTTCGTGGCATTCACGGCGATTACGTTCTCGTAGCCTGCAGGGTACTGAATGCTGCTCTGGTTATCGTTTCCGCTTGCCCCAAACAGCAAAAGCCCTGCATTCCACGCAGCCACAACTGCACTGTTCGCTACTGACGAGAAGCCTGGTCCTCCATAGGACATATTGATGATATCTGCGCCATTGGCAACAGCGTAGTAGGTTCCCGGAACCGTGGCAGATTGAGGCATGTAACCTTGTCCGTCAGAGGCGAGATATCCGCAGCGCAAAGCCATTAGCTTTCCGACCCACGAGAAGCCGGCGACTCCGATGCCGTTATTGCCAGCCGCCACCATAATACCACCTACGTGGGTTCCGTGAGGTTCACGGCCAAACATGTCGTTGTCCTGAATGTTATCACAATCTTCGTTTCCGGCACAGCCGCCAATTCCCGCAATGAAATCCCAACCAAGAAAGTCATCCGGAAAGCCGTTCCCGTCGTCGTCCACGCCATTCAGGTCATCCAAGTCCCCAGGGTAGTCATTAAACGACCACACCTCTTGATCACCGTCGACGTCCTCACCAGGATTCACCCAAAGAATTGGAGCCAAGTCCGGATGACGCCAGTCCACCCCTGTATCAAGACCAGCGCAGATAATGGCTGGACTACCTGTTGTGAGGTCCCAGACTGCCTCGGCACCCATAATTTGTTTGTCCCACTGACTGGAGAACTGCGGATCGTTAGGTGTTCGAAACAACCGATACAGGAGGTCGGGTTCGGCATTGCTTACGAACTCTGAAGCGGCAAACGACTCCAGCACGGTCATAACGGGTACTTCTGAGTCGAATTCCAGCAAGTAGGTGCGATATGCTTCCGGCAGGGCCGTCGGAATCCTGTCCAGAATTGCGTCTGGTACGAGCCTCTTGAAGCCCTGGCACTTGAACTCAATGAACCGCGCGTCCAATTCAGGTATTCCCGACTGCACGAATCCGAATTCGTCAAGTCCCAGACCTTGGCCATCAAATTCCTCTGACATGACAAGTAGCAGTCGACCGTTCAAATAGTCAACGCCCGCCCAACGGTCGCCCGGGCCAGCGAAAGCCAAACCGCAGAGAGTCATAGAAATCACGAACGCAGTAACATGTCCAAACTTCATTCACCGAACTCCATTTTACGGGCCGCCGGAATAGAACCTCGTGAGGACCCACAACCACGAGGAGGGAGAATTGCTCTCGCGAAATATCTTGTAAAACTACGGATACTGTGCAAGAAAGTCAATGTTTTCTATAGCTTTCCGCACATATCGCGCCATGTGATTGTGAACAAGTAAGTATAAGTAAAACATATAAAAAGCCCTCTTTCGAGGGCTTTTCAGTGTGCAATCTCTGCGTATCTCTGTGCAAAAGAGCTTCTCAAGCTGTTGATTGAGAGGCCTTCCTAATCGATTCGTATCCTTAGTTCTTGGCCATGTCTGCTGGGATGACTCGTGGCGTCACAAAGACCAAGATCTCAGATTTGTCCGTTGTTTGCACTTGATAGTCAAACAGTCGCCCGAACAGCGGAATTGCGTGCAACAACGGAACGCGACGATTCAGCGTGCCTTCCTTAGAACGAATCACCCCACCGATGACAACCGTCTCTCCGTCCTTTACTAAAAGCGTCGTTTTTACTTCCGAAGTCAAGATGATGATGCCACCCGTTACAGTTGCTTCGCCTGCCAAATCTGCGACCTCGGGATTCAGCGTCATCAACACTTCATTGTTCGGGTTGATATGCGGTGTCACACTTAGCTTCACCGCGACATCGTAGAACTCCGTAATGATGTTTCCTGATTCATCAAGCCTGTTGATCGGAATGCGTTTCCCTGAAGTAATCTGCGCCGATTCGTTGTCGTTAATCAGTACCGAAGGCTGAGACAGCACCTCTGCGGCGTTTTGCTCCTCAAGCGCGCTAAGCTTCGCTCCTATCTCAACGCCGTTTTCCAGCCGCCCAAATGTGAACGATCCCGTCGGATTATTCACTCCGAGATCAACATTTGCTCCAGCTTTCGTATTCGCGATCGGGTTGCCCAGGTTCCCAACTGACCAGGATACGCCTAACTCTTTGCTGCGAGCCGCGTCTACCTGGACAATCTTTGCCTCGACCAAGACTTGTGCCGTCGGTTTGTCAAGCTCGGCGACGATCCTGTTCATCGACTCAATGACCGTGGGAATGTCCGTGACGATCAACGTGTTTGCACGTGTGTCCGACTCCATCTTTCCACGTTCTGTTAAGAGTCGGGTAAGATTCTTCTTGAGAGTCTCGGCGCGCGCATACTTGACCTTGTAGATATTCGTCGTTAAGGCCTCAAGCTTTTCCGCGTTCGCAATATCTTTGTGCGTCGTCACACGAATGACGCCCTTTTCCTCCACGGCCACGAAGTCGTTGATGCGGAGGACATTGTCAAGAGCTTCCCGCCACGGCACGTTGTTTAGAAGCACCGTGACTGGGCCGGTAACTTCCGAACCCGCGACGATGTTTGTCCCCGAAAACTCCGCAATACTGCGAAGAACTGTTCGAATGTCGGCCTGCTCCACATTCATGGAAATGCGTCGCTCGTAGCCCGGCTCCGTTGTTCGCTGTGCCCAGACCATTGAGCTCATCAGCCCGAGCAGTAGCGTGATTCCTATCAAAATTCGCTGCATGATTGCACCCTTCCGCTTGTTATCGGAGCGGCTCCGTTTGTTATCCTTGCACTTTCAACGTAATACGGTTGTAGTCCCCAAACTCTGACACCTCAAATACCGCCTCGGCCTGTCCGACATAGAGAACTCGACCCTTGTAAATCTGATCACCCTCACGTAGGAAGAAACTCTTCCCGTCCTTGTCTTTCACCATGGCGAGATACTTTCCATCTGACCAGACAACCCCTGTTAATACAGCTTCCTCAATGCGTAGCAGATCGGTCTTGACCTCACCTTCCTTCTTCTCATCTGAAACCAGAGCGCGAAACGGATCGCGCAGACCGGCCGCCAGATACTGCACTGGTTCGTGGCGCTTGAAAACAGTCGTTTCAAGTTTCACTCGCCGCGTTCCGCCTTGTGCTTCTGTTGTCATCTCGTGCGGGAGAACTCCCAGTGAATCGAGTCCGGAAGCCTCAGTGGACAAAACCTCCCCATCCCGCTCCGCATTGTCAGATTCCTGTGCAACCGGCTCGCGTGGTGCAAGTTTCTTCCGCTTCGCAGGGTTTTCATCTTGAGCGAGTACTCCCGATACGAGAAGCACTATTGCGAATATTAGACTGAGAACTCTCATTAGTGGCCTCCAGTCTTCTTCGCGGGTTTACGACCACTCGCCTTCAGCTCCTCTTCAGTCGGAGCAACTTCGACCGGGGCACCGAGTTCTTTGAAGACATATATCGTTGCCAGAAACTCAGCCTCTACACTATAAGGACTTCTGCCTTTGGTTGGCTTGTACGCGCTCAGACGAATATTCCGCACATTCACAATTCTCTTGAGTCCTGCAACGCTTGAAATGAAACGCCCAAGATTGTGGTATGACGATAGAGTCCTGATCTGAATCGGATACTCCCAGTAGTACGGTTGTTCAACGGCGTCAAGAGGTCTGAACAACAGGAAGTTTACATCGCGCTTGCTTCCTTCTTCAGAGACGTTCTTAAGCAGCGCGTCCATCTCCTGCTCCGTTGGCAGCAACTCGATTGCAACTTCCCAGCTCGCCATTAGCCGCGCATAATCGTCCTGCACGGTCTGGAAATTTGCTGCAATCCGCTTTCCTTTTATAAGTAACGCCTGCTCTTCTGCGATACTTTTCTCCAAGCGAACTGCCTGGTCTTGTCGCGGCATGTAAACGAAGTTCGCGTACGCGTATACTGCACCGAAGAGCAGAAAAACCGCTATCAGCCACTTCTGGGTGGTGGGACTTCTTAGGTTTATTGACATGCTCTGCTTACCTTAAGGGTTTACGTACCGCGGCGGCATTGTAAACACTGATCCCGGCGACAGTGTTATGCCCCCTGTGGGAATTCCAACCGCCTGATCTTGGTAGAAGTACTGTATCAGGCAGTCGGCAACGTAGTCATAGGTCCCGGTTTCCTCATCCGTTCCCAAAAAGACAAAACCCTCAAAGTATCCCCGATCGTCTGTTTCAAACCATCTGTCCGGACCAGTGTACGGATTGTCTGACTCGATGTCACTTTCGATGATCACCTTCACACCGCTGACGCCTGTTTGATCAGCGTGGGACCGATAGACGTAACCAACCACCTTCGCGGAGCTGTTGCTGCTGTTGATGTCTTCATCGCATGATACGGTTAGACCCGCTACTGTGACGAGAAGACTTAGCCACACAAGCTTACGCATGGTACCTCCTGCTTCTTTATTTTAATACAATTACTTTCGAGCCGACTTTCGCTTTGCATCCTCGAGCGCGGCATTTGTCTCTTTGATCGCTTCGGCGCCTTTCCTGAGCAGGTTGTCTTTCTTCGGCTTTGCGACCTGAATTTCGATTGTCGGAATTGTCAACTGCAGTGTGAACTCAGTGACTTCGGTACCCGCAATTTCACCCTGTTGTGTGACAAGCAAGTCAACTCCCTTGACACTCGGTTCCTGAAGCAATTCCGTCATGAATTCCGCGACTTTCGTGTTTGAGCTTGTGATTCCCGAGACATGAATTCCCGCACCGTTTGGAGTTGCTGCCTCCTTGGTGCTCGTGAGCCAGGTAAGCGCAGGCAGGCGCCGCGCCAACATCTCAAGCACTTCAAGTCGAGCGAACCTGTTGCGGTCCAGCTCCCGTATCACGTCAATCCGTGCGGAGACATCTGCACGCTTTACTGACAGATCTTCGACTACCGCGATCTTATCTCGATAAAGGGCTGTTTCATCGCGTATGGACTGCAAACGTGACTCCAGACTGCTGAGATGACTAACTTGGTTAAGATGGACGATAATCATTCCTAACATGACCGCCGAGAAGCCAAGAATTGGAACCACCGCCCCCGCACCAAGGTATGTCGACCGTTTCGCTTCTGGCCTATCTTCAGAGAAAATTAAGTTGAATCCAGGGTGATCTCCGCCCATTGATCGTAGCGCAAGTCCAATTGCACACGAGTAACCGGAAGCATTCCCTCCTTCTGGGAGGGTGACATTCCTCGACGGACTGTTCATCCTCCGGAAGGGGTTTACGACCTCTACTTCAAGCCCGAAGCGCTGCCTCATTGCTGATTGTAAACAAGGCAATTCCGCTCCGCCGCCACACAGCAATAGCTTCACCATAGGCTTTTCCGCGAGCACGCCGAGGTATTCAGGAAGCGAACGCTCAATTTGCTCAGCAAGCCTCTCGCTCACGGAGCGTGCAACAGCATCCAGAGCATCCTGTTCTTCCTCCGTGCGACTTTGACGCGCAAGAGTGTCAAGTGCTTTCTCAAAACTATAACCACAGCGTCGGATTAGGCCTTCAACATATACCTTCCCTCCAATCGGAATACTCCTACTTGTCTCAAACTGAGACATCTCGTAGAGCATGACTTCTGTGCTCTGAAACCCGATGTGCAGTACGCCGACAATGCCCTCTTCGTCAAGATAGCCAGCCTCGGTCAAAGCCGCCTGCACGGCAAAAGGCGCGGCTTCAAGTATTTTGGGCTTCATGCCTGCCCAATAAAGAGGTTCCGTAGAGTCAAACACTACTTCATTCTTTGCGGCGACGAGCAGAACTTCCATGCGACCGCTGTCAACGTCCTGGTTCTGCCGTGCATAATCTAAAGACACTTGACTAATGTTGAACGGCAGATTCGCATCCGCTTCGTACTCAATTGCGCCGCGAAGTTCATGGTCGGACATGTCGTCAGTGGTTATCTTCTTTATCATCAACTGACGCCCTCCCACAGCTACTGCGATCTCTTTTCCCTTAAGGTTGTAGTCCTTCGCAACTTTCGCAAGGACGTCACCCAAGGCAATGCCGTCCATCCAGGAACCATCAACGATTGAGTCCTGAGGCAGATCAACACAACCTAATTGATCAACGGCAACCGTATCGCCACTCGCTTTCACGGTTGCGATGTGTATTCGCTTACTGCCAACATCGATGCCGATCCCATACTTGTTGCGTTTTGCCATGACCTTGCCCTGTCTTTCTTTTATTATCGTCCGTTGCTTTCGAATAGCTCCGGATAGTTTACACCGAGTTGTTGAACATGACGTGGAAGCATCGCAATTAGCTCCAGACGACCGCCATCTGCTGCGTTGACCATGATACCGCCACCGAGCGCGTTGCACAGAACTCGCGCAATAAACAAGTCTACTTTGCTACCGTTTGGACTACCGTGACCATCGCTCGGCACTGCGCACGTGTCAGTCATGATTCCATTAATTTCTGCCTGAGTTGGCATCGGACCCGAGCTGTTTAATCGGATCTCCACATACTCTTCGCAGTCGACGCACATCATGCGAATGTCACCGGCATGAATGATCCGCAGCATGCAGTAGTCAACCAAGTTGGCAAGCATTCTCCATACGGCATCAGGTTTCGTATACAACAGCACTTCGCTTTCGCTTGGTGTGACTGTCAGGTCAATATCCCGTCGACGCGCCTCCCCTTGCATTGCTTGCTGCACTTCGTTCACGATGTCTTGAACGTTACACAACTCGGCCGCCGTATTGTAGTCAGAGGGAGATCTGCCTTGTAACAGGTTCTCTACGCTCCGCCCAAGTGTCTCAATCTCCTCGATCAAGACGCTTCTGTATCTGTCATGCAGGCTCACCGGAAGGCTATCCAAGTTCTGGAGCGAGTAAACGTAGCCTCTAATCATTCCGAGCGACGCTTCGACAGCATACGCTAAGGCAGATTCCCGGTCCTCCTGGCTCTCCCATAGCTTTGCCTCGATGGCGTCCTCTTCCGTAACATCGCGTCCAACCCCAACAATTCCAATCACCTGACCATTCTGTTGGAGTGGAGACTCAATCACTTCAAGCACTTGTCTTCCACCACCGGCAGAGCGCAATGGCAGAATCATACGTGCACTCTTCCTTGCATTGACAATCTGCTCGCGTGCCCTGTCGACCATTTGTCGATCTTGGTTATCAATGAAGTCATCAAGCACAAGCGAGCTTATCGCAGAGTACTCGACACCAAGTATGCGACAGCACTTGTCATTGGCGTCTATAAACCTGCCATTCGGATCAATGACATATAACACGTCCTCTATTGCAGTGCGGACGGCTGCTGCGATATCAATCGGCTCTGACACACTATTCAGATTGACGTTCGTCATTCTATTCTACATCTCCACGTTGCGATCATGTGACACCTCTACTTGCGGGTGCCACGCCTTCTTGCTTACCTCAGCCGTCTATTCGCGCATGCACCTTCGCTGATGAGTCATCACTTACTCTGATGCGAACATGCTTGCACTGGAATCTACTTTGTGCAAAGGCAGTTGCGCAGAGCCGGCCAACCTCCACCATTCTGTACTGAAGCCTCCATCACATCATCATCAAGAATCTCTGCCTTAACACCGCGCTTGGTGGCGATGTCGCGCAATGCAGAAGGTGACGGCATGCTAAGTTCGATCTCAGTACCACGTGACAGAGTTTCGCGCAGCTCTTGTGTGGATGGACCGGCGCATATGTCTTCCGGCGCTAAGGTTAGTACAACAACTCCCCCACTGCTCCTGTAGTGCTCACAAAGGCTACTCAATTCCTGTTCAACCACAGGCATACCAAAGCACTTACCCGCGTCATCCACTATTACTATCTCGCGGTCACGCAGCTCATACCTGAAATAGGCCACTTCTCTAACTGCAAGGAACTCAAGTGTGCTATCCACAAACTCGCTTCCAGAGCAGAGCAGGCCGCGAGCAAGTGGATTGCTCCGAGACATGTAGTGCTGAATCGCTTTTACCAAGTGCGTCTTCCCACTACCACTCTCACCTACGAAGAGTAGTGGCATGTCAATGGGCTCTGCTGCACCTGCTGCGATCTGCTTGCCGATTTCACGCGCACTGCGAACGCCATCGTGATCGTAGAACGTATCAAAAGTCTGCGGTGTGGCCTGCGGAACTCTCCAATGCGCATAGTGGTCTGCGCTTTTTCTCCCTTGAGGCGTTTGTGTTGTTCCTCTTGAGCCTCCGTTGCGATCGCCGTAGTATATAAATACTGCATGTTCGACAGCTTCAGGATCTGCAGAAAACAGAACGATCTCAGCATCGGTGACAGAGCGGAGAGCATCACGAACTGGGCACCCGCTCGGGTCAGCAGCAGCGACAACAAGAGTGTTCCCGCTTCTCTTTATTGGAATACATCTGAACTCCCTTGCAACTCTTGCGGGGACATGACGTATTGCTTCAGGTTCGATTGTCACTTCCTCTAACCTAATTGACCGAATATCTGCATCTGAAGACACGATTCGGTCAACTTCATTTTGCGTAAGCAAATCTAACTCAACGATAGCTTGCGCGAGGCCGATGGATGACTCTTTCTGCAGTTCCTGAACTAACTCAATCTGCTCGTTGCTCAGCAGTCTGCTGCGCCTCAGGCGTTCCTCGAGCAAGGAATCTTGTAGCGGGTGCCTGCTCATTTGTCAGCACCTCTTTGCCTCATGACTCTTAGCTCGGATATGAGTTCCTCACCCGCGCGCATAAGCTCTGACGTAGTTAATGTCGAGTCGCCTTTCAGCGACACTTCCTCCCCATTCGCGTAGTGCGTCCAGGTCGCGCCCCGTGGCCCAAGTTCAATTAGGATACGTTCGCTTGATTCGCTACCCGATTTGTCAGCATTTGACCGGCATTCCAAGCCATCATCACTGCCTGCTATGCTATATGCCTGGATATCCGAGAGACCTCGTACTCTCTTCTGTAATTCCTTAAACTTTAACAGGAGTTGCGCATGCAGCGGAATCGGGATATACATGCGATCATGATTCACACTACGATGTTCCTCCTCCAGACTCTTGATGAGCCTACTGAGACTTACTCGAATCGAGCGCTCTGGTGGAAGACTCTCGGGACTCTCGGCAGTCACTTCGATTGCTTCTGTAGCGGCCGTTTTCAGAGCGTCCCAACCGTCTCCTGCACTCTGAGATTGTGCGTGCACGAGATGGCCGCGCACGAACCAGAGTATAAGTTGACCTCGCTTGCTTTCGCAGGTTGTTTGGCCGCTGTAGTTGCTCCCTCCATAGGCCTTTAGCAGATCCAGGAGGCTTCTATTCGTGTGATTCAGCACTTTATGACACCTCCACGAGCCTGGATCCTGAGGCCTTTATGCCACGTACCGCCATTTCGACATCGTTCGGATTATTGGCATTCTCCAAAGCGGTCTCGAGCGATATGATCCCCTTCTTGTAAAGTGCATAAATTGACTGGTCGAATGTCTGCATTCCATGTGTTCCTTGATCATCCTCGATCAGTCCATGGATCAAGTTCATCTTGTCCGGCTGCACCAGGCATTCACGAATTGCAGTTGTATTTATCATGACCTCAACTAAGGGAACTCGACCGCGTACGTCACTTCTTGAGACAAGCCGCTGCGAAATTACGGATTGCAATGAACCTGCGAGCATGCTTCGTATTTGTGCTTGCTCGTTAAGCGGGAAGAACGAGATGATGCGATTCACAGCCTCGACTGCATTCAAGGTATGCAAAGAGGTAAGAACCAGATGCCCGGTCTCAGCCGCCTGCAGAGCAATCTTCATCGTGTTCTGGTCGCGGATCTCGCCGACCATAATGATATCAGGGTCTTCACGAAGCGCGTGGGTGAGTGCCGCCAGGAATGACTCTGTGTCGATCAGCACTTCACGCTGAGCGATCAGCGACTTCTTGTTACTGAAGACATACTCAATTGGATCCTCGATTGTGAGTATATTGACACTACGCGTCTGATTGATGTGCTCGATCATCGAAGCCATCGTTGTTGACTTGCCTGACCCAGTTGCCCCTGTCAGCAGAATTATGCCACGCCTACTATTGCAAAGCTTTTCAACTACGGACGGCAAATTCAGTTCGCTGAAGCCCGGGATTAGCGTCTTAATTGCTCTAAATGCAAGTGCCGCTGTGCCTTTCTGGAAATAGGCATTCACTCTGACACGTCCATGACCGGGAACAGTAAGGGCAAGATCAAGTTCCTTTTCCTTTAGAAACTTCTCAAGCTGTTGCGTAGTAACCGTCTCGCTTAGTAGGGCATTCATCTCACGCTCGCTGACAGGTTCCGGCCTGGTGCCGAACAAGTTTCCGTCAATTCGCAGAACCGGAACACTTCCTACTCTTAGATGCAGATCGGAAGCTTTCCTCGTAAAGAGAAGCTCCAAGAGGCCTTTCAAGTCCATGTCTTTGCCCTCAGCCTTGCCTATTGTGCTTTCAGTTCCGCTAGCCTGTGCGCCGCGTCTGCATGGTGCGCCGATTGATGCCCAATTTGCGCTAAGTACTCAATTGCGTCGGACGTGTTCCCCACCAACTGATGCAACACGCCTAATTCATAGGCGATGTCATCCTGAATACTGGATTCATATTGCCCTAACGCCGACTCCTCTTCGAGAAGTCGGAGCGCTCTGTGGGGATCGTTCGCATTCTTGAAACATTGTGCTAATTCTATCGTTGCCCTGCCACGCATACTACGATCTCGCCTTGCAGTTTGAAACTCCGTCATCGCTGCATCCCAGAGCTTCATTTCAGCATAGACAACACCCAGATCATAGTGATCCTTCCCTTGGCCCTCAGGTAGAGGTTCTTCCGATTTCTCACTTGGCACTTCGAAGTCATGATCCACGTTGTAGCTGTATTTGACCTCCGCCCCCTCGTCACGCGTTTCGACATTAGAGATTGGGTATGGCATATGAAACTCAGAGTCGGACTCGCCTAACGTGGCAAGACCCATCTCCTCGTCACTAATTGCTTCCTGTGCACTAATCGAGATAGGTTCAAACGATTCACTTTCAGGCGCAATCGCTACGGCTTCATGTACGATGCTCATTTGCTCGGCCCACCTCTTTACATCGCGCTCAAGCTCGATGTCCTCGAGGTGTGACTCAGCGAGAATGTGCTGAATTTCTTCTATCAGGTGAAGATGCTTGACGTCGCAGGACAAGAGCTTGCGAAACCAGTTCTTTCGCTCACTCAGAGAGCTCGACTTGTTTAGCTTTATGAACGTCCGGAATGCAGAAATTGCGTCGGCATAATACTCTAGGCCGAGGTAAGCTTCGGAGATCGACAGATATACGTCGACCTCCTCTGGGATCATGCGCACAACTTTTCGCGCAACGCCCAAAGCATTCTCGTGAAGTGCCTCTTGCATGTATCCGTCGAGCGCGCGACGCCATAGCGTGAGCGCTGCTTCTCGCTCGCCTGCTCGGAACTTTAGATCACCTATAAGATTCCATTTCGCGAAATCCTCGCCGTTAGAGCGAAGCTGCTCTTCGAGAATCTGCGCCCCTAGTTTCCAACGCCCGCTTCGGAATGCACGCCGCGCTTTTGCTTCAGGGTTCTTTAGGGTGTTCTTCTCAAGTTTCATGCTGATTTTCCTTTAGCTAATCTGACGCCACGCACCGCGCTGCACTGTGTGGACTCGGGGCGTGCCCGGAGGCCAATTGCTTGGTGAAAGCAGGTCAGTGTCAAATCCCCAGTTTCTGTTTGGAGCAGTATAGAAGTCTCCATAGCTCCACGCGCCAATGTTGTATCGGCTAAACCACAAGTCTATGATACTGCCGCGATAGGTCACAGTCTGTCCACCCCACCTCTCCAGAAAACGCATTAAGTTCTCCAAACCCCCGCTGTATTGTCCGCCATTTGTGCTGGGAACATGCCCTGTCATTATGCACGCGTTAACTGTCATGGAGGTAGCATTCCGGCCAGTGAGCGGACCGCTCGAGTTCGCGTCACTCCACGCTGGTGACAGGAAAGTGATTGCGTCGCACAGCAAGGCAGAGCCTCGCTTGTTCACTGTATTGTAGTTGCCCCATACGTACAGCGGCAAATCTGTAGCGATTGAAAGCCCAACTGACGGCAGCCGTGAGGCGTTACGAATTCGAACAGCAGGATCGGCGCCTCGGTAATCACTGATGTAGATGATTCCGTTGGCCGGCAACGCGCTGTCGGCTAGCATTGCGCCAATATTCACGTCAATAACGTCCATGTAGCGATTCTCGCGATCGTCATAGAATTTGTTGACAGTGTACACAAAGTAGCTATTGTTTACCAGCACAGTACCTGCGCTGTCTCGTAAAACACCGTCGACGTAGCGCATTCCGGCCTTATACCAATACTTGGTCTCGATTTGCTGCGGCCCATCGTTCAACGTGTCGGCCCGCTCGACAATTTCGTGCTGGTCTGCGGCAGGTGGTAACGGCAGACGAAGTGTTGACATTCCGTGAGATTGGTCACGCACTTGACCCTGCCACAGCGTTAGAGCCGCCGCGGCCCAATCTACTCGTCGATTGTCTAACCAGTATGCTCCCCGCCACATGTTTTGATATGCACCAATCAGGTCACGAATATTCACAGGCCCGGGAGGATCGATGTGAGCACCGTCTTTACGATGATGCCATATGCGACCGCCCGCCGTGACATACGAATTACACGTAATGCCGGTTTCAGCACCAATATACAGGTCAGCGTTAGTGTGGACGCGACCCTCGAAGGTCATTGCAGGGCCGGGAAAGATCTCAAGATCTTCATCGTAGAACACACCAAACTGAAAGAGCGGAATGAATTGATGTTGCAACTCACGGCTAATCTGAGTTGACGTTCGATTAGATGTGGCCCGCGCATCAACCTGATATCTTGTGACAAAGCCGATTAACCCTCGGTAGTCGCCGGCGGTAAGTACCTCCTGAGTCGTTGTGCCTACTCGGCCAATCTGATAGAGATCGTACGAGTATCCGTCCATATTTGGACTCGGCAGGGAGTCCAGTTGAGCATCAGTAGGATCAAGGTTAACCATGAGCAAGTCCCGAACCTGATCAGTACCCCACTCAATTCCCGCCTCCGCAGCGTAGAAAGTACGAGTCTCATCTAATGCCGTGGTCTCCACTTTGGCCGTACCAATTGAATTGATTGACGCAGTTGTTGCCACGAACATCAGGCCGGCGAGCATCACAACCGCCGCGATCATGATCATGCCCCTCTGCCGACCAACGCCCTTGATCTTGCCCTTATCTGGTTGTCCATTACACGTTTTCATGGTCATCCTTAAAGAGCTATGCACCTAAGCCAAGATTTCTGCCGCACACGAGAAATCGATACTTTTCTCGGTGAAAGTTATCGCGCCAGTATGTTCCATCGGGAAGCGAGAGGTACTCCTGGTTGTGTTGCTGCGCCTCTTCGTTTGAACGCACTACAAGTGACATCTCGACTGCCGCAATCCGCATTCGTTGTCCGGTCGTCAATGTGTATCCACCGACTGGAATTGGCCCGGAACTCGGTATTTCGTTCCCTTCTCTGTCGAAATAGCGAAAGAGCAAACCGTCAACGTTCGACCCGATTATCCGCGCTGATCGCTGTCCCCAAGCTACGGAATCCCGCGACCACTCCCATACATTCTGCTGTATGCCGCCTGCGTTACGATAGAGCTCGATTGTTTCCGTCAGAGAGTCGTTGTCAATATCACAGGTAAATGCTATTGAGTAAGTTGAAGCGAACTCAATTGCCTCATGCAGATTGTTGCTCCACGACAATAGAGGAATGTCGCGATTGATGTCGTTGCTGTCTCCGTCGATATCCTGGGTGGCAAACAATCCGATCATTCGCAAGTCGCGAACCATGCGCATTGCGATCAGTCGTCCCTCTTTAACAGATGCCTGTCTGCTCTCTTCCTTTGAGGCAGAAGCTGCGGCGACATAGTAAAGAGAGAAAAGCGAAACAAGAATGACTGCTCCTAGGGTCATCGCAATTGTCAGTTCTAGGAGAGATCCGCCCCGAGCCCTCAAGATTGCCCACATGCCGCTTTTTGTTGTATGCGGTTCCATGTAGTTCTGTCCTTTATAGCCTTGCAATGATTGTAGTCGCTTCAGCAACGTGCTTGTCACCGTCAAAATAAACTAACACTCGAACGCGCTTCAGATTTCCAAGATCCGTGACAATCAGCTGTCGTCGAAAGTCTTGCTGGTCGCTCCAGGCAGTACCGTAGTTCGCCTCGCTTGATCGAATACTCGAATAAGGGATGTTTCTGAGCATCTCCATTTCGAGGCGCAAGAGGCTGTTTGCGGTCTCCATCTTCTCGACATAACGACTTGACTTCTGCATGCCAACAAAGGAGGACATCACGACAACTAGTCCACCGGTAACGATCAGAACCGTCACCATCACTTCGAGCAATGATACCCCGCGCTCTAACTTTCGTATTCGTCTGTGCTTATTCATCCTGACTCCTTCCAGTCGAGTTCTACCTCAACGCTTGTGAGAGTCCAATCGACAGGCTCCAATCCCCGTCGCTTCCGCTTGCCGCTTCCCCAGTTAAAGAGTAGCCGTCGGGAAGGTGCCACTCCAGCCCAACAATTG
Organism: bacterium; assembly: GCA_023382385.1. Classification (NCBI taxonomy): domain Bacteria; species bacterium. The sequence continues at coordinate 61,451 of JAHDVH010000006.1, read as the reverse complement.
GGCTGATTGGCTGATCGCTGTCAGAGATCTTTTCGGAGCCAGATGCCAAGGCAAGGGCCGTCCCGTTGTATGACACATTGTACTCACGACGACCCATAAGAAAAGTCTGTCCAACGCCGACATAGGGTGTAATCTCCGATACTCTATACCCTAAGGTCAGCGCAGGGCTAATCTCCTGCCAAAGATACTTATTAGAAATAGTTCGACCATTTCGCGTGACATCACCTTCGGCATTGAATCCCGTATACGCAAGGTTTGCATTGAGCTCGAGTTGCTCAGTGAATGCGAATCCTATTCTCAAGCCTGCGCCCCAGGCGAGTGTGGGATTGCTCGAAAACGCGCTATATCCATTTCCGAAATCGTCGAACTTCAAGTTCGCGGCTCCAATCCTGACGAACCCATCCATGAAGTCCTGCAACCCATAGCGACCCGTGAGAAATAGCCGCTTGCTACTCGTACCGCCCCGAACATCCAGCTGCTCACCCATGGGAACGCGCAGCTTCGCCTGCTCTGCCTCTACAGTCATACTTGTTACACGATTGCCAACGCAGAACAGCGGACCGCCTACCATGGCAGGTGCTTCGGCCGCAACAAGTAGTGCGACCATAACTACTGCTAAGTTTTTTATTCGCATTGTTGCCTCGTTTATTGAATGATTTCTTCGCCGCGCTCTTCAGGCATTGCAAGCGAATTGAATGCTGCTCTCAGCGTGAATGTTTGCGTGAAAGCGTAGGCTGCTCCATAGGCTGCGTCGACATTGATAAGCACCGGTGTCGCGACGTCGTCATCAGTGATTGTCAGGTTGTTGAAGAAGCTCACGGTATACGATGTGTCGCCCGGACAACCAAGCACGATCTGGGACGGATAGACATTGCCAGAACTTGCGCTGAATGTAACAACTGTTCCTGACACCATCGGCCAGAAGTTGAAATCGTGCAGAGCAAATCGAATCAAGGCGTTCTCCCCAATGAAGAGGGTACGTTCGTTCGGATTACCGTTTACGGTGACTTCGCGAAGGTTCAGAATCGGCTGGCTGTAGTCAAAAGTCACGTTCGTAGTCGACCACACCCAGACGCTGTCTCCTGTGGCGTCAACGCCGGCTGTCTTAACAAGGATCTTCGCAACACCATCACGGTCCGGCACGTCTGAACATAGAATTGCCGTCCCGAGATTCGGATCTGTTAGTGAGTTGAGCCAGCGACTCACGGTCGGCAACGGGTTTCCGCTGTATAAAGTCACACGCGCAAAGCCAGCTGAGTCGGTGTATCCTGTCGCGGTGGTCACAACGCCGCCGGACGTCGTAAAGTAGACAGCTGTTCCCGGCGTTACCGGGTTGTTGTACCGGTCACCCACAAGACAAACCAATTCGACACTCTCGCCAACTCTGTCCATACCAAACATATTGCAGGGCGTCGCCCCTATCGCCATGTGGCTTGACAAACAACCGTCGAGAACGTTTTCGATGTACGGCGGACCGGCATAGATCAGGATTTCGGTCGAAACACCGCTAACTCCTTGGCACACAGCTCGTATCCTGGCTGTTCCTGAAACGGTTCCGCTGTTGTACGCCACTGTTGCAAGGCCATTTATTGTCGGAATTGCACCTGTGCTTGACAGGAAGTCACCGCCACCCGGCGAGTTGTTGATATTGAAGAAAACGTTCGTACCGTCAAGGACCGGGTTGTTGTTTGCGTCCCGCACTAAGGCGGTAATCAAAAGCGTTTCATTTCGTCCACTTCCTCGAACGCCTACGGAGTTTGGTGTGAAGCTCAGCTGAATGCTGTTCGGATTTCCAGGCAGCAAGTATACAGTGTAGCTGCTGGACGCGGTTCCCGCGCTCGCAGTAATGATTGCGGTTCCTGTTTGAGAGGAGCTGAACGGAACAACTGCGACACCTTGTGAGTTAGTTGTACGACTTGCCGTAATGTTGCCGATCGTTGTGCTAAACTGGACCTCAACATTTGGCAGCAGATGTCCCACAGCATCGGTCACTCTTGCCGTAATACTATCTGTTGATATTCCGTCTGCCCGCAAGCTATCAGCGGAGGCCGATAGAGTAACCACGGCCGGCTCTCCAACGCGATAGATTATCTGCACACTGTCCCGTACCAGCGGGTGGCTCTCAGCCCACGCAGATACAAAGAACGTATCCGGTGTTGAACTCGAGACGAGCATATTCGTCGCGACTCCACCAGTTGTGGTGCGAAGATTCTCAAGTGTGCCGGATTGTGGCGGTATGCTGAATCGTACCTGCGTGCCATTTGGAACAGGATTTCCATTTTGATCCGTTACATTGGCCACAAGGGTTGATGTGCTACTGTTGTCCGCAAACAGGATGGTCGGGTTCGCCGTCAACGATAGTGTAGTCGGCGTGGAAGGTGCAAAGGTTACGGCGGCCTGTGCTGTTAAGGTCTGACCGTAACTTGCCGTGACAACGGCCGTACCTGTTTGCGTAGAAGCTTGCAATGATACAGTTGCGATTCCGCTCGCATCTGTCGTGGACGAATTCGGCACGGACCCAAAGTTGGTTCCGAAGTATACCGTCGCTTGCGGAATAGCGATTTGCGATGTGGTTTCCAGGACATGAACGCGAATTTGCGAAGTCGAAATGCCGTCAGCAACTACCAGATTGGGAACAGCGGAAGCATTAACGGTTACTCCGCGAAGTGTCACACTCGAGAATCCCTGTGCAGTGCCGGACGCAGCGGTGATGGTCGTCGTTTGGTCTATTGCATAGGCCGGGGGAGTGAACGTCAGGGTTGCTGTGCCTTGCGCGTTGGTCACAGTAACTGTAGGCGTATAGCTTATTCCGCTCGCACTCCACGTAACAGGTGTTCCTGCTACGGGAACTCCCATAGCATCAAATACGTTCGCCGATATCTGCATTGAACTGATGCCGTCTGCACGTACCGACTGATTCTGCGCGGTCACGTTTATCGTCTGTGCGATCGGCGCGTACATGTTTACCGATACTGTATCACCGAGCTGCGGCCCAAGGTAGCATGCAATCATTGCCGTGCCGCTGCTCGACGCGGCGGTCAGATTCGCACTCGCAATACCTGATGCGTTCGTCATCGCGCTGTTTACAATGTAGCCCAGGCTCGTTCCAAAGTTGACAGGCATATTGGAGACAGCGACCATACTCGTAGTCTCTCGTACATGCACTTGGATTGCATTTTGAGAAACCCCATTGGCAGGCATCGCTGAATACTGCGCGCTTGCCTGCACCGTGACGCCGCGGCTGAATACCACTACTGAATCTGATGCGGACTGAGAGTTTACTCGAATCGTGCTTTGCAAGTCATTCATGCTCCCGGCACTGCGGAACGTGTTAGTCGCGTAACCATCCGCGTTTGTGATCGAAGTGCCAGACGTGAGACTTCCTGATCCGACCATGCTCCACGAAACTGCGACATTTGAAATCGGATTCCCGCTTTGATCAATCAGGCGGCAGCTTAGGTTGCTCGTGCTTTGACCGTCAGCAAGTATGGAGTTCGTTGATGCGTTCAGCTCAATTGCTGATGGTGAAGGAGAGAACAACGTTATTGCCACAGTGTCACGGAGTTGGTTGCCGTATCGCACGATGATGTACGCTTCTCCTACTTCAGTGCCGGCGGTATAGGTCAATGTCGCGATGCCGGCGGAGTTTGTCGTCACCGATGAAGGAATCGAACCCAGCGAAGCTCCGCAGAGTATCGTCGCATTGGGAATTGCAATCGTGCTGCTTGCCTCTCTTAGACTTACTGTAATGGTTGCGGTTGCAGCGCCGTTCGCTGGCAGCATCTGCGCGTTTCCACTTGCCGACAGGTTGACTCCTAAGAGCGCGATCGAGTCGACGGTTGCGCTTCGCTCAATTGCTGCCTCAATTGATGCGTTTAAGTCTGTCTCCGAGGCGACTGAAGTGAACGTTGACAAAGCGATGCCGCTGGCGTTTGTAAGCGATGTTTGCGGCGTGAAAGTGCCGCCGGAGTACGCTGTAAAGGTCACCAGAGTATTCGGCACTGGATATCCACCTGCATCCCGCACTAGCCCCTGAACTTGAGTGCTTGCGACCCCGTTTGCAAGCAACTGACGGCTTGTAATGCTCACGATTACATCTTGGGCTTCCGTGCTCGTTAGAGTGATACTCGTTTCGGCACGAAGCGCACTTCCGTAGGTCGCGCTGATCTGCACATCACCGGCTTCATTCGAAGTCTGGTAGACTGCAGTTGCGATGCCGCTTTCGTTCGTCAGCGAAAACTGTTCAATCGCTCCCCGTGTCGCAGCAAATCTTACTGTGACATTAGCAACTGCAACACCGCTCGATGTTTCGCGAACCGTCGCCCGCACATCGGTGGTTGTTATGCCGTCCGCAGGAAGGGTTGCATGACTTGACTGGATGAGAACGGTTACTCCGCGCATGGTCAGCGCGTACGATCCTGACTCGCCGTCAACTTCGGCAGTCACTATTTGTGAGGCATCCGAATTTGATGCACCGCTCGTAAATCGCGCAGTTGCGAGACCGTCGTTGTTCGTGACGGAAGTGATGACCTGTAGTGATCCGATTCCGGCAGTGGTACTCCAGTTGACGGCACGCCCACTGATGGGCTGATTGAAGTCGTCTCTTACTACGCACGTGACAACGGTTGATGAGGTGCCGTCTGCTAGAATTGAAGAACTACCGCTGGATAGTGTTACGCCTGCTACTTCTGCCGCAGTGAACTCAACCTCGCCGTACCCGCTTGCTTGACTTGAGGTTGCAACGATTGCACAGTGTCCAACCTGCCGTGAACTCGTCAAGTTTGTTGTGAAGATTCCCGACGAATTTGTGAAGCCGGATGTTGGTTGAAGCGTCCCCAGCGTTGATGTGACAGAAATGGGAATTCCGCCTGCAAGAGCATTCCCGTATGCATCATACACTCGACAGGAGATCGGCGTGCTGCTGATTCCGTCAGCGGGAATCTGTGTCACACCCGGCGTGACTGTCACAGTCGCGGCCGTACCCGCTACATATGTTACTGTCTCTTCAGCAGACAGCCCGTTTGTGCTTGCCGTGACAAGATCGGTTCCCGTGACGGTCGAGCTTGTAAGCGTTGCAATCGCATATCCACCGTCAGTCACAGCGCTGTAGACGCTGAAAATCGGATTTCTGCGGTCCGGACCACGAAGCGCCTTCTCAGATACTGATCCTCGCACACGCTCCCATGGCTGTGCAAACTGGTTACTCGACCCACTGCCGCTTATCGCTGCGTTTCCCTTGCTGGTCGCGGCTGCTGCGCCACCCAACTGCCCTTGTTCAGACGTGAATACCACGGTTGTTCCATTTGAAACGGGACGGTTCTGCGAATCAAGGACTAAAGCGCGAAGAACTGAGGTGCTCGAGCCATTTGCCACAAGTTGACGTGGATTCACCGTCAAGGATATCTGCTCTGCTGTCGTGGATCTCAGATAGACACTTGTGCTCCCATTTACAGTGCCATTTAGTGCCGATACTGTAGCATTACCCGGATTCAGCCCAGCACGAAAAGTGGCAATCGCGTAGCCGTTTGCGTCAGTTGATGCTGACTCGGAGATGCTTCCTCCAGATGCACTAAACGCGACAATTGTACCTGCCAAAGCAGTGTTACCGTATGTATCACGGGCGAGGGCGCGTACGACCGTTTCGCTGGAGTTGTCGGCCCAGAGCGTGTCCGCCGTTGTCGACAGCGTCAGTGACGCGAGGGGGCCTGGCTGAATGCTGAGCATGGCATTTCCGGTTACGCCGCCAGTTGAAGCGACGATGGTCACCGGTCCTGCCGTCACCGGCGCACGATAGACAGTTGTGGCGATACCTTCTTGTGTTGTCACGGCTTGTGCCGAGAAACTTCCTGAATTCGCACTGAACGTCACCATAACGTTACTGCGAAGGGTTTGCCCGTCCTCTCCAATCACACGTGCGCTGACCACAGTCGAGTCGACACCTGCTGTCAAATTTGCAAGCGAGGTATTTACCTGAATGGACTGAGCAGCATACGGCTGCAGGAAGTCGACGTACACAGTGTCGGAGTTCTCATTGTATCTCGCGACAACCATGGCCCGTCCAATAGCTTCAGTCGAAGTCAATGTCGCGATTGCGGTTCCACTTTGCGCGTCTGTTACTGCTGGTGAGGTTATTACGCCGAGCGACGTCGAGAAATTCACCTCTGCGCCGCCGACCGGATTGTTCGATGCCGTCCGAACACGCGCGCGTATGCGAGTGCTGGATGCTCCATTGTCGGCAAACAGAGTGTCGTCGTCAGCAATCGCGGAAACAAGTCCGTTCGGATCAGAACCTGTGGTGGTCACCGAAATGGTTCGGGTCTGCGTTGCTTGCATACTTAACAACTCGACGTGCAAAGACACATTGCCGGTGTCCGCCGGCGCCGTGTAACTTGTCCTTGCCTTGCCGTAGTTATCGGTAACGACTGTCGTATCCGGTCCTGCGGCACCGAAACTGCCGCGGGTGGCGGTGAACCGAACGTTCTCGCCGGGAGCCGGCTCTTGCTGTTCATTCACGATCCGCGCCTCGATTGTAGCAGTAGCCTGCGGCATGATCACAGGCGGATCAATGATGATAGCCTCGATGAACGCGAGATTGTCTCTCGCAGATGAAACCGGGCTGAAATCGCCCTTCTGTTCGCATCCGTACCACAGGGCTACGCTGAGCAACGTACCCATCGGTAACCAAAACTGTACTGGCAAACGGCGCTGCATCACATGCACTCCTTGCGCTTTATCCACAGTTATAATTCTTCAACTTATACAGCAGCGAGCGGTGGGAAATTTCCAGCAGTTTTGCCGCACGCGTTCGATTGTTTCCTGCTAACTTCAATGCTCGCTTTATCAATGCGCTTTCAATTTCCGGCACTAATTGAGCGAGGGCTTGCTTTATGCTAAGTGCGTCGTCCGGAAGCGTAACAGACAATTCGTCTGCTTCAACACGAGACGAGGTTGAACGGGGAAGTTCTATTTGTGCTCCGCCGTAGAGGATCACAGATCGTTCTACAGCGTTCTCCAGCTCCCTGACGTTTCCAGGCCACATGTAGGTCAGGAGCCGTTCAACGGAATCTTGGGACAGGCCGTCAATGCCCCGATCAATTCCTGCCTCGAGCAGAAAGTGATTGACAAGCGGAAGAATGTCTTCCCTACGATCTCGGAGAGGTGGCACATGCAGCGGGACTACATTTAGTCGATAGAATAAGTCCTCTCGGAAACGGCCAGAGGAGACGTCGTGCTCGATATCTCTTGAAGTGGTCGCGATGATTCGAGCGTCCGTCTGGCATTCATCGACTGCCCCAACCCGACGAAACGTTCCCTCTTGCAGCACTCGTAGCAGTTTGGCTTGGGCTCCCATCGGTAATTCGCCAATCTCATCAAGGACAAGCGTCCCGCCCCGTGCCTCATCGAAGTATCCCGGCTTGTCTCTGACCGCTCCGCTGAATGCTCCTCTTACGTGACCGAACAGCTCTGACTCAAAGAGCGTCTCCGGCAAGGCCGCGCAGTTCACAGAAACGAAAGAGTGGTTGCGCATGCCTCCATTTAGGTGAATCGCTTTGGCAACAACGTTTTTCCCCGTACCCGACTCGCCGCTGATTAATACTGTTGTTCGATAGGGTGCTATGCGTTCAGCTTTTCTCAAAAGCTCTCGCATCGCTGCAGATTCCGCTACAACGAACGCCCTTTCCAGTTCAGATACCTTGCCCGCGTTCAATCAAGTGCTCCGGGAACTTTTCCCTTGTTATCTTTATGCCCATGAAACTGTTTGCAAGGCATGTGCCATGCCGCGTAATGTCGGTATCTATTTGTTTTTTTGATTTTTCTGTTGCCTGTTGTCTCATAGAACCAGCGGCCCTGCAACTTGTTTCGCAGTTTCTTGCCCACCATACGCAAGGCCGACGATCGAACTTGCATGTTGCAAAACGAAAACCCGCGACTTTGGTCGCGGGTTTTCGTTTCAACGCTTTGCGCTTTACTGGATACCTTCGGGAGTCGCAGTAAGCGTCGTTCCACCGTTGTCGTGACAAACGACATCAATCGAATAGGACGTCGGGCTTGCCGCACCGTCGTAAGTATAGGTGAAGCTCGCGAAATTGTCGCCCGTCGGCAGCGACATATACGGGTTCCCTTGCGGATCGACCAACACGGTCGGTGCAGTCGCTAACGTCAGCGCGCCCGGATAGTCGGCGTTGTCAATTTCGAACATTCCCAGGGCCTGACGGAACAGGTCAAGGTCAGCGCGAGCGGCACCGACACGCGCGCGATCCTGCGCACCCATAAAGCGCGGTACGGCAACGGCAGCCAGAATACCGATAATCACGATCACGACCAAGAGTTCAATGAGCGTGAATCCCTTCTGGTTCTTCTTGTTACGGATTGCTTTCAGCATGATTTTCTCCTAACTTGGCTTAAACGGACACTTGGTGATACTTCCACGTTCAGCACTGATTCAAGCAACGTGTATGCCACACCAAGCGCTTTGACTGCAACTATACTTTTCAATGACTTGCACTATTACTGACTCCTTGCAAATTGCGAGACGTTGGACTTTGGAACTGTCATCCGCAACATCGGTTTGCCAACCGCCACTTCTTCCCTATTGCGGTGGCCTGATACCATACCTCTGAAGCCTCCTATATATAGTCGACGGATCAATTCCAAGAATCTCTGAGGCTCGTTTCTTCTGCCAGCCAGTTTCTTCGAGGACCTGCAGCAAGTAAGACTTCTCCATTTCGTCCAATGTCTGGTTTGCCAATGAACGCGCCTGTGCTGCCGCCACTCGCTGTTCTGCACCCACGATTCGTGCGGGTAGACTGGCAACATCTATCAGCTCGTGATCACTCAAAATCACAAGCCTCTCAATGGTATTCTCAAGCTCACGAACATTCCCGGGCCACGAGTAATGCAACAGCTTTCGCTGCGCTTCCGGCGAAAACCGACGCTTGGGCACTGAGATCTTGCGGCACGATCGCTCGAGAAAATACTCAGCAAGATCCGCTATGTCGTCCGGACGTTCTCTTAGCGGCTTTATGTGTATCGGAATCACCGAGAGTCTGTAGTACAGGTCTGGCCGAAACTCACCGGTATGCTGCTTCTGATCCAAGTCCGCGTTTGTTGCAGCAATTACCCGTACGTCTATCTTGATCGGTTTCGTCGCACCAATCGGCAGAATCTCCCGCTCCTGCAGGGCGCGCAAGAGCTTCACTTGCAGGGAAGGCGACATGTCGCCGATTTCGTCCAGAAACAGCGTGCCTCCGTTGGCTACCTTGAACAGGCCGTCCTTGTCTCGCACGGCTCCTGTAAAGCTGCCGCGTCGGTGCCCGAACAGCTCGCTCTCAAGCAAAGTGTCAGGCAGAGCAGCACAATTGACTGTGACGAACTCACCTCGCGAGCGTTCCGAGTAGTAGTGAAGAACCTGCGCGATAAGCTCCTTGCCTGTTCCAGACTCGCCGGTGATCAGAATTGTCGAGTCCGATGGTGCGACTCGCCTGACCAGTTCAAGCATACTTTGCGTCTCTGAAGAGCTCCCGATGATCTTCGGTTCGCCTGACTCGACGGCAAGCTGTGCTTTGAGGCGCCTGTTCTCGCGCTTGAGGTGAATGCTGTCCACCGCCTTGCGCAATACGACTTGGATCTCTTGCACGTGCAGCGGCTTCGTTATGTAGTCCATCGCCCCAAGCCGGAGTGCGTCAACTGCTGTCTCTAACGAAGCGAACGCCGTCATCACAATCACTCCCAGCTGCGGATCGCGCTCCTTGATCCTGCGCAGAAGCTCCAGACCGTCAAGTTCCGGCATCCTCAAATCTGTGATGACCAGCAGATACACTTCCTCTTCCAGTGCCGCGAGAGCTTCTTGCGCTGAGTTGACTTTCGTAACTCGGAAGCCTTCTTCTCGAACTACTTCTTCCAAGTACGACAGCAGCGCTGGCTCGTCATCTACCAGCAGGATCTTTTCACGTAACATGTTCATTTACTCCGTAGACCTGCAAGTTGTTACTTAATGGCACCGATCATGTCGAACATCGGCAGATACATCGATACAAGCAGACCACCAATTACAATACCCATCAACACGATGACAATCGGTTCAATCAATGACGTCATTGCCGCTACAGCCGCATCGACTTCCTCATCGTAGAAGTCCGCAATCTTCTCTAACATCTCTGCCAACCGCCCGGTTTGTTCACCGACCGCAATGAGCTGACACACCATGGCCGGAAACACGGCTGTCTCGAGCAACGGTTGCGTGATATTGCGTCCTTCGCTGACTTCCTTCCTGACCTTTTCGACTGCGCGCTGAATGACGACGTTGCCCGCAGTCCGCGCAGTTATCTCGAGTCCATGCAGAATTGGAACACCGGACGAGATCAATACCCCAAGCGTCCGCGTAAACCTCGCTACGGCGGACTTCCTGATCACTCCCCCAATGACGGGTGTCTTTAACAGGAACTTATCCACCGTGGCGCGACCGTTCTGCGTCTTGTGCCATCGACGAAATATGAAGAAGCCTACGACTGCAACACCGAGCGCAGGAAAGAACGTCTGCTGAACAATGTTCGAGAGCGTGAGCACAAACTGCGTCGGTTTTGGCAGATCCGCACCCAAATCCTTGAACATGTTTGCAAACACTGGAATGACCTTCATGAGCAGGAAGATCGTTGCTCCTATTGCTACGCAGGCAATCACCGATGGATAGATCATCGCACCTTTTACCTTCCGGCGCAGGGCATCGGCCTTCTCGAGGTAGACAGCGAGTCGATTGAAGACCATGGCTAAAGCACCACCGGTTTCGCCCGCATTCACCATGTGCACAAACAGATTGTCAAACACATCCTTGTGTTTGCTCATCGCTTCGGACAAGGATTCTCCGCCTGCCACTTGGTTGTGAACTTCCGCAATTGTCCTACGAAATCTTTTGTTCTGCATTTGATCAACAAGAATCTGCAGACACTGGTCGATCGGAAGACCTGCGTTGATCATCGTTCCGAATAGGCGCGCGAATATCTTCAGGTCCTTTACGCCAACTCCGCCGCCAATACCGCCGACCTTGATATCCTTGGGCTTTGAGCGAAGTTCCTGTACTACGATTCGCCGCTGGCGAAGTTTGGATATCGCTTCCTGCTTGTCTTGAGCCTCGATCTCGCCATTAATCTGTTTCGATCCGGCGCCGCGGCCTGTGTAGAGGTATACTGGCATAAGTCTTCCGCGCTTAACGTGTTTGTGGAGTTGGCCGGCCCGGAACGTTCACTGATTGTTGCCCGGTTCCGCCAATCATCCTTTGAAGTTCCTCAGGATTGTTAGCTACCATAAGCGCGCGTTCAGGACTGATTTGCTTCGTCATGACAAGATCGTAAAGTGACATATTAAGCGTCTGCATGCCGTACTTCTGAGACACCTGTATGATTCCGTACATCTCATGCACCTTGCTTTCTCGAATAAGTGCACGAATTGCAGGTGTCAGAATCATTACCTCCGCAGATAGCACCACGCCTTGTCCCGACTTTCGAGGTATGAGCTTCTGTGTCATCACTGCTTCCAAGGACATCGAGAGCTGTGCTCTGACCTGACCCTGCTGATGAGGAGGAAACACGTCGATGATTCTATTCACCGACTCCGTTGCAGAATTCGTGTGAAGCGTTGCAAAGACAAGGTGACCGGTCTCTGCAGCCGTCAGTGCAGCCTGAATCGTTTCTTGATCGCGCATTTCACCGACGAGAATGACGTCAGGATCCTGGCGGAGCACATACTTCAGTGCTGTTGCAAAGCTTTTAGTATCGGCGCCGACTTCCCGTTGATTGATGAGTGCTCGTTTGTGAGAGTGAACGTATTCGACCGGGTCCTCTACAGTTATGATGTGGACTGGTCTTTCGGTGTTTATGCGATCAATGATCGCCGCCAGGCTCGTTGACTTTCCTGACCCGGTCGGCCCAGTTACAAGGATCAATCCCTTTGGTTTGTTCGAGAATGTTTGGCAGATCCTCGGCAGACGCAGTTGTTCGATCGGCGGAATCTGATACGGAATCGCACGCACAACTGTCGTCAGGGAGCCGCGCTGAAAGAAAACATTTCCGCGGAACCGCGAGAGACCTTCGATGCCGAAAGCAAAGTCAACCTCAAATTCAAGCTCCAGTCGCTTCTGCTGCTTGTCCGTCAGAATGCTGTATGACAATGCCCGGCAGTCTTCCGGAGTCAAGGGATCGTATTTTAGCGGGACCAATTGTTGATCCACTCTTACGCGCGGTGGACTATTCACCGTGAGATGCAGGTCGCTTCCCTTTGAGTGAATCAGCTCCTCAAGCAGTTTCCGAACATCAAGTTTGCCGGTCATCTGATGCTCCCAAGTTTATGCGGTAATCTGCGATGCTTCTTCATGCTTGACTAATCCTAGTCCCTTGTTGCTAATCATGCGTCGAATATGGTCGACTTTGTTGGCGTACTCCGTGAGCGCACAACGCGTTTGAAAAGTAAGGTTCTTTTCAGAGTTCGCGTCGTAAGCTTCTACTGTAATAACGGCGCGGGCTACTGGTTTGGACCATGCTCCGTTGCTTGAATCACCGGCATCCTCGCGAAGCAAGCCGTACTTTAGTGTTGTTATTCCCAAGCTGATAGCTTGGTTTAGAAACTCCTGTAGCCTCTCGTCACTAACCTCCACAGATGACGTCCGGACCTCTGACGGCAACACCCTGTAAAGAGGAGTTCCTTCAATCTCGATCGGAATTCGAACAGGTGCGCTTCGAGGTTCCCACAGTTGAGAGGATCGCTCGTCAATGAGCATCGATCCCGCCGGACTCTTCCAGGCGCACTGACTCGCTCTCCGAACGAGCGACGAGCCGCGGACACAACGTGAAGAGCCGGCAGCCAGCACATCCACGCCTGTCGCTAATCCGAGCTTGAGAGAGATTCGATGCGACTCGTTGCTGATCTTCCCATTGATTTCTGCCAGACCGGTAAGTAACTGCGTTGCGGCAACGGAAGCTCCGCTCACGTCGCGATGCAATAGTACCGTGACCTCCGGGGTGAACGCCAGCAACAGCCCGCCGCCGGCCGCAGCACTCTCATTATAGTGGCGGCGGAGCTCTCGAACGATCGGACCCAGCGTCTGCCGCTGCATGACAGTCAGAAGCTTTTGCTCTGTCTGGATAGCAAGAACTGAATACTCTCGCTTGAACTTCGCCTTTCGACGCTCAATCTCCGTCTCAAGGAAAAGGAGTTCATCGAGAGACAGTCGCTCGAGGTACAGTTGTAGCCGTCTGCCCATCGTTAATGGCCCTCTCCCGTTATTCTCAAAACTTCTTCAATTGTTGTCACGCCGTTCTTGAACTTCTCGACCGCATCCATCCGCAAGGTCAGCATGCCCTCTTTTACCGCAAGTTCTTCAATTTCGTGCGTGTTCTTCCCTTCAAGTACCATTTCCCGGAGCCTTGGCGTCATCGGCATGACCTCATAGATTCCCGTACGTCCCCGATACCCTGTGCTGTTGCATTCCAGGCAGCCGGCGCCATGATAGAACGTGTGGCCTTTGTAGTGTTCGGGATCCATCCCGACTTCGCGCAGAGCTTCGGGATGAACTTCGACCGGAATCTTGCACTTCTTGCAGATCTTGCGAAGCAGACGCTGTGCAACCACGAGATTGACCGATGAGGACACAAGAAATCTCTCCAATCCCATATCCACCATACGTGTAATGGTGGCCGCTGCGGAATTCGTGTGCAGAGTGGACAACACCAAGTGGCCCGTCAGTGCGGCTCGCACCGCGATTGAACCCGTCTCCTGATCACGAATCTCACCAATCATGATGATATCCGGGTCTTGTCGCAGGAATGCCTTCAATGCCGTAGCGAAGGTGAGATTCACTTCTTCCTTCACTTGAACCTGATTCAGTCCCGCAAAATTGTACTCTACGGGATCTTCCGCGGTCATCGTGTTTACTGTTGGAGTATTGATCTTGGACAATACGCTGTAAAGCGTCGTCGTCTTTCCTGATCCTGTCGGACCTGTGACGAGGATCAGCCCGTGCGGACTTCGAATTGCCTTTTCAAAGTCTGCGTACGCTTTTTCTGAAAAGCCGAACGCAGTCAGATCGAGCGTAAGATTGGACTTGTCCAGAATACGCATCACGATCTTCTCGCCAAACAGTGTTGGGAGTGTCGATACTCGCAAGTCGACTGTTCGTTCGCCAAGCTTCATCTTGATATGGCCGTCCTGCGGCACGCGCCGCTCTGCAATGTTAAGCTTGGCCATAATCTTGATGCGCGATGAAATTGCCGCCTTCAAGTGGTTCGGCGGAGACATCACCTCGACCAGTACTCCGTCAATACGGAATCGTACGCGAAATTGCGTTTCATAGGGTTCGAGATGAATATCCGATGCCTGCTTGTTGATCGCGTCGGTTAGAATGCCGTCCACCAGCTTGACAACCGGCGCGGTCTCGACTTCTTCCTTAAGCCTGTCAAGTTCCGGATCGTTGGACTGAGCGACCACTTCAACGCCGGTGTCGTCTCCCATGTCCGCCAGAATCTTGTTGAGCGTCCCACCCATCTGGTAGTAGCGCTCAATCGCACGCAGAAATTGAGTCTCCGTGCATACCACCGGCTGCACGTTGAAGCCGGTGATAAACTTGATGTCCTCAAGAACGAAATCAATACTCGGATCAACAAGGGCGACTCGCAAGGTCTTCCCCGAACGACTGAGCGGCAGAACCTGGTACTTCTGGATGAAATCCTTCGATAGCAGCTTGAGCACAGAATCTGGAACTTGAATTTTCTCAAGATCCACAAGCTCAAGGCTGTAATAGGTGCTAATGAACTGCGCAATCTGGTCTTCACTGACAACACCCAATTTTGTCAGTTCGGTGACAACCGAATTGCCCGAGTCCTTCTGACGCGACTTGAAGATCAGAAATTGTTCCTGCGTGATCAGCTCGTTGCTGATTAGCAAGTTGGGAAGCCGCGAACTCATATGTGCCGTTGCCTGCTGTTTTCTGTTGTCAACATGCTGTGCGGTGCCTTTTGCATCACGCCGAGAATTCGCAAAGTGCATGCCACGCTTTTGCGGAGCTTGCGGACTCGCGATGACGCTAAGTCCCCCGCCACACGTATTTCAGCGCGTTTTGTGCGGTTTCCGCGCTGAATGTGTTTGAGTTCGGCAACTGACTCAGCTATATTGCAAAAAGAGACCCGATGCTTGCGCATCGGGTCTTCAAGTAGTGGTTGAAGTTCTCCTGCTATCCGCTGTGCCGGATGACCAGAATGTCCCCGTCCTTCACGACGTATTCTTTCCCCTCGAGTCTGATCAATCCTTTCGTCCGGCAGCCTGCGTAACCGCTTTCACGCACAAAATCGTCGTAATGAACCACCTCCGCCCGAATGAATCCCTTGGCAAGGTCGCTGTGAATCACACCTGCCGCCTCCACCGCCGTCTCTCCAATGTGAATCGGCCACGCCCGTGTTTCCTTGTCGCCTGTTGTCAAGAAACTCTGTAAACCGAGCAGTTTGTAGCTGGCTTGGATGATTCGATCGCGCGCCGAAGTGGTGATTCCCAAATCGCTCATGAAAACTGCCCGCTCTTCGGCGTCGAGGCGTGCGATTTCTCCTTCGATACTCGCCGAAAGTCCGATCACAGCCATTCCGTCGTGGGCAAACGTCCCCGAGAGTTTAGCGGCCAATGCATCGGCATTACTCAAATCCCCTTCTGACAGATTCAACACGACGAGCATTGGCTTCTCACTCAATAGCTGAAATCCCCGTAGTGCTTTCTTTTCGTGGACACCAAGCTCGAGCACGCGCAACGGACGTCCCGCTTCAAGCTGCGCCTTGGCACGTTCGAGCACCTCAAGCTCCATAGTCTCCTGAGCGGTAGGAGACTTCACCCGCACCTGTTTCTGCAGCTTTTCGTGCCGCTTTTCAATCACGATCAGATCGCTGAAGATAAGTTCGTCTTGTATTCGGCGGATGTCGCGCGGCGGATCCGCCGATTCCAGCGCTCCAGCCAGCTCAAACCCGCGCACGACCAGCGCCAGCGCGTCAGCGTTCTTGAGTTCGCCCGAGAACACTCCCTCAAACCAGCTCTGCTTCGACGCGCCCTCCTCGAGTCCGGGCGTGTCGAGATACTCTACTGTCGTGTAGATAACCTTGCGCGACTCGCTCATCTCCGCAAGCTTGTCAACGCGCGCATCCGGAACTTGTGTCACCGCGCGCAGCGTCTCGCGCTTATGTAGCGCGTTTGGATCAGGCTCTGTGCCGGTCAAAAGATGGAAAACGGTGGTCTTCCCCGATTGCGGGGCACCGATGATGCCAATATTCATAAACGTGTGTTTGGAAAGTGTGTTTGTCAGCTTTGCCTGTGCCCTTAGCTGCGCTTCTCAGCCAACTACTGGTAGACAACTGCTGGCATAAGAGTCTTCAGTGATTCGAACTCGGAGCTGCCAAGGCCAATACGGCACCCTATTGCGACTGCATGGGGCATGGGATGAGCATTGAGTAGCTTGGTGAATGAATGGACGACTGATCGGCGGCACCGCTGCGGCTGAAGCAAATCAGCCCGCCCAAATCGGGCGGGCTGACCCGCTTCCCAGTCTCCCGGAGGGAGATTTATTCACACAAATTTGCCAGCCGGATATAGGCTTCTTCCACCGAGCGCATTTCGGCATACAGCGCATGTGACGGACCGCCGTAGCTCAGCTTGTGCAGCTCCCTGCAACTGCGCACGAGATCACTCGCCGCCTTGTTGTAGAAGTGCCGCTGATACTTCGAGCCACCATCAAGCGAGCCTTTCACTTCACGCGCGTAATCCAGCAATTCGGCCGAATATTCACGAAGATAAGCCGACTCTGCCGTGTGGCGCGCTTCAACCATCGGAATCAGTTTGTGCCAGAACGCTTCCAGTGCAGGCGGAGCCGCATGAGGCAGATAGTGCGCATTGTTAAAACTGTATCCCCAGTCCGGCGAAGCGTAGGGGTCTTCGTTGGCCCACGCTGCACAGGTCAGCAGGGTCACACAGAGTAGTAATTGACTGATAGTCTTCATTCTAATTCCTTACCGATGACTCGCGGTTCCACTCGGCTAACCTCTGAAGATACAAACCTCTTGCGAACAATGCAAGCCTCCCGGCTATCTTGTCGCACTGCCCCACTCCGGCGAATTCGCAAGGCTCGGGCCAAACCTCAGAACATGGCTGCGACGGCCGCCGGAGACTTCGCCCGCGGATGGGAACCCGGCGGGAAGACCGTGTCCACTTCAATTGTCTCTACAGGGTCTCTGAGTGCTTCTTCCAGCGCGCAGATAGCAACCTCGCACATGGCACCCTCCGGCTCCTTGGTTGTGATCTTCTGCAGCCAAAGTCCGGGTTGTATTAGTGCATTGACAATCGGATTCCGCACGTGCTTGGCCGAAAACCGCAGAAACTCATAGGACAGGCCGGCGACCAGCGGAATCAGCGGGAGGTGCGCCAGCAATCGGGTCAGCGTGTTCCTGTAAGGCCCCCAGAACGTCACCACAAGGCTGTCTACGGCCACAAAGAAGATAATCGCGGAAATGGCCACAATCAGCAGAAAACTCGTCCCACAGCGCGGATGAAAGCGGGTCTGCTTCAAAACCTGCGACGCCTCGAGCGTTTGACCCTGCTCGTAGGCGAAAATCGTCTTGTGCTCCGAACCATGGTATTGGAAAACGCGGTAAATGTCCTTGAACTTCGAGATCACCCACATGTAGCCGACCAGCGCCGCGATTCGCCCCGCACCCGCCACCAAGTGAAATGGAACTTGGTTTTCTTCGCCGCCGACCAGCAGCTTCGCAAGGAGATAAGGCAAGTACATGAACATGCCCAACCCTACCGCGATGGCCGTTACGGTCGACAGCAGTCCCAACAGCCGCTCCCAAAGCGAGGGCTGCTTCTGTGCCACAGATTGATCCGGATCGGATTGCTCGGCCGACCAGTTCAGCGCGTCAATCCCGATCTTCAGTGCCTCCACCATTCCAATCGCACCTCGAACAACAGGAAGTCCATAGAACTTATTCCGCCGTGTGATGGGATGATACGGGTATGCCCTCAAGGCTATCCCCCCGTCCGGCTTGCGTGCCGCCATCGCCACTCTGTGCGGACTGCGCATCATCACACCTTCGATCAGGGCCTGTCCGCCCATGGCCAATTCGGCGGACATTTCCCGCCGATTCGTGCTATTTTGATTCATTTTAATGCCTTGTGAGCGACCCCTAAAATGTGCAAAAGGCGGCATCTCCCGCGAGACACCGCCCAGCTACTTAGCTTAGGAACAGGCTATTTCTGTGCAAATTTCTGATATTTCTTAAGAAACTTATCCACGCGGCCTGCCGTATCTACCAATTTCTGCTGACCCGTGAAAAATGGGTGGCAGGCATTGCAGATTTCCACTTTCATGATGTCTTCATTACGGTTAGCGCGCGTCTGGAAGCTGTTTCCGCAGGCGCACTCCACCGTAACCAGTCTGTATGTCGGATGAATATCGGGTTTCATATCCAGTTTCCTCGAATTTGAACGCGGAATATACACATAAATACCGGCTTTGTCAACTGCCTCGCGTGTTGCCGACTCGCGATCCGCCCTGGTCCGTTTAGTTGTGCGTTTTTCCGCACAGCAAAGGTAACATAGACCAGCAATTGCACTACTATTCTAACTTAAAGCATTGTATTATTAGTGTTTATCAATCAGAGCTGCTTACGTACTGTCATGGCCTCGCGGTCCACAAGTCTTGGTTGCGATTGCGAGTGATGCAGCTCAAACGCCTATGTTAACGTGCCCAAGATTCATCGAATCTGGACTACTGACTACCTCCAAGGCTTGATTGCGAATCGCTTCTGCTTGCCACAACAGTCCGGCGGGCGATAACCCGATAGAAACGCTTCTCGTCCAAGCTGTAGCTCGTTGTAATCGTGTTCGAGGCAGTCGAGGCAAGGAACGAATAACCACCTTCGGAGTTCGTTGAACTCTGCACCTCATAGCTCGTCGCGAAAGGATTGCTGTTCCAGTTTAAGCGAAGCTGATTTCCTTCAACGACAATGGTCAGTTGCGGCGCAGCCAGTTCACCTAACTGAAATGTCCCGACGGCCGACCACGGCCCCGGTCCACAAGCATTCTCCGCGCGTGCCTTCCAGTACCATGTTCCCAGCGGCATGTAAAAGGAATTCGTGACACACGGGTCACTTTCTCCGTATCCGTAGGGGGAAGTGAAGGCTGGATCATCGTCCCACAAGAAATAGTAGAATGTCGCTCCGGGCAGCGTCGTGCAACAGTATTCGACCAATTCGCCGCTCAGCACCGCTGTGCCATTGGTTGGACTCGTCAACGACACTGCAGCTGTGATTGGCACAAGTTTCCTTCCGGAATCCGGCTGCGAAGCGACGCCTACCAGACATTCATTAATGGCCTGCAAACTGTACAAGTGCCAAGCGTTGTCAGACAATACATCCATGTACTCGAGTTCATCGGGGTCCGTCGACCCTGCATATAGCCCGTCCCGCAGGACTCTGTAGCCGAGCTGATCTTCTTCCGAATCGATCCACGTTATTCGCACGCCCGTGCAAAGGTTGTCGCTCGCCATTACCCCCTGCACAGGCGCGGGCTGCCCGCTTTGGAAGACAGAGAACACGTAGCTGCCAGCAGCATTATTGCCCTCAATTGTCACGAAAAAAGTGTCGGGCACAAGTGACAGACACATTTGCGACTGAAGTCCGCAATAGTTGTCGTTGAAGAACAGCGTGCCACCGCAGCGCATCGTGTCAATGTACATCCGTGTATCGAAGTTCGAGCCGCACAGCGAGAACATCCACCAACCCGCCTGTGGCAAGACGACTCTGACTTGCGCATCCTCTGTCGGCTCCAGATTGCAGTCGTTGCCCAGCCCGACAGTTGTTCCTGTGACCTGGCCGGGAGCCGTCAAAACGTGATCATAGCATGCCACCGGTTGCGAGCATGGTGTTCCATTGTCAGTAACGGTGATTCTGAAGCGTCCCGTGGACGCACCGTATCCATGTACCAGAATAAGATACTGTTCTCCCATGCGCGAGCACCAGCTCACCTCTGAAGCCAATGGGCTCCACGAGCAACTTGGAGTATCATCGTTTTCGCCTACGCAGACCATGCCGTCACACCCGCAAGTAAACACCGTCATACGCGTATCGAAATTGGTATAGTCAGGGGAACTGCATGTAGAGGCCGTCAACCTTCTGCCATTCCCTGTCGTGCCAAACCAAACGCCCGGTGCTGTCGCCGGAGTGGCGCAGGCGGGAAGCACGTCCAAGGTCGCGCATGTTGTTCGGCTGTCATAATAGCCGGGAATGTTGCCGATCCAATTTGATCCGGCGTATTCGCATTGGTCGTTCGGCGGGACGTAGTCCTCTGTGGTAACCCGGAACGAGAAAGTTGAAGGCGATGTGAGCGAGATTGGCAAAAAGTATTGACCGGGTTCCAGGCCGCGAAACGTCGTACTCGGCTCACCATCTTCACAGACAAGAAAGCTCAACTCATGCCGAGGAATCGGCGTCGTGCAGCACCCGTCGCGGAACAGGTAGGTCATACTGGGGACAACCGGAGGTGTGCCGCAATACTCCACCGTTACGTTCGCGCACTCATTCAAGAAGAACCAATACCACACCTCAGGATAGATATTTGTGGCACAGTCGAGTGTTGCTCCTACCGTTGTACCCTCAGTAAAGACAGGTGAATCGAGCGTGACTGGCAGGGCGTTCGCACACGCATCATTTACGAGTCCGCACGGACGCCAATTCACTTGAATCCGATAGTCCACGGGAATCGGCGCACCCGCAAAGTCATCAGGAGCGACGAACAGAACATATGTCCCGGGATTCACACAATATGAAGTCCGCAAAAAGTACGGACTGAAACAGCCGCCTGATGAGTAGTTCACGATGTACTGACCTGTGGTTGTGTCCCAGATCATGATCTGCAACGGGTATTCTTGATTCCAAAGGAACATCTCGAGCGTATCACGTTCTGTCAATGTAAAGAGATAGTGATCCGTATCCCGAGCGGGCGACCCGTTGTGCAAGTATGTGAATACACGACCGAAGATCATATTGCCGTTTTGCAGAGTACTGAATTGGTGAGGCGTGCTGTTCCATCCGCCATTCGGATCGTTCTGGTGAAAATTCAAATCTGCGCAGTTCTCAGCCACTTCAGGGATGTCGCCGGGCATGGAAATGACGTTGCAGGCGGGGCACTCGCTCGCAGTCAGCACGTAGTCTCCACAGTTTGAGCTGTAGCCATCTACTGCAATTAGATAGTGATGCCCCGCCTGTAACGGAACACACTCAAGCAGAGAGCGATAGGGTCCCCACGCGCAAGGGCAATTTGCCGCGTCATCGTTGCAGGCAATGATCGAATAGAAAGAGGAGTCGGTATCTGCTATGTAGAGCTTGGTATCGAAGGAGGAATGACATAAGCTGAATGTTACGTTCATGTTGCGGTTAGGCACTACTTGGTAGATGACATCTCCTGCCGTATCCTGTCCAGCGCAGTTGAATCCGTAGTCATCCTTGTAAATGCAAGTATTGCCCGTCGCCACACCGGGGACGTTCAGGGGAATGGCATATTCGCCGCGCTCGCCCGGAGGTCTCGGGCCGTCAATGCTAATCCAATACTCACCCGCATTTGTGCTGTAGCCGTCAATCCAGATTGTATACTGTGTGCCGGCATACATGTAAATGTCAAGTCGCGATTGCAACCCGCATCCGGAGTAGTCGTCGTTGCAAGCCAGCCAAGTGGTCCCGGGACACGGCCCCTCGTAAATTTCCAGAATTGTATCAAACGTCAACTGATACCCGCAAAGCGACACTGTTGTCCAACCTGTCACAGGTGGCATGTAGACGTACACGACGTCTGGAGCATTGCTGTAGGAACAGCTCGGTGTATGGTTGTTTGCCCTGCCAACCGTAGTACCGGTGTCAAAGAAATCCGTGTAGGTGATTACCGTCGTCGGACAATTGTCCGCCCCTTGATCAAGATGCGGGTCTCCTGGTTGACGTTGCACATCGCGTAGAATTAGATCAGAGGCGACCGAGTTTATCGGCGACGTTTGAGATACCGACACAGAACTGCCGGAAGTCGCTGGTCTATCGAGCTGTATAACTTGAATCGAATCGGGCAATGTCCCCTTGGAGCTTACCGTGCCGGCATTATTGTCAACAGCTCGAGCGGTTGCCTTCACTGTTGCTTCCTGCTGATTGTTGTCCGTCTTGGAAACTGTCTTCATCTTCTGAGCAACAGCAAGTGATGTCACTCCGGCCAAGACAATACATACTGTTATGACTATTTGCTTCATGGCTCCGCTCCTCGCACTGTGCTTCCCAAGAATAAACCACAAAAAAACGCGGCTGCCCTGCTCAATCGTGTTTAGGGAGTCGCGTGTCGATGTGAGGCATGAATCCGCCCCAATTCTGGAAGTTATTGCCTAATAATGCATCACGACGCAACGAAAGTCAAGTGAATATTCGGATTCCTGATAACTGAGATTAGCAGCTTTCTTTGCTTTTGGGTCGTGATTGTCTGCGTTGGCATGCGCTTGCCTCAGATTAGAGGCATAGAACAGCACACCTCCTTTCACGCTGCCGGATCCGCCCCTTGGATACCTCGCTGAGCTTTCATACCACAACGCATTTTGTGCCAAAGGGGCTGAAGTCATGTTGTGGTCAAATAAAACTCCCGGTGCCGCACACCGGGAGTTTTGAGTTTTTGGTCGCGGCCCGGGCAGATCCCCGGGTGATGCACCCGGGCCGCATTGCATCCTGTTCTCGACTCCGTCACATGCTTGTCATCTGCCGTTCATCCCGTTAAAGCGAAAGGAAATTGCACCGAATTCGCGGCCCCGCCGAGCCGAGTGAAAGCGATCCTTGGGGCCCAACATATTCCCCGCATAGCCAATCAGATTTGCACCGAATTTCTCCTTGATGTCGTCACAGGCATGGGTCAGCGCGTCGCGATCCTGACGCGGAGCAAACAGCTCCTGCTGCAGCACACGCGCCATCGGCACCAACTGTGAAACATCCACTCCGACCAGCCGCACGGGCCGCGAAGGATCATAGATCTCTTCGAATATCTTTTTCGCCGCCATGAAGATATCCGACTCCATGTAGACGAAGCGCGCGAGCTTTCTCTGCTGATGCACCGTTTCGAAGCCCTTGTAGCGAATTTTCACCGTCACCACGCGACCCGTCAAACGGGCTGTGCGCATCCGGCGGGCAACTTTCTCAGCCAATAACATCATTCGCCCGAGAATTGCATCGGCAGACGTTTGATCTTCGTGGAACGTCGTCTCGTGGCTCATGGATTTTTCCGGAGGCAGCTCGTCACTGCGCATAACGGTGCTGTTGCCTCCGCCCCGCGCGAGCAGCTGCAGCTCGGGGCCGCGCACGCCGAGCTTCCTGCGCAGAATCTCCGTCGGATAGATGGCCAGTTCGTGCAGCGTGCGAATCCCCAAGCCGTGCAGGACGTGACTGGTGGCCGGGCCGATGCCGTTCATCTCTTCAATCGGAAGCGGTCCCATGATTTCGCCAATCTTCGACGGCGGAATATGCGTGAAGCCGCGCGGTTTGTTCATACCTGAGGCAAGTTTCGCCACGCAGCGCGAAGCCGCCGCGCCGACGGATGCCGTGACTCCCACTTCGCGTTCGATGCGCTCCTGAATTTCATGGGCCAATGCTCCGACACCCGGCCAATGCCAGACGACGTCGGTCACGTCCATGGCGGCTTCATCAATCGAGATGAACTCCACGCGGTCGGTGTAATCAATCAGCACGTCCCGCACCCGCCGCGACGCATCCACGTAACGGCTCGTATCGGAGCGCACACAGATGGCCTGCGGGCACTTCTGCAGAGCTTCGTGCATGGGCATTCCTGAGCGCACACCGTACTTGCGGGCTTCGTAAGACGCCGTCGTGACGATGCCGCGTCCGCCGGGAGATCCGCCGACCAGAATCGGCTTGCCGCGCAGGTTTGGATTGTCACGCATCTCGACGGCGGCGAAAAATTGATCGAGATCGACGTGGAAGATGACTTTGCTCATAGTTCTGCTCACTTCGGACGGCAGGTGTGCCGCCGCTACGCATCTGTTATGTTTCGTGTCTCAGGCGTTCCATCCGCCAGGCTTGGGATTCGTTGTTGAAGGACAGCTCATAGACCTCAGGACCGTCACAGTTGACTGAAAAGAAGTGATACATAGAGGAACCATCCTTCTGTTTCCATGTCCCGTTGATGCGGAACACTTTGTAGACACGTTCGCGCCAACGGAACTTCAGCGGGGTTAACTTACCGTGCTGGAAGAGGGCGATAACTTCTATGGGATCAAACAATTCAGTGCCATCCATAAGAGTCTAAACATATGTTCAAATTACCTGTCAAAAGAAACCGGCGAAGGCCGGCATGAACAACTGTTCAAGGGACAAGATACAATATCAAAAGAGCAAAGTCAAGCGGGTAGACGGGGCAGGTCCCCGTTTTCTGTGGTCGTCTGTATTGCGCTGGCTTGTGTTCGCCCCGCGATCGGAGTTACTTAAGTTGGTTCAAGACGATAGGTGGTTGCTGAGTCGCCAAGACACTGAAGCGTGGGCGGGCCACAGTTGGCCAGTCTGCCCGGTTCCTCCGGTTCGGTATCCTGGATGGTTAGCTGGGATCAATATACGATAATTTGAACGGATGGTCAAGGTAAATTTTCATTTTATTGGACTTAACAAATATTTGTTCTGATTGATATTAAGGAGAAAGTTGGGGGAAAAGAGGCGAGGACGACGGGATGTGTAGTGTTACACAGAAAAACAGGCACGTAAGTGCCTGTTTTATCATGTCGGGGCGACTGGATTCGAACCAGCGACCCTCTGCTCCCAAAGCAGATGCGCTACCGGACTGCGCTACGCCCCGATATCAATGCGAACTTTGAATTTAGCGGAGTTTCGGGTGAGAAGCAAGCGGGGTAGCAGAGAGTCAAGGCCTGAAGGAGATCCTGCCGCAGATTCCCTGAAATGTGTGCTCGCAAGTCGTCATAAGTCTATTTTTATTAAATTATTATGATCCCCGTTGGAACCTCGCAAAGATCCAGAAAGTTCAACATAGTGACTGCTATGACAACGTATTGCTGGGCAAGTCCGACTGAAAGCTCTTTTCACAAGGAACGATGAACATGAACAAAGGCAGGAGAACAAACATGAACAAGCTACGCAACCGCATGATGGCAGTTCTGATCGCAGCAGGAATGACCATACTGCTTGGAGCAGGCTGCTCGGGTGAAAACGATGATCGTGCCCCGTCCGTTCAACCTACGAGTGAAGACAGAGACGACATTGCCGAGGACTTTGGAACCGCATTGGCAAGTGATGAAGAAGGCATGCTCAGGATGTGGCGCGGCGAGGGCGGCGGGTTCAATGTCAGCGAACGTGAAGGAGAACGCGCCTTAGACGACACGCTGGTGGTTCAGCGTAACGGTTTCACGTTTGTAAAGATCCGGAATTTCTACGATGTGAATGACGTGTGGTCGGAGTTTTATATTCCGGGTGTCACGGCGCGCATGGAGCAGACGCTATCGGTCGAAGGAACGCGCGAGAGTAACAGCGGAAACCGCTCGGTGACGGTTGCCCACTATGACACCATCGCAGTTGACGGATTGCTTCCAATCTTCGATGTCTGGACCGTCAACGGCCAGGGAGAGCGAAACACCGAGGGTGAATTCCGCTCGCGTTTCCGTCAGAACGTGCGCACGTTCGAATCACACTATGTTTGGACCGTGACGGACCTGGAATGGCACACCAACCGGCTTGCGTATCCGTATCCGCTCGACGGTGAATTGGCCGTCAACGGAGTCTGGATCAACACGCACACAAATCCTGGTCGAGATGTCGAGAGATCCGTGCACTTTTCGTTCGTCATCTACTTCGATGGCACCCGCTACGCTCAGCTCGTCTTCGCGGGCGGGGGATCGTATTGGATTGACTTGGAGAACGGCTGGTGCTCGCATCTAAGGCCGGGCGGAAATGGATAATGCATTAGTAGAACCGTGAGTATTGAAGCGGCCCGCCACTCATGTGGCGGGCCGCTTTGCCCTCAATACATTCTGCCCGAACCCGTTACACGGCTGCCATCGAGGCGCGGTCGGAGGCTTGGCGGCGGCTTGTGAATTGATTCAACAGTTCACGGAGCTGTGAATCGCCGTTGGAAACCACCCCCCGCTCCTGCAGGAAGTTCAATACAGTCTGATAGTCTTTATTGGCAAGGCGAAGATAGCGCTTGACGGTGTTTTTGGAGAGATTGAATTCACGCGCCGTTGCACGGATGCCACTGCCCTTCAGCAGACTGCGATAGATCTTCTCGATGGTGTCCCAATCGAGCCGGCTGTCCCAGAAAGGCGTGCCTTTGAGCTCACTGAAGGTCCGGCCGCACGTCTTGCAGATCAGCAGACGAACTTGTTTGCGACCGTAACGCGTGTAGAGATTGATATTACCAGCGCCGGTCTTGTTGAAGTCCGGGCAGCTTGGATTCTGACAGGGAAATGTGTCCAGGTTCATGATTGACTCACCCGGTTCGTTAAAGGCTTATTACCGATTGAAGTATCGGCAATTCGGCGCCAAGTCTTTAATACGACTGCACCACTTGAGTCCACTTATCTCGAGTGCTTCAATTGTAAATATATATTAAATATTAAATTATGATAATGATGACCCAGAGCATCCTCATTGCTTTATTCGGCGCGATTAGGTATTTTCAATACTTACACTATTGCCTCCCATTTTACAACCTCATAAGTTCCTGCTATGCAAGCCATTCAGAAGAGTTCTATCGATCCCGGCCTTACTTATCTTAGTAACGCAAAAGTCCCCGAAGCCACAACGCCCCACGACGTCATTATCAAAGTCCGCGCAACCGGGATCTGCGGAACTGACGTGCACATTTATGCCGCCAAGCCATCTCTCATGAACAGAATGCGTTCCCGTCTGCCGTTGACGATTGGCCACGAGTTTTGCGGCCAGATCGAAGCAATGGGTCGAGGAGTGGAGGGCTTGGAGGTCGGCCAGTTTGTTTCCGCTGAAATGCACTGGACTTGCGGACAATGTTATAACTGCCGCACCGGCAACGGCAATTGGTGTCTTTCGCAAACAGTCGGTGGAATAGATCAACCCGGGGCCTTCGCGGACTTTGTAAACATCCCCGCATCCGCAATAGTTCCCCTCCCCCCTGACCTGCCATTGGAAGTCGCGGCCTATCTTGATGCGATCGGCAATTCTGTCTATACCGTTCGCAGCGTGGATGTAGTCGGTAAGGACGTGGCGATCACCGGCGCCGGACCACTCGGAATTCTGGCTGTGGCGTTGTGCCGAATCATGGGTGCAAAGAAGATCTATGTGACCGACATATCCGATTACGTTCTCAGAGTCGCTAAAGATGAAGGCGCAGACGCCGTGTTCAACGTGAGTGACGAGAGACAACACCAAGAATTCTTGAAGATTTGCACAGCGGATCAGGGTAAGCGCGGCGTGGATGCCGTGTTGGAGATGTCCGGTGCTCCTTCCGCTTATGCAGACGCTTTGCAAGTGCTGCGGATGGGGGGCCACTTCGTGCTACTCGGGCTTCCGTCGGGAGACATGTCCATTAACTTCTCGTCAGACGTCGTCCTGAAAGGGATCACGATTCACGGTATCTTCGGGAGGCGCATCTTCAATACCTGGATGGATATGCTGGCCCTGTTGCAGGGAGAGTTCCTCAAGACTGCTAAGCGAGTCGTCACGCACCACTTCGCCTTAGCCGATTTCGAGCGTGGTTTTCAGACGAAGCTTGCGGGTGAGGGCTTGAAGGTCGTGCTCTATCCCGGTGGACTTCCCAAGGCTGCCTAAGTGGTCCGACCAGGAACTCCTTCCCCACCTCCCGTGACTGACGAGAAGCTCTCGCTGGGCACACGAATCAGGCGTGCCGTTTTGGGCAAACGCCGGAATCCGTTTGACCCTGCGGTGTTTCACAGCATGTCGCTGATCGCGTTTTTCGCGTGGGTGGGGCTGGGAGCCGACGGAATTTCATCCGCTAACTACGGCCCGGAAGAGGCATTCCTCGCGCTTCGCGGCGTAGACTTTCTCGCTCCCCTGTTGGCAGTTATGATTGCGGGAACGGTGTGGATCATCTCGGCGGCCTACATGCAGGTCATTGAGTTTTTCCCTTCCGGCGGCGGAGGCTATCTCGTTGCCTCGAAACTGCTCTCGCCGCAAGCGGGCGCGTTGGCAGGATCGGGTCTGGTTATCGACTATGTATTGACGATAGCGGTGTCAGTCGTGGCAGGCGTTGACGCGATCTTCTCCACTCTGCCGGTTGAATACGGCGGTTATCGGATGATCGTCGCGATCTGCGCAGTCCTGCTGCTCGTGACCATGAACCTGAGGGGACTGAAAGAGTCAATACTGATTCTGCTTCCGATCTTTCTCATCTTTGTGGTGACGCACGTTGGTCTGGTTACCTACGGTTTCTTCAGCCATTTGCCGGAGTTTCCGGCGCGTGCTGCGGAGAGCATCGCACATGGGCAGGATGTTTATCGTCAAGAGGGCTTGTTCTTCATTATTGCCGCGTTGATGCATGCCTTCTCGATGGGAGCGGGCACCTTGACCGGTATCGAGGCTGTGGCCAACGGAATGCTGACATTGAAGGAGCCACGCGTCAAGACGGGCAAGCGGACCATGATCTACATGGCCACATCTCTGTCCTTTCTTGCCGCATTTCTGCTCTTGAACTACTTTCTGTGGCAGACTCCGGAGCACGAAGATCGCACGTTGAATGCGATGCTGTTCGGCCAGATCACGGAAGGTTGGAGCGTCGCCGGCCTCAATATCGGCTCAATCTTCGTGACCACAATGTTGTTTTCAGCGGCGCTCCTGCTGTTCGTTGCGGCACAGACGGGGTTCATCGGCGGGCCGCGCGTACTCGCGAATATGGCTGAAGACTCGTGGCTGCCGCACCGTTTTGGGCATCTATCCGAACGACTTGTCACCCAGAATGGCATCCTGCTGATGGGTGCCGCCGCCACAGGGTTCATTCTCTACGCGCGGGGCAATATTACGGTGCTGGTGTCGCTCTACGCGATCAACGTGTTCATGGACTTCACGCTTGCCCAAGCAGGAATGTCGCGGATGTGGTGGAGCAAGCGCAAGGAAGACTCTACATGGTTCAGACATTTTATCGTCTGTTTCATTGGTCTGCTGGTCAGTGCTCTACTGCTGGTCATGATGGTCGGCATCAAGTTCACCAAAGGCGGCTGGCTGGTCATTCTGATCACGATTCTTCTGTTGGCGCTCTGTTTGAAAATTCGAAACCACTATCGGCAAGTTGAAGCGAAGGTGAAAGAGCTGGACGACATTCTCGGCACGCTTGACCTTGGCGATTCCACCGTAAGGGCCGAGCCGCTCAAACCGAGTGAGCCGACTGCCGTGGTGCTGGTGCAGAGATTCAGCGGACAGGGAATACACTTGCTGCTTTCAACTCAGCGTTTGTTTGGAGGACGATTCAAGCAGTTCGTGTTCGTCTCCGTCGGCGCCATTGACACCGGACGCTTCAAGGGTGCACAAGAGCTCGAAGCCTTGAACGCTCAAGTGCAGAAAGAAACAGAGAAGTACGTCACGCTTGCCCGTTCGTACGGCCTAAAAGCTGAAGCCAGAACAAGTTGCGCGATCGATTATATGGCTGAGATCGAGCGTCTTTGTCTTGAAGTTCATGAGGACTATTCGAATTCAGTCTTCTTCGCAGCACGGCTCCTTTTCTGGAAAGATACTTTCTGGACGCGGATCCTTCACAACGAAACTCCGATGACCTTACAGCGCCGATTGATGTTTCACGGCCTGCAGTTCGTCGTTCTCCCTGTAAGATTGCAATAGGTAAAGTGAATTATGTACAATACCATTAAGGACTACTTAGCTACAGAGCTCTCCAGTATTCAAGAGTCGGGTCTTTTCAAATCCGAACGGATCATTGAGTCCCCGCAGGGCGCGGAAATACGCGTGAAACAACGGGACGTACTGAATTTCTGTGCCAACAACTACCTCGGTCTGGGCGATCACCCCGCACTCATCGAGGCCGCAAAAAGCGCGCTCAATGAGCGCGGATACGGCATGTCTTCCGTCCGCTTTATCTGCGGGACACAAGACATTCATAAGCGACTTGAGAACAAGCTTGCGAAATTCGTAGGCATGGATGATGCGATTCTCTATTCTTCCTGTTTCGACGCCAATGGCGGATTGTTCGAAACCCTGATGAAGGAAGAAGACGCTATCATCACAGATGCTCTCAATCACGCTTCGATCATTGACGGAATCCGTCTTTCCAAGGCGAAGCGATACATTTACAAGAACTGCGATATGCAGGATCTGGAAGCGCGTCTGAAGGAAGCACAGGATGCACGCTTTCGACTTGTAGCGACTGACGGCGTGTTCTCGATGGACGGGTCGTTGGCTCCGCTTCCCGAAATTTGCGACCTTGCGGAGAAATACAACGCGCTGGTCATGGTGGATGACTCGCATGCCACAGGATTCATGGGCAAGCATGGCCGCGGCACTCACGAGCATCATGGAGTCATGCAGAGAGTGGACATCATCACGTCTACTTTAGGGAAGGCGCTGGGCGGTGCGTCAGGAGGATTCACGGCGGCAAGACAGGAAATCGTAGAATTACTCAGGCAACGTTCGCGTCCATACTTGTTCTCGAACACCGTACCTCCGCCAATCATCGCCGGTGCGTCGGTTGCCATTGATATGCTAAGCGAAACGACCGCGCTTCGTGACAAGCTCCACTCGAACACGAAGTATTTCCGAGAGGCTATGACAAAGTCTGGTTTTGACATCAAACCCGGTGAGCACCCTATCGTGCCAATCATGCTTTACGACGCGCACAAAGCACAGGAAATGGCCGCAGCGATGCTTGAGGAAGGCGTGTACGTCATCGGCTTTTCATTCCCTGTCGTTCCCAAAGGCCAAGCACGAATTCGCGTGCAGATTTCCGCGGCGCATGACGGTGATCATCTCGATACAGCGATCGCAGCTTTCAAAAAGGTTGGGAAATCGCTGGGAGTTATTCGTTGACCGCATTGGCAAGCGTTGACTTTGCTGAAAACAGAAGGGCCCGTCACTAGACGGGCCCTTCTGCACAAAACACTTAGCTTAGTCGAGTGGAAGCCAGAGCGTCTGATCTTTCCGTGCATTATGTCGGCGCGGTCTGGCGGTAGAACGCAGCTTGCGATCCGGCAGTTTCGACTTATCACGCTTGACATCAAGCAACGTCTGCTGCTTTCCAAGCCCCCCCTGTCGCGCCTTCCTGACAAACTCCGCGTTCAGTTCGAAGAGCAGGTAGTTCCGTTCGTGTCCATCGCCTTCATGGTGACTGGCGGCCTGACATGCAAGTCCTGTGCTGCCAGTTCCGGCAAAAGGATCGAGCACAATGTCGCCCGGGTCGCTACTCTTCTCAATTAAGACACGCAGCAGTTCCACTGGCTTCTGTGTCGAGTGAAAACGTTGCGCCGAAGGTACGTTGTCGCATTCCATCACATCAGAATCGCGCTTGCCGTTCAAATGCCTCTTACCTTTTGCGGCGAACACGATCATTTCATACTGTGGCGCGTATGACCCGTTTAAATCTCCGCTTCCGTGGTTGTTCTTCACCCAGATCAGACAGTTCTTCACGTCAAAGCGACGGGCAATCTCGGTGTAAAAGACGGGATATGTGTCAAAACGGATGAAACAGTAGAAATGCGTGTCTTGCTTTAACACACGATGAATCTCGTCCACCCATTCGGCGACCCATTCGAGTGATACATCATTCGCAAACTTCGGGAGCTTCTCACGCGCGACACGGCGATTCGACTGATAGTCGATGCCATACGGCGGATCCGTCACAACTAAATCGACGGACTCGTCCGGTAATTGCCGCAACAGCTCAAAGCAGTCGCCGCAGGTGATGGTATTCAGCCAGTCTTCGCGAATCGTCATAGCTCCTCAGAGAGAGGGTCACCTCACGAAATACCGCGGTGACCCAGATTCTGCCTCAGTTTGCAGGAATTCTAACTCTATTTAAAACCCAACATGCTTTTGAATACGTGTCCCGCAAGCGCAGGATTCTCTTTGAGACGGCGGGTCGAGTATCCGTACCATGCATCGCCATACGGGACGTAGATTCGCATGCGATGTCCACGGGAGACAATCTCATCGCGCAAGTCCGGCAAGACTCCCAAGAGCATTTGATACTCGTAGTTCTTTCGCTGTACGTCGCACGACTTCACGATCTTCTCTGATTCATCTACAAGAAAACGGTCGTGGGTTGCGATTCCAACCTGCGCACCGCCGGCAAACATGACTTCAAGAAGTCTCAGGAAGTTATCTTGAATTTCCCGTCTGCCTTTGTAGGCAATAGACTCCGGCTCAACATAGATACCTTTGCACAGGCGGATGTTAGTCGGACCACCGTCCATCAATCGCTTCACATCATCCATCGAACGCTTGAGATACGCCTGGATCACGATCCCGAGCTTGTACTGTGATCTGAACTCGTTGTAGATAGCCAGAGTCTCAGTGGTATACGGCGAATCTTCCATATCAATGCGCACGAAGGTATTGTGCTGCGCGGCAGCATCCAAGAGAACCCGCAAGTTCTTGCGAGCGAGGGCGGGGCTGATGGACAAACCTACCGCAGTCAGCTTCACGGAAACGCCTGTGTCGAGCTTATGCTCTACTACCGCATCGAGTAGCTTCAGGTAGGCGTCAATGTCCTGCGAAGCTTGTGCAGGGTCCGAGACAAACTCGCCCAAGACGTCAACAGTAGCTTTCAGTCCACGGGAGTTCAGATCTTTCACCACGCGGACCGCGTCTTCAAGTTTTTCGCCTGCGATGTATCGCGATGCAATAATGCGTACGACGCGTTTCGGAACCAGTGGAAGCGTCGCAACAACAAACCTATCCAGAAACGGCATAAATAAAGAAGTTAGAAGCGAACCATTGCGCTGAGCATCATCCCCGGACTTTCCTCCGGCGTCAGCGACGGTGAGATATCGATCTTGAATAATTGAGCGTCAACATAAGCATCGCCAAGTGACAGCAGTTTGACGGCAGCAAACCACCAAATCATCTTATTTCGGCTGCTACGATAGAACCGTTCATTCTCGAACATGTCAGCCTTCTTCGCGGCCATCATACGGTCATTATAGCGCGAAATGCCAATCATGAATGAAGCTTCCGTAATCAAGAACGCAGCCGACTTTAAATAGGCTTCGTTGTACAATTGACCCCACCCGGGAACTGCCAGAGAGCGAAACACCGCACCTGTTGTGCTCTTCTTTGGCTTACCGGGATCGGTGCCTAATTGCGCAACTGCCAAATCAGAGAGAGCGAGGCAGGCGAGCAAGGCAACTACGGCAGAAGGGCGATGCATTCAATTTCCACTAACACGTCTTTCGGCAGGCCAGCTACTGCGACCGTGCTCCGTGCAGGTGGATCGCTCTTGAAATGCGCTGCGTAGACTTCATTCACGGCAGAAAAGTCGCTCATTGACTTGAGAAAGATCGTGGTCTTGACAACACTTTCAAATGTCGTGCCTGCGGCGGCCAGTAATCCACCGATGTTCCGCATAACTTGTGCGCATTGCTCTGCAGCATTGCTTCCGACAATCTCCATCGTCGAAGGATCGAGCGGAATCTGACCGGCACAAAACACGAAGTTACCGCTTGCCTTGACCCCTTGACTGTATGGTCCAATTGCCGCAGGGGCTGACCTGGTACTGACGATCTCGCGCTTCATCTATTTGATCTCCCTGAAATCTGCATCTTCAATGTCATCATACTTGCGGCCACCTGCTTGATCGTGAGGCTTGCCGCCCACTCTCGTGTTAGGACCCCGTGGTCGAAACAAGTTCAGCAAAAGCCGTACCGCCAACACAGCAGCAATGACTATCAAGAGCATTCTCAACATCTTAGATATCCACCGGGTTGAAGTAGCGGGTTCCGACCTGTTCACGTTCAATCTCTGCAGTTATGGCGGCAAGGTGTGCTGAATTGTTCACAAAATCAAGCTGCGTCGTGTTAATGATCAGCAGCGGTGTCTCGTCGTAACTGAAGAAGAAGTGATTGTACGCTTCATTCAAAGTACGCAAATATTCTTCCGAAATGTCCCGTTCATAGGGCCGGCTTCGTGTCCGTATATTCTTCAGCAACCGTTCCGTAGAACTCTGCAAATAGAGAACGATATCCGGTTTTCTGACGCGAACTTCCAGCAGGCCCATAATTTTCTCATAAAGCGCAATCTCATTCTCGCTCAAGTTAATATATGCGAAAATGCGATCCTTCGGGAAAATGTAGTCCGAAATCAGTGCGGAGTGAAAGAAATCCGGTTCCGGCAGCTCCTGCTGCTGCCTGAACCGAGACAGCAGGAAGAAAATCTGAGCTTGAAATGCGTATCGTCGAGGATCCTTGTAGAACTGAGCGAGGAACGGATTCTCTTCGTGATTCTCAAGCACCAGCCGGGCGTTCAATTTCTCAGAGAGTATTCTTGCCAGCGATGTCTTGCCGACACCGATTACACCCTCAATTGCAATATAGCGATGCTTGGTATACATTAAGGTACGTTGGAGTCCAAGCTTCTGATAATGTTGGTGTGTTCCAGACTTTTTAGCAAATCAATGAACCTGACTCGCAATCGCGGGTGTGTTTCTGAAGGAATCAGTTCACAGAGCGGACCGAGGTAGAAATCGCGGAGATGCAACCGGGGGTGAGGCAAAGTAAGCTCTTCACTATCCAGCACTGTTTCACCCCAAAGCAACAAATCGAGATCGCACGCGCGAGCCGCTCCCTGCTTGTCCGTGACTCCGCCAAGTCGCTGTTCAATCGATTGAAGCGTACGCAGAAATTCGGGTGCGCCGCCCATGCGCGGGCATTCAAACACCGCGTTTAGAAAGCTCCCGCCCTCGACATTCTCAGCCGGACGCGACTCAACGACAGAAGAGACTCGAAGGATTCCTACACGCTGCTCAAGTTCGGCATATGTGTGTTCGAAACTCTCCGTGCGATCGCCAAGATTACTTCCGAAGCCTATGTACGCGTGTTCAATCACCTCGGCGGCGCACGATCTCCACTTCTACTCCGCGCAGGACCCCCCCCATCGGTACGTGCGGCTTGCGAACACGAAGCACAACTTCTTCTATCGCCTTGAACTTCAACAAGAGCGCCTGTGCCAATTCGGAGGCACACGTTTCCAAAAGTTGGTACGACTGCGCAAGGAATGCCCGTTCAACTTCGCGATACAGCAGCGTATAGTCGACCGTCCAATGCAAGTCGTCGCCGCCACCCCGTCCACCTCTGCCAAAATCTCCAGCAACTTCACAGTCGATTTCAAAGAGTTGCCCAAGAGTCCGCTCTTCTTCGAGCGCACCGTGATGTGCGTACATCTGGATGCCAAGCAAACGGATGCGGTCCAGATGAGCGTTCATGCCAGATTCCCGGCTTGAAACTTCTGTCCGCTGGCAATCGATTCAACTATTGAGACCAACTGCCTTATCATTTGCTCAAGCTCCTTCAGTGGTAGCATATTGGAGCCGTCCGACAGCGCGTGTTCAGGATCAGGATGAGTTTCGATGAACACAGCCGAAACAGCACCAGTCGCGACGGCTGCGCGGGCAAGAGGAGCGATAAAACGAGGGGCTCCCCCCGAAACGCCGCTATCTCCGCCCATTCGTTGCACGCTGTGCGTCGCGTCAAAGACCACAGGATAGCCGAGGTCGGCCAACATCACCAACGATCTCATGTCCACTACCAAGTCACGGTATCCAAAACTTGAACCTCGCTCGGTAAACATGATCCGGCTGTTGCCGGTTGAGGCAATTTTGTCGGCTGCAAACCGCATGTCCTGCGGTGCTACAAACTGTCCCTTCTTCACGTTCACGGCTTTGCCCGTCTTTCCGGCCGCGACCAGCAAGTCCGTTTGGCGACACAAGAACGCCGGAATCTGAAGGATGTCGACTACCTCGCCGACTGGTGCAGCCTGCTCGGGCAAGTGAATGTCCGTTGTGACGGGCAATCCTGATTTGCTGCGGACCTTCTCCAAAATACGCAGGCCCTCTTCCAAGCCGGGTCCGCGAAAGCTCGTTACTGATGTTCGGTTTGCCTTGTCGAAACTTGCCTTGAAGATCGGAAGTACCCCAGTCTTCGTGGCTATTCCCGCAAATTCCTCTGCGATGTTCAGACACAAGTCCTCTGACTCAATAACGCAAGGGCCTGCGATTATCGCCAAGGGATAAAACCCGTTGCCAATGTCAGCTAAGTTTGTCAATGATCGCTTTGGTTATGTCAGCAGTACCGTGGGAGGATCCTGGAAGAAGATCCGGCGTTAGATACTTGCCTTCTTTCAAGACTGCGCGCACTGCTTTGTCCACTTTCGCGGCTGCTTCATGCTCACCAATGTGCTGGAGCATCATTACTCCAGCAAGGACAAGCGAGATCGGATTGGCTATCCCTTTGCCCGCAATGTCCGGAGCGCTACCATGGATCGCTTCGAAGATTGCAGCTTTATCGCCGTAGTTTGCTCCCGGCGCAAGCCCCAGCCCACCGATCAGTCCGGCTGTCAAATCGGAGACAATGTCGCCAAACAAATTCGTCGTCACAATCATGTCATAATTGTGCGGCTTACGCACCAGCTCCATGCACGCCGCATCGATGATTCTCTCTTCGGCATTAATCGCGGGATAGTCCGCAGCAACTTCCCGAAACGACTCAAGGAAAATCCCGGAGAACACCTTCAGGATGTTTGCCTTGTGTACACAGGTTACCTTCTTTCGATCATGCTTGCGAGCCCACTCAAACGTGTATCGACAGACTTTCTCCATCGCAGACCGCGTGTTGCATGCCACAACGATTGCGGCCCGTTTATCGGGGTCAACGTACATCTCCTGACCGGTGTAAAGGCCTTCTGTATTCTCTCTGACCACTACGATATCTGTGTTCGGGAACGGCGTGTTGATGCCTTCGAAGGATACACAAGGTCTAACATTCGCAAACAGGTTGTACTGCTGTCGAAGCGCCACATTTACGCTTCTGTACCCTCCGCCAACGGGCGTGGTAATCGGTCCCTTGAGCACAACTCCGGTTCGATCTATTGAATCACTCGTTTCCTTTGGCAACGGGTCCTTGCCAGCAGCAATGGCAGCAAGACCAGCATGACACACTTCCCACTGAATGATCACGCCAGTTGCCTCTATGATGGCAACTGCCGCCTCGGAAATGGAAGGCCCGATTCCGTCGCCGGGTATTAATGTTGCTCGATGAGTGCGCTGCACTCCTACTCCTCTATCACCGTTACAAGTTTCTTTGCCGAATTGTTATCTTTCAAGCTCGGCTTCGCGTAGTTGATACAGGCCCCGACAAAGTCGCGGAACAACGGATGAGGTTGCGTCGGACGGCTTTTCAATTCAGGGTGAAATTGAACGGCCAGAAACCAAGGGTGGTCTGGCAACTCAATTATCTCAACCAAATCCCCTCCGGGCCATATGCCTGTGAAACGCAATCCCTTTTGATCCAACTGCTCACGAAAGCGATTGTTCACCTCGAATCGATGGCGGTGCCGCTCCGTAATTGCATCCGCTCCAAATGCCGCGTGCGCAAGCGACCCCCTTTGCAGGAAGCAAGGATAACTGCCGAGCCTCATCGTGGCACCTTTTTGCTTCATGCCGCGCTGCTCCGGCAAGAGATCTATGACCGGATACTTTGTCGTCGGCGCGAACTCTGTCGAATGTGCGCGGCGCATACCGCAGACATTTCGGGCAAACTCAATTACAGCGGCCTGCATCCCCAGACAGATTCCAAAAAACGGGATCTTATTGATCCGAGCATATTGGACAGAAAGCACTTTCCCTTCAATGCCGCGTTCGCCAAATCCGCCGGGAATCAAAAGACCTGAGCACCCGGCCATCAACTTCTCCGCATCTCCAGTCTCAAATTCTTCAGCTTCGACCCACTGGAGATCAACGTGCACACCGTGATGCGCACCGGCATGCACGAACGATTCAATAATGGATTTATACGAATCGCGTACTTCAACGTACTTCCCCGCAATCGCGATCTTAACATGCCCGCTCGGGTGCTTAATCTTCCTAACCACCGACTGCCAATGTGAGAAGTCGGGCTCCTTGGCGCGCAGACCCAAACTGTCCAACAGTCGCCGACCGAGACCTTCACGCTCCAAAATCAGCGGCAGCTCGTAAACCGTGTCCACGTCAGGAACGTCGAAGACATCGTCCTTTCCAACATTACAAAAGAGAGCGATCTTCTCTTTGACCTTGCGATCCAGCGGCCTGTCCGTGCGACAGAGCAGGAAGTCGGGTTGAACGCCGATCTCCCGCAACTCTTTGACGGAGTGCTGCGTCGGCTTGGTCTTTACTTCCTGAGCAGTCTGGATGAACGGCACAAGCGTCAGGTGAATGTAGACGCAGTTCTTGTGGCCAAGCTCCAAACCGAATTGGCGAATGGCTTCGATATACGGCAGACTTTCAATATCGCCCACCGTTCCGCCAACTTCAACAAGCACGACATCATAGGGTTTCGAACTGCGCGCCACAGCCAGCATGCGTTCGATAATTTCGCCGGTGATATGCGGAATCACCTGTACGGTCGCACCGAGGTAGTCGCCTCTGCGCTCCTTGGAAATCACCGTATGATAGATTTGGCCGGTCGTCGCGTTGTTAGCGCGGGACATGTCTTCATCAATGAAGCGCTCGTAGTGCCCCAAATCAAGATCAGTTTCCGCTCCATCTTCTGTCACGTAGACTTCGCCATGCTGAAACGGATTCATTGTTCCCGGATCAACATTGATGTAGGGGTCCAGCTTCATCATGGAAACTTTCAGTCCGCGTGCCTTGAGCAACCTGCCGATCGATGCTGAGGCAATGCCTTTGCCGAGGGACGAGACGACTCCGCCCGTTATGAAGACGTACTTAGTGTGACTTCTCTTACGCAAGACTTTTGACGGCGACATAATCAATGAGGATTTCTATGAACGAGGCGGATGAGGTCTTCGGGGGTATCGATTCCTGCTGAATTACTCTGAACGGAGACAGTATGAATAGTGTAACCGGATTCCAGCCATCGAAGCTGCTCGAGTGACTCGACTCTTTCGAGAGGAGAGGGACGCAGGGAGATTAGCTTGTTTAAAACATCCCGCTGAAATCCATAGATACCGAGATGTCTGAAGTGAACCGTTGTTTCCAGCCTGTTGCGAACGAAGGGCACCATCGAGCGACTGAAGTACAGGGCACGTCCATCTTCCGCCAAGACGGCCTTGACCACGTGCGCGCTGTCTAATTCACTGATCACTTCGAGAGAATGAGGAACAACTGCGGTACCGATAGTTACACCCGGACTCCTCATCAGATTGGCGACTGCCGACACGACTTGCGGTTCGATCGCCGGCTCATCCCCCTGCACATTCAAAACAAGATCGTAGCCGACAAAGTGCTGCGCCGCAGCAGCAACTCGATCTGTGCCGGACGGCAATGACGAGTCAGTCATCACTGATTCGCCTCCAAACGCGCGACAGGCATCCATGATTCGGCTATCGTCTGTCGCAACGACCACATGGTCGACACCGCTGGCCGCGCGGCAGCGTTCCCAGACGTGTTGTACCATCGGCTTGTCGTGCAGCAATGCCAGCGGCTTGCCGGGGAACCTCGTTGCGCCGTAACGTGCCGGAATAACTGCCAAGACCCTGCTCATTTGCCGAGCACGCGGGGGAGGCGAAAGAACTCCTCGGTGCGGTCAGGGGCATCCCGTAACGCAAGCTCACGAGGCAAGCACTCGTGAGGAGTATCATCCTCTAACAAATGCCCCCCCTCGCCGGCATGGTCCATCGGCTCAACCTCAGACGTATCAACCTCCTGAAGCTGGTCAAAGTATGCCAGCATCGCATTCAGGTCTTTTTCTAACCCAAGAAGCTCCTCTTCGGACAACCGAAGGCGTGCCAGTTTTGCCAAATGCTCGAGCTGAGAGTGGGTAATAGACATTGCGCTAATTCAGAAAAAACAAAGAGATTGATAAGGCTGGTGCAATCTTATCAAGTTAGCGCAAAATCACCCAAAAGTCAAGGGAGCCGCTATGCAGCAGGTGCCTCTGCAATGTGGCCAAATTGAAGGCGATAAAGTCGATGATAAATGCCGCCGATTCCCAGCAGCTCTTCATGCGTCCCCTGTTCCCGCAGACGGCCATGATGCATTACAAGAATACGGTTGCAGCTTTGAATCGTGGACAATCTATGTGCGATGATGATCGACGTGCGGCCCTCCAGCACGCGACGGATAGCCTGTTGGATGAGCTGCTCAGTTTCCGTATCGATAGAAGCGGTCGCTTCGTCGAGGATCAGGAGCTCCGGTCTCCGGAGCAACGCTCGAGCAAATGCCAATAGTTGTCTCTGTCCCGTTGAAAGTGTGGCACCGCGCTCAACCATCGGCTCTTGATAAGCATTCGGGAGCTTCTCAATGAAGCGATTGGCGTATGCCAAACGAGCGGACTCAACAACGTCTTCGTCTGTGGCATCAGGTTTGCCGTATCTGATATTGTCTGCAACAGTTCCTGCAAATATGAACACGTCCTGAAGGACAATGCCAAGCTTAGCCCGAAGCTCTGCCAGAGGATAGTCCCTGATGTCCCGTCCGTGAATCAGTATCACCCCTCGCTGCACGTCGTAGAAGCGCTGCAAAAGCGAGATGATGGT
Source organism: bacterium (assembly GCA_023382385.1). Taxonomy (NCBI): domain Bacteria; species bacterium. The sequence continues at coordinate 20,721 of JAHDVH010000006.1, read as the reverse complement.
CGTCTTGCCCGCGCCAGTCGCCCCGACCACCGCAATAGATTCACTTTCTTTCACGACGAAACTTAGATCCTGCAGCACCCACTCCTCGTCCTTATAGGCAAACCACACATTGCGAAACTCAATAAAATGAGATTGCCTTGAAAGCTCGGATGCTATCGGCAAGGAGCTGCTGTCCGACACTTCGATCGGCTCATCAAGCACTTGAAAGACCCGCTCGGACGCCGCCATTGCCGCCTGAAGAATGTTGTACTTTTCGGCAAGGTCCCGTACGGGGCGGTAGAACCGCTCAACATACTGCAGGAACGCCACAAGTGTGCCGACTGTAACAGTTCCCGAAATCATCATAGTCCCCCCACCCCAAATGATCACTCCCACAGCAAGCGCCGAGATTAGTTCGACACCGGGGAAAAACAGCGCGTAGAAGAAGATCGTCTTCAGGTATGTCTCTTTGAGAGCAACGTTTTGCTCCTGAAAACGGTTAAAATTGTGCTGCTCCCGTCCAAAAAGTTGAACAACGCGCATGCCTGTGATGTTCTCTTGCAGATAGCTGTTCAGAGATGAGATCTGAGACCGAGTTTGCCGGTAGAGGTCGCGGACAACTTTGCGGAAAGCAAACGTCACAATCAGCAAGAGCGGAACTACAGCAAGGGTGATCAGAGCGAGTTTCCAGTTGATCACAAACATCACGACTGTGATACCGATGAGTGTGAACACATCTCCAAAAATCGCCACCATGCCGGAGCCAAAGAGTTCGTAGAGCGCTTGGACATCAGAGGTAAGCCTGGTCATCAAACGACCCACCGGATTCCGGTCAAAGTATGGCACCGACAACCGCTGCAGTTTATCGAAGACATCGCGACGCATACGATACATGATCAGCTGCCCGGCCTCGCCCGTCAGGTAAACCTGACTCCAGCGCAGGGCGCCTGCCACGGCAGCCACAAAGACAAACAGGATGACGATCTTCAGCAGCCCGGGGACATCGGCATTCGCGATATACTTGTCAATCGCAATTTTGGACAGCCAGGGACCTGCAAGTTCGGCTGCGGCTCCCAATAACAGCAACAAGACTGCAAGAAACAGTTTTCCCTTCTGATCGCCGACGTAACCCCAGAGTCTGCGCACAAGCACCGAGTCGTAGGCCTTCCCCATAACATCGCGATCTTCCGCCATTGACTTCCTCGGCTCACTCACGTCGTCAACTCCAATTCCTCTTCCAACCGCTGACGGCGTTCCATGTCTGCATAATAACCGTTTGAGGATAGTAGTTCCGCGTGCGTCCCTCTTTCCACAATGACACCGCCATCAAGGACGTAGATCTGGTCGGCGTCCCGAACAGTTGAGATGCGATGCGATATCAAGAGCGATGTGCGGTTCCTCATGAACTCGCGCAACCCCGAGAGAATCTCTTCCTCGGTGTGGGTATCGACGGCAGACAAGGCGTCATCGAGGATGAGAATCAATGGATCACGCACCAGCGCTCGCGCTAACGCCAAGCGGCCTTTTTGTCCACCTGACAAGGTTACTCCGCGCTCACCGACCATTGTTTCGTAGCCTTTGACGAAAGTTTCGACGTCCTTGTCAATCCGTGACACTCGCGCGGAAGCCATGGCTTGCTCGAATGTTGCCGACGGATTTCCAAAAACGAGATTGTTGAAAACGGTCTCCGAAAACAGGAACGCGTCTTGAGGCACCATGGCAACCATTTTCCTCAAATCGGCCAAGTCCCACTCTGTCGTCGGGATTCCATCAATCAGCACGCGACCTTCCGATGGATCAATAAGACGCGGGATCAAGTTGATCAGTGTGGTCTTTCCTGCCCCTGTCGCCCCGACAAACGCCACCGTCTGCCCTGACTCAATTGTGAAATTGATGTCCTTCAGCACGGACTCGCTTGAACCGTAAGAGAGACTTACATGATCAAATTGAATTGCACCGCGACGCAACTTCGGAACTTTGACAATCGATGGTGAAGCAATATCTGGTTTCGTATCCAGCAACTCCTGAATTCGCTTCATGGACGCCGCTCCCCTCTGAAGCAGGTTGGCAACCCAGCCGACTGCGATCATCGGCCACGCCAGCATACCCAAATACCCCACGAAGGCGACAAAATCACCAAGAGTCATTTCGCCGCGGATGATTCCGTAGCCACCGACGAGCAGTATTGCCGCCGCTCCCAGTTCGAAGAGGAATCCCATCAGCGGAAAGAACAGCGCCTGAACACGTGTCATCGCAAGATTTCGCTGCACGTATTCCCGATTCAATTCGTCGAACTTTCGAATCTCCTGATCTTCCTGCGAAAAAGCGCGAACTACACGTGCGCCGGAAAGATTTTCTTGAGCCTGATCAGAAAGTCTGGAGTACTGTTCCTGAATAGCAGTCGTCAGGCGATGTGTCACTTTGCCGAGTTTGAACACCGACCAACTGACCAGCGGCATGATCAGAAGGGTCAACAGAGTCAATTTCGGTGAAATCATGATCATCAGAATCAAGGAGAAAACTGCAGTCAGCGTCGTGTCGATAGGATACATGAATCCCGGCCCCAATACATTCCTAACGCTGTCCAGATCATTCGTCATGCGCGCCATCAAGTCGCCGGTCCTATGGCGTGTATAAAACAGCATCGATTGGGACTGCAAGTGTGCGAAGACCTTGTCCCGCAAATCCTGCTCTACGCGACGAGACATGCCAATCAGTAGCATGCGCATATAATAGCGAAACACGCCGCCAACCAAAGCTGTCCCCACGAATAGACCTGCGTACAAAGCAAGCTTGCCGGAGGTGATTCCGACTTTTAAATCGTCAACTGCGAGTTTCAGAATCCAGGGAGCGAGGGCACCGATACCGGTCGAGAGAAGCGCAGCGGCACAGCCCCACGCAATCTGTGTCCGGTAGACGCGCAAGTACGGCAGGAGACCAAGCAGAGATTTCACTTCCGGAACCTCTCCTCACCAGAAAAGACAAAGCCTCCGGCGCAAACCGGAGGCGTCGCAACTTTCTGCTCGCTCTGTCGAAATCGGAGCTTAGCTCGTTGCTTTAGGTTTCTCAATCAAGTCGTCTTTCTTCTTCATCAAGACTTCAGCCGTGCTGTTATATATGACAAAGTCGGACTTTGCGCCTGTCTTGCGGATGTAATACTGCTTGTCATCGCGCTTGACCAACTTCAGTTCAATCCTGCTGCCATCCTGCAATTCCACATTCAAGCTACATTCGGGATTTGCAAACGTCGCCTCGCTCAGGGTATCGGCAAACTCAACCGTGCTCATCCGAGAAAGCAACCGCGTTATTCGCTCAATTTGAGGTTTTGACGCTTCAAACGCGCTGCCGTTCTCCGTTGCCGTCCACGCGGTATCACTCTTCACGAGCACAAGTTGTGTAGTAGGATAGGTGATGGTGACTTTGCTCACACTGTCCATCGCAAACGTAGTGATCGTCTTGTCTCGCCAATCGGCAGCAGGTCGCCGGAATGAGGAAGTGTGATTGCCGCCTATCTCCCATACGGACTTGTCGCCCTCGACTCGAGCATAACTGGTCTGAAACGTCGGGCCGGGTTTGCCAAGGTGAAGCACTTGTTCCTTACCGTTACTCGTTACCGTCAAGTGGACTGCGTTGTCTCCGGCAACCTCAAACTCTTCGTAACGGTCGGGCTTGTCCGTGATCATTGCTTTCTTGCTCATTTGGGCGAAGCGGGCCAGCGCTCGCCCCACATTCTGCTCGTTCGCCGGATAGGGATTCGCGCCCCAGACTTTCCACCCATCCCCCTCCTTTCGCAACTCGACGGTATCTTGTGCGGAGATGATCTTAAGGTACGTCACTGCCGCGCTATCCGCCTGAATGATCGGGACATTCGTTTTCGCAATTGGCTCCTTCGAGCTTACAAACCAGTAGATGCCCAGCAATCCGGCCAGCACCACAATCAGAAGGAGACCTCGGTTCATAGCGTCACCTCTTTCCGATTACGGCGGCGATTCCATCGCCAAACGCCGATCAATAGCACAAGTGCCGGCGGACCGATCAGATTCGCCAGCTTCACCCGCTGTTTTGTCTCATCCGTGATGTTCGGATCCAGCGGACGAACGGCGGCTTCACGAGACCGAATTGCAAGCAAGTCTGTATCCTGAGAAAGCCAGTCGATCATATTGAGGAACAATACGAGATTCGGTCCGCCCTGCTGCATATATTGTCCCTGAAGGAAATTGCCATCCCCGACAACAACCATGCGGGCATTGGAGCTTTCCGTTAAAATGTTTAGTGCAGGAGCCATCGAGACTCCATCTGCCGGCGCGGGAACACTTCTGCCTCTGAAATAAGAGGGGAACGTTCCCTGCAACGCGACGCTCAGCATCTTCTTACCGCCGGAGAACTGCGCTCGTTCGCGCCTCGTGTCCGGCGAAATGTCGAACTGCCCGACCTGAAGCATCGTGAACTCTGAAGACCACATCAGCGGCACGGTTTCGACCGAACCTTCAGAAGGCGCGACGGTATCTACGGAACTCGGGAAGAACAGGGTAGCTGTGCTCAAGCCTTTCGTGATCGGACTCTTGTCATTGAAGTTGACAACTTCAGGGAACGCGGGATAGCGCACCAGATTTGTCATGATAAACATGCCCTGCTGACGCTGGATGTTGATCATCGCGCCATTGGCATCCAAAACGAGATTGTTTGCAATGGTGAACCCGTAGCGGCGTGTCCAATCGTCAATATCAAGTGGAATGTCGGACGCTTGCGAGGCGGAGGCATCGCCATTCACTTTGTTGATAAACCATCCAACGCTGCCGCCGCGCATGATAAACTGATCGATGACAAACTTTGTCCAGTCGTCAAACGGCTCCTTTGGTTGAACGACGCACAGGACGTTGACATCCTCCGGGATCAACTCGGCTCCCGACTTTGTGCTGATCGGAACAACTTCAAAATGTTTGGACAGACCAGTCGAGATCGTGCGCAACGCATCACTTAGCTCCGGTGACCCGAAGCCCGTCAAGAAACCAACCTTCGGCAATTTCTCTGCTACCAGCCGCTTAATTGTCGAAGTCATTTCGTATTCGAAATTCTCGACGGATTGCACGAGCGGGATAGTTTCGTGCTTGTCCCCGTAGATCAGCACAAGGCCCATATAAACGCGCTTCAACTGCAGCGCGTCTTTCTCCATGACGTTCACCTGCGCCGGCTGCACTCGATACTGCTGAGCTTCCTTTTCAAGCTCAGCTTCATCCGCCGGATCAACAAACTCGTAATGGAAATTGCCGCGACCATAGGTGCGATAGTCTTCCAGAATATCGCGCACGTACCGTGAGTTTGCATTGTACGGCGGCGGCAGATCCTTGGTAAAGTACGCCTTCACGGTCAGTCGGTCCTGAAGGCCGCCGACCACGCGACGCGACGCGTCGCTCAATGTGTAGATGGATTGCTCGGTCAGGTCGGCACGGGCAAACAGCCTCATACCGATCAAGTTCACCACAACAAGAATTGCAGCGATGACCAGCAAAGTGGATACATTTCCGATTGACCAGGTTTTTTTCATTTCAACGCAGTTCCGACGGCTTGCGGTTTGTGGTTGAAGAGTTGCAAATCAATACTTGTAGCTAATCCCCGCGACGGCGAGAGAGAGAGTGGCTTGCCATTAACAGGCCAAAGAAGATCACCGACAGAAAATACAGTACGTTGCGGCTGTCTATAACGCCACGGGCGATATTCTGAAAGTGGTACTCTATGCCGAGATATTCAAAGATTCCGGCAATGCCGCTCGGCAAAAAGAAGAGAATCTTGTCGGCAATGAAGAAGAAAAAGGAGATGAAGAGTGCGAGAATGAAGGCGATGATCTGATTGTCAGTGACCGACGAGGCAAATACCCCGATTGCGAGGTAGGCGGCAGCCATTAGAATCAGCCCTACATAGCCAGCAAATGCCTGACCGACATCCATGTTCCCCAAGCTATTCACGGTAATCGCATAGATTATCGTAAACAGCAACAGCACACCCAGCAGCGCGAGCGCGGCAAAGTACTTGCCCAGTACAATCTCCGAATCGCGAATCGGGTAGGTATAGAGCAATTCGATCGTCCCGGTCTTCTTTTCATCGGCCAGGAGCTTCATGGAAATCGCGGGAATAAAGAACACGAATAGCAGGGGAATAATGCCCCACAGCGTTCTTAAATCGGCCTGATTGGCCAAAAACAAATTGCTCGTAAAGAAATAGCCCGTGATGGTCAGAAAGAACATCAGCACGATATACGCGACCGGCGAATCGAAGTATGACTTGAATTCCCTGCGGGCGATGACCATAATGTTGTGCATGATCAAGGTGCGGTTTAGTTTTCGATTGCTTAGGCTGCCGTCAGCTTGTGGAAGACTTCTTCGAGGCTCTGGGTTTCCGGAATCATCTCGAGCACAACCCATTGTTCACGGACAGCGAGCTTGAAGACCTCTTCACGAATGTCCGCGTTCGGAGCACTCTCCACCCGAAGTCGGGTCTCGCCGGACTTTCCGGTCGGCACAGGACGAACCTCTTCGACGACGGGAAGCGACTTCAGTTTATTTGCAGCGCCGTCCGCGCTACCTTTCAGCGTCAGCATCAATACTGTCCTGCCGGACAATCCAGCCTGCAAACCGTCCGGCGTGTTGTCTGCAACAAGCCTGCCCCCGCTGATGATAATCACTCGGGAGCAGGTCGCTTGCACCTCAGAGAGTATGTGCGTGGACAGGATGATGGTCTTTTCCCGTCCCAATTCTTTGATGAGCGCTCTGATCTCCACGATCTGATTGGGATCGAGTCCTGCAGTAGGCTCATCAAGAATCAGGTATTGCGGATCGTGAATAATCGCCTGTGCCAATCCAACACGCTGGCGATATCCTTTGGACAGCTGTCCGACGTCTTTACTTAGAACACTGTCCAATCCGCAACGCGCGATGACACCCTTGATGCGATCGCGCCGACGCTCGGGCGGAATTCGTCGAAGGGCACATACGTACTGAAGATAGTCCAATACGTTCATGTCCTGATAGACAGGCGCCATTTCCGGCAAATACCCAATCTTCTCCCGAATCGCGAGAGAATGGTCCTCCATGGATTGCCCATCCACGGTTATGGCGCCGGATGTCGGAGGCATGAATCCGGTAATCATGCGCATCGTCGTGGTCTTGCCCGCGCCATTTGGCCCCAAGAACCCAAGTATTTGGCCCTTAGGGACCTGCAGCGATACGCCGTCCACAGCCTTGACGCCGCTGTAGGATTTCGTCACATCCTGAAGTTCAATCATGGATTACGAAAACAGTTGCTTAGAGGTGAATTATATAGCAGTTACGCCCCAATATACGCAATCGAGGCAAGCAAGGTTCCCAGTTTGCAGATAACATAAGATATTAATTTATAATTTCTTATGCAACAAGGTAGGTTTCTTAGGAGGAAAATTTACAGTTGAGTGAGGTCCACGCGAACCTCGAACACGGGGTCGCGAGGTTCAAAGACAATATCCGTCTGATATGTCGGCAGAGTTGGATGGCGGAGTTCGAGAGAGTGTTTACCCAATGGAAGAAAGAGCACTCTGGAGGACGGTGTCTTGAAGATGAATTGCCCGTCGACATACACATCTGCCCACGGCTGAACAGAAACCACTCGCACGCGTCCCAAGTAATCATGCAACCTGACTGAGATGTGCAGAGTGTCTCCAGCTTTCAGTTCCAACTGCTGAGAGACAGGTAGCCCTATTTCGTCATTCAAGAAAAGGAACGTTCCGCGACCCGATGGAAGCTCGATCGGTGCGGCAAGCGGCGTCGTACCAAGCAAAGAGTCGCCATAGAACACCCGCGCCCAAGGATTGCTGGTGATAGTGGCAAAGGCAGGCCTTGCAGCTTCCGTCACGACCGGTTTGGGGGGCTTGGCAATCGTCGTTTCCACTGGGATCGCACGAAACTCAGGACGAGGCTCTTCACGCGTTGGATCCTGCGGTGGAGAGGATATTGAGTCCGGCGTGGAAACCTTCCCCGCTACGGCTGTATCCTGAGAAACACTTATCGGCGGCCTCTCAGTAATCATCTGACTACTTCGAAATGTTAGTGCCCAGATTCCTGCGAGGATGAGCACCAGCGCTCCAGCTCCAATGAAGGCCCAATAGCGCGAATGACGGCCTGCTTTCAAAAGAATCTCATTGGCCGGGCGCGTCCAATCTGTGCCGGCCATAAAACTAATCAGTGCGCTCTGATCGGCCGGAGGCTCAGGGGACTGCACGAAGAGCCGCCTCCGCGCTTCACCGGCACTTTCTGGCCTGCGCGTCGGGTCGCGCTCCAGCAACGCATCCATCAGTGGTCGAACTGCCGGAGGTATCACTGAACCGAGAACTGTCAAGTCCGGGGAGCGATACTTCATGACACTTTGAAACGCTTCTCCAAGACTCTCACCGGGAATCAACCGTTGGCCTGTCAACATCTCAAAGAACACCGCACCGCACGTAAACAAGTCTGTCTGAGCGCTGGTTTCCCCTCCCAGCGCCTGTTCCGGCGCCATGTACGAGGGAGTACCCACAACCGCGCCTTCCATCGTTACACCGGGCAAATCCTGTAGACTCGCTAAGCCGAAATCTGTGATCTTTACGACTCCGGTGCGCGCAATGAGGATATTGTCCGGTTTCAGGTCGCGGTGAATGATCCCTTGTGCATGCGCCTGTTCAAGACCCGCGAGAACGTCCGTAGTTATTCGCAGAGCGATCGAGAACGGAAGGGCGCCACGACGCTTGAGCAGACTGCCAAGAGTTTCACCTTCCACAAACTCCAGCAACAGCGAGAGCGCATCCTCATCCGACTGAATATCATAGATCTGCACTACGTTCGGGTGGGAAAGCCGCGCAATCGCCCGTGCTTCTCGCTCAAAACGAATCCGCAGATCGGCATCTCGCGCAAACTGCGGATGAATTGACTTAACCAGGACTTTACGGTCGAGGCTGTTGTCCCATGCCTCCCAAACCGTGGCGACACCGCTTCGGGAGAGTTCTCGGACAAGCTTCAGACGCTCTTCTAACATCTTACCGGGCTATCGGGTAACGAGCCAACCCTTAGTTGCCCCCATCTTTCCATTCTGCAAGCTTATAGTGCAGCCATCTCAAGGAGACGCCAAGTGCCGCCGCGGTTTTCGTCTTGTTCCCGCCCATTTCTTCAAGTGTGCGCAACACGTATTCGCGTTCGTGTTCGCGGAGCGAGCGGGAGCCGCCAGGCGCCTTAATCACCCGCGGAATGATCAACTCTTCAGGAGAAATGTCTCGATCACCCGCCAGCACGATCGCGCGTTCCACCGCATTCTCAAGTTCACGGACATTGCCGGGCCAATGGTAGCTGGCAAGCATTCGCATCGCTTCGTGCATAATTTTCTTCTCTTGCGTACCGGTCTTCACCGCATATTTGTGAAGGAAATGCCTCACCAATACAGGCAAATCGCCATCCCTATCGCGGAGAGGAGGCATGTTAATCGTAATGACATTTAGGCGATAAAACAGATCTTCACGGAAATTCCCCTTCTCCACTTCTTTCGCCAACGGCTTATTTGTGGCGGAAATCACGCGCACATTCACTCTGCGTGTTTCCGTATCCCCCACTCTGCGAAACTCGCCGTCCTGCAGGAATCGCAGAAGCTTTGACTGAATCGAAGCCGGAATATCGGCAATCTCGTCGAGAAAGAACGTCCCGCCGTCAGCAATTTCGAGCAAACCCTTTTTGTCAGACACCGCACCTGTAAATGCTCCCCGCTTGTGGCCGAACAACTCGCTTTCGAGCAAAGTCTCTGACAAGTTCCCGCAAAACTGGGCCATGAAAGCTCGATCTCGGCGCGGGCCATTGTAGTGCAGGGCGCGGGCAACAAGTTCTTTGCCGGTCCCCGACTCTCCTTCGAGCAAGACCGATATGTCCGCGTGAATGATCTTATTCAACAACTCAAAGACTTCCTGCATCTTTGGGCTGTTGCCGATGATTTCCTTAAACTGATAGGTCCGCTGAACTTCACTGCGGAGTTGGTAATTCTCATCCCGCAGACTGCCCATCAAACGCGCATTCTCAATTGCGATCGCGCACAGATTGGAAAACGCCTTCAGAAAAGCAAGGGACTCATCCGTAAAACCTTCGCGGTTCTTCCGGCTGTCGAGATAAATTGCCCCGACGATCTTGCCGCGCAGCACAAAAGGTACGGCCATCACCGCACGGATTTGGTGGAAGATCACCGACTCCGCTCCTGCAAATCGAGGATCGGTTTGCGCGTCAACTGTCAACACACCCTGCTGCGATTCAATTGCACCGGTTACGATCGAGCTGCTGATCTCGGTCACGGACAAAGCTGCCTCCGGCGCAATATTTCTTGCCGTTCTGACCGACAACTTATTGCCTTCACCCTCTTCGCGCAGCACAAGAAAACCGCGCTCCGCGGCGACCGTTTGCAAAGCAATATCCATGATCCGCTCGAGCAGGGAATCGATATCCCATATCGTGTTTAGCACCTGTGAGATATCGTAGAGCGCCTGCAGCTGTTCGCGCTGCAGCGCCGGATGTGACGCCAATCCCGCGGGACCGGGAAGTCGTGCTGAACTTTCCATGAGAGTAGTTAGTAAGGTTACCTGCCGCTTATGGGCCGGTACAACTGTCTGTGCAAATGTTGAAGTACTTGAATGTCTTGGGTTCCGAGCCTGCGCTGTTACCGAGCTGGTCGTAAATGAAAAGTCGCCATCCGTAGAATACGAGCGGGTTATTGTCTGCGGGTTCAAAGCGTGGATCCACGTGCCTGAACGTATCGGCAATTGCGATGTTGCTAATCGTAATCTGCGGAATCTCGACGATATTCGCGTAATAAAATCTCAACTCGTAGTTGCGCGGCTGACCCTGACCGTTCCAGCGAATCCACGAGAAATCGAGATAGTCAGGACAGACGCATTCAAGATCACGCGGCCAATTTGTGGTGGGATAGTCCACGAAGAGGTTCGGGAAGGTCAAGGAACGTTGCGCGACCGCACCGGAGTCGTCTATCGCGGTGACAAGAACATTGCTTCCCACGTATGTTTCCGCCGCTGAATCAAGTTCCGTTTCGCGCCGCTTCAATTGCCAGAATTGTCCAGTGGCATCATAGGCAAGTTTGCCGAATCGCCGGCCATTGATGGAAGCAATGACTGAGTCAATATTGAGGTTTCCATCCGCATCACTGATGGCAGCCTTGATAATCACTCCGCAGTCATCGTCAATCGGCAGATTGATGCACTCCGTATTCACGATCAAAGTGTCAATTTTCGGCTGACGGTTTGCCATCGGCGGTTCCACATAACGGTCTGACTGCGGGTCATAGGGATTTGAACGTTCCGGCGTCCAGCCGCAGCTCGAAATCAATCCTGTGATTATCGCTATTGCGAACAACGTTTTCATACTTTGAAGGTATCAACAATTTGCGTGCAAGTCAACTATCTGTGCACATGATTTGCACGATGGCCGAGCAAAAAAAGCGGATCGTCAGGAAACCCAACGATCCGCATAAACACTATCGGAACAGCTACTTAATAAGGACTAATCGCTGGCTCCCCAAGACTCTCCCATCAAACTCCGCTTGAGCCAGATACATCCCTGATGCCAGGGATTCACCGTTAAAATGCACGTTTTGCAAGCCGGGCTGGTAGACAGCTATCTCGCGCTGCTGGACCACACGACCCAAGATGTCCCATACGATGACACGAAGAATCCCCGGCCTTGCAACCTCGATTGGCAAAACCGTTGCTGGATTGAACGGATTCGGATAGGCCGCCAGCAAACGTGAACTTTCGACTATTCCGGGCAGTGGATCAGCGGATGACGTACTCTGGTCATAATAGCCGTGCCCGATATCCCAACGCGTAAGATCAGGGTCCTGACCGCGTTGCGGGTCCCCGCGATCGATACACGGAGAAGCCTGCGTCAAACCAAAGAACCTGCGAATATCATCGCTGCTGTTCCAGTTCCGCCAGTCTCCGATCATTGCAAACAACGGATTAACAGTCCAGACCGAATCCCCTTCCCGAATATTGGGATTGTTATTGAGATGGTAGAATTCGTCCGCTGCGCCGGGCACAGTATCGCCAGTGATGTCGTCCAAACTCGGTTCATCGATCGCCCACTTGATCACATAGTCCGCATCTATCTGGCCCACGCCGCTGGTGTTAAAATACACATCGCGCTCGCTACCCAAAACTGCAGTGCTGGAATTCACAAGTATGTGAGCAGTACGTGACACAAAATAGCACGTCGAGATATAGCCGCCGCTTCCCCTTACAGCAAGCGTTGACTTGGTGACTTCGAGGTCCCCGTCTACTTCATTGACGATTCCGAGCGCCGTCTCTGTCGTGCTTTCGGAATAAATCACAAACTGATGCATTCTCCAAATCTGCGCTCCTGCGGTCGGGCGATTCAGGAATCGCGCGCCCACAACGATAAACGGAGCGATTACCACGATGTCGTTTTCCGACAAGCAGATGTTTGTGGACTGATCCACTAACAACCCGGTGGTCATAGACAACGGATCGTGTGGTTCACCCGGATTTGCTCCAGCCACACTTGCCTTGATGAAGTTTCCGCGAAAAATGTTGCCTGGCGCATATTCACAGTCCGGCGAGATCTGTCCATGCAGCGCTGACAGCTCGACAACTTTAGAGGCCAGTCCGTGCGTCGTGAAATGATTGTCAAGTGCAGACAGCTCGCCGCCGTTTACCCGCAGACAGCCGTTATTCGCGCTGACATCGCAATTCTCAATCGTCAATTTCGAGCCGGCCATGCCGTTCACTTCAATTGCCTGTCGTGCCAACCCGGCCTGTGGCGAGAAATGCACGTATTGCAATACGTTGTTGACCGGACTGCCGGAGAAGCGCATCCCGCGCCAACCATTCACGCAGTAGATGATCACAGGGTCATCGGCGACCCCGCGAATGACGAGGCGTCCCTGAACCTCAAAGCGTCCCAACCCTTCAAAGAACGCTCGAACACCGGGTTCAATTGCAAGCTCTTCGCCTTGAGGGACATATGCTCCGGATGCAACGACGACTGAGTCACCGCCACTCCATTTACCGCTTACTGGGCCTGCAGGAACATACATCACCCCTGCCGAAGCCACGGAGGCTAAGGCAACAAACACCAGCACCCGAAAAGTGGTTACCAACTGCATGGTCATCCTACTTGAAGAACGGAGTGATTTGGGGTTAACCTTCTGTTCCTAATCGATCTACAACGACCCGCGAAAGGTTATAAAACTTCGTAATGTGTGCTTCACACGCCATCAAACACAATATATTGCTCAAGAGAGGACTTGTCAATTGCTCCTGACACATTTCTTGAGAATCACAGGTGCCGATGGTTTCACTTACTTGCAAGTAATTTAAGCACTTCCTCTGGATCTGGGAAACGGTGCTCTTTGAACTTGGAGAAAAGGAGGCGTCCGTCTCTTCTTATCTCGAACGCACCGCCTCCTGACTTGATAAGTTCTGGGGCAGGAAATCCTTGTTTCTGAACAAATTCGGCCAAACTGACCGCCTTGGGACCGTAGTTTCAAACTACACAGTACTCAATTGACCAATTCATCTCTAATACTCTGTTAATTCAATATTTCCTAACCAATCTTGCCAATGATAAATCGCGCAGGTCGCTCTTCCGTTACGCGCATCAACCCAGCGACAATTTCTTCGCACCTCAATTCTTGAGTCTCGCCTGCAACAAGACCTCGACCAAGCAGAACATCTGTGAAATCGATGTGTCTCTCGGCAAGCTCATTGCGCAAGGCGTTGACATAGATTTGGAGTGATGCCCTGCTTGCCGCATACGCAACAGACACTGCACTCTCGTCACTCTCTGTTACTCTCGATATCGTCACAACGTGGCCACGGCCCAGTCGCTGAAACATGGGCAATGCGAGCTGAAAACAATTCACGAACCCGAAGAAATTCACTCCCATCACACGAGCCAATTCTGACTCACTGACTTCCACCGCACGCTCATTGGAAACTGCTCCTACGTTGTAAATCATGCGATCCAAACGCACAGACCACTTGCCTAAACGCATAAAAGCGGTCAAAACGGATTCCGACTCTGTCACGTCCGCTTCAATCACAGCGCACTCCACCCCGCGATGCTCCAGTCGCTCTCTGAAGCCATTGAGCATCGCAGCATCACGGGACAACAAGGCAATTCTTTCGCCACGGGCACCAAGTTCCCGGCCAACTTCGACTAAATCGCCTGACGCGCCAACGATTAGCGTTGTTGCCGGATAGTCCGTTAGAGATTCCAACTAAATCCCGCCCGCCACTCTGTGCGGTCCTGCGCGCGGCTTTTCTTGACTTCCGCGATTTGTGCGATCACATTCAGGTTCGGCAGAATCTCGTAGCGGGCACTCAAGATCAACTCCTCGCTTCGCTCAAAGAGGCCCGCGAGAAACGGGAATTCCTTGTCATTGCCGGCGTAATTGGGTGCGTCAATCGATCCGCCGACGTTTTCTGTTTCAGTGTTTGCGCCGTGATTCTGACGCGAGTATGTCAACGAACAGAAAAACGGATAAAAGCTTCCACCAAGCCGCGCAGTCATAAACTCACTATTCGGTTCGCGCGTGAAGCCAAGTGGAGAAGTCCAGTGCGAATATGTGTTCACGTCGAAGAAGTGCGAATATACAAACGGGCGAATCTTGGTATACTCGAACCGAGCGTCAAAGTGATTCCAGAAGTTGCTCGGGATCATTCCATGCACTCCAAGAGTATAGGCATTCTTGCTGTTCCCCGTGCCGGAGAAGAGATCTCCAACCAAAACGTCGTCGAGCAGCAGCTCACCATAGAGCTTAAGCCCTGGAATCGGCCGCCACTTGCCATCCAGTGCCAGCAACAGATTGTCCTTGTCGTCATTCGAGTGCTGTACGCTGTAGAGAAAGTTCAGCGGAGTCAGATATCCCAACTGCAGACCACGATCGCCGTATACGACCGACTGCGAAAATCCCAGCAGGACATTGTCACGAGGCGTAACTTCGATTCGCTGTGCGGACAGATACTTCTCTGCACCCAACGTGCGCGGCCGACCGTCCGGATTCACGTATAAACTGTCTCCGGTCTGCATGGAGTGTAGGAAGCCGTGCAGGAATGTGTAGCTTACTCGTGAGACATTCAAGTCGAATCGTGCGTAATCGAATGGAGGAGCGAAGTCATTCAGCAGCAATCCTCCGAAGTAACTTGGCCCCCATCTATGTCGCCCCCGACCCGCAGAAACAGAGAGATGCCTGCCATAGTACTGTAGCATCGATTCCGAGACGTCGTACGACGTACTGCTGTTACCCTTCAGATCTGCGGCGGCCCAACGATCCTCGTAGAGTCGTTCCCGCGAATCATACGGACCATTCCCCGATTCCGTGTGATCGCGAAAATCCACGAAGCCGTAAAGCCGTCGGCCATATCCGGCCGTCACACGAAAGCCGCCGGTGAATCGTGAAACTTTGCCTCGCTCATCGTCAGTTTCAATGATCTCAAGGCCATAGACGGGCTGAAAGCTGAAGGCGACGGAATCCTCGGGAGCTACATAGGTGTATGTGTGGGTGCCATCTTCGAATAACACTCCCAGAACGCGCGGCCACTTGGGATATTGGTGACTCGTCGTATCTGTGAATTCCGGCAGGGCATAGCCACCACGCGCGATCCGCAGGTGCGAATTCAACTCCCACGCAAAGCGCCCGACTTCCCTTGTCAGTTTCTCTTCGTCGTCATAGGAACCACTGTCACTGACGAAGCCAATCAAGTCAGACCCTGAAGACCCGAGGACGGAATAGGGTCGCGTCGACGATTGGATTCGAATCTTTCCCGAAGTCTCCCTTCTCTCCATGAATTCGTACCAAGGGTGGCTTGACAATGGAAATCCAGCCAGAGGGCCACTCGCCTCGGCCGAGATGACAATCGAGCACAGGGCAAACACCAGAATTAGCTGTCTCATATCCCGAATCTACCCATTCCGTGCTCCAATTTCAACCACCATCTAACAAAAGAGCCTCCCGCTGGGAGGCTCTTACTACTTTTGAAGCAAGTTTCAATGGGAATGATCTGTGTGCATGACTTTCTTCATCATGGCCGCACGCTCTTCTGCGCTTGCTTTCAGGACATGTTGGGCACAGCCGCCACAGCAGGCGCCCATGCACATCCCGTCGGCAATCACCCTGGGAGTCTCGGCCTTGACTTCAAACGTCTGACCGCATGCGCAGGTCGCCATTTTCTTTCCGTCCTTGATCATCTCGTTGGACATCAGATGCTCCGAAGTCAGCACTGCCTTCTGGAGTCCCGGCATTTCCCCCGCTTTTGTCTCCTCGTCCATCGCTTCAATTTTCGCCTTGCAGCCTTCGCCACAAAGATAGTATGTCCCACCGTTAAAGCTAAAAGACGGTGACTTCTCAGTAACGTCAAAGTTCGATCCACAGGCGCACAAAGCGGTCTTCTGGCCGTCATGCAGCGACACGACGTTATTAGCCACATGCAGAGTGCCCAATTGGACATCGTCGGCTGCAGGCTTAACTATCGCATGGTCGTGACCTTCACCTGCCAGCGCGGGAAGTGCAACAACGGTCAGCGCAAGCATCAGAATCAAAAGCTTCTTCATCATACCCTCTCTACGTTTATTCTGCTCTGGCAACCTCTCTAAATACCTCATTTGCTTTAGGGATGTTCCAGAACCGCCGTAATTTACTGATTTCTATAGTTTTTGTCAAGCGATATTGCTACAGGGCAGAATTGGACATTTAATTTACATGGGTTTACGGCAGCAAACAAAAAGCCTCGCAGCAAGTGCTGCGAGGCTTCAAGAAAATTCCCGCTGATGCCCTACTCTCCCAGCCAGTTGCCCAGCAAGTACCATCGGCGAAGAAAGGCTTAACGACTCTGTTCGGAATGGGAAGAGGTGTGGCCCTTTCTCTATGACCAGCGGAAAAAAACGTTGACAATTGGAAGGATGCAACTTCGTCGGAAGCCGATTTCTCAAGCATTCCGAGGTCTGCGATTCTCAGTGGAAGCTTCGGGAAGCGGTTGGCTTCCGAAGACAATTTAATTGATTAAGCCGAACGATCTATTAGTACTACTCGGCTGAACACATTACTGCGCTTACACCTGTAGCCTATCAACCTTGTCATCTTCAAGGGATCTTCAGGGAATCCTAATCTTGGAGTCGGTTTCACACTTAGATGCTTTCAGCGTTTATCCGATCCGAACCTAGCTACCCAGCGCTGCAGCTGGCGCCACAACTGGTACACCAGAGGTTCGTCCATACCGGTCCTCTCGTACTAAGTACAGCACTCCTCAAGATTCCTACGCCCACGGCGGATAGGGACCGAACTGTCTCACGACGTTCTGAACCCAGCTCGCGTGCCACTTTAATTGGCGAACAGCCAAACCCTTGGGACCTTCTCCAGCCCCAGGATGTGACGAGCCGACATCGAGGTGCCAAACCGCCGCGTCGATGTGAACTCTTGGCGGCGATAAGCCTGTTATCCCCGGGGTACCTTTTGTCCGATGAGCGACGGCATTTCCATTCACTACCGCCGGATCACTAAGCCCTAGTTTCCTACCTGCTTGACTTGTATGTCTTGCAGTCAAGCTCCCTTATGCCTTTGCACTCTATGCACGATTGCCGACCGTGCTGAGGGAACCTTTGGGCGCCTCCGTTACATTTTGGGAGGCGACCGCCCCAGTCAAACTACCCGCCTGACAGTGTCTCTGGCTTGGCCTAGGTTAGACATCCAACAGCGAAAGGGTGGTATTTCAACGTTGGCTCCACCGACGCTAGCGCGCCAGCTTCAAAGCCTCCCACCTATCCTACACATCCGAAGCTAGATGTCAGTGTCAGGGTATAGTAAAGGTCCACGGGGTCTCTCCGTCCTGCCGCGGGAACCCAGTATCTTCACTGAGATTGCAATTTCGTCGAGTCCAAGTTAGAGACAGCGCCCAGATCGTTACACCATTCGTGCAGGTCGGAACTTACCCGACAAGGAATTTCGCTACCTTAGGACCGTTATAGTTACGGCCGCCGTTTACTGGGGCTTCGGTTCACTGCTGCCGGCTTGCGCCATGACAGATCCCCTTAACCTTCCAGCACCGGGCAGGTGTCAGACCCTATACGTCGTCTTACGACTTCGCAGAGTCCTGTGTTTTTGGTAAACAGTCGCCTGGGCCTCTTCACTGCGGCCCGCTTGCGCGGGCACTCCTTCTTCCGAAGTTACGGAGTTAGTTGGCCGAGTTCCTTTAACTTGGTTCTCTCGAGCACCTGAGGATACTCTCCTCGCCCACCTGAGTCGGTTTCGGGTACGGTCGCCTCAATTCTCCTTAGAGGTTTTTCCTGGCAGCATGATTAGGGACACTTTGTGGGCTGAGCCCTCGTATTCGGCTTTCAGCCTTGGCCTGCGGATTTGCCTACAGACCAGCCTACGACCTTGAACCGGGATATCCAACACCCGGCTGTCCTTTCACTCCTGCGTCACCCCATCGTACAAACGAACTTTTGGCGGTCCATGAATATTAACATGGTTTCCATCGTCTTCGCCTATCGGCTACGACTTAGGGACCGACTAACCCTGGGAAGATTAACTTTACCCAGGAACCCTTGGGCTTACGGTGAACAGGTTTCTCACCTGTTTTCTCACTACTCATTCTGGCATAATCTCTTCCAGGACCTCCACGGCAGTTCACACGGCCGCTTCGTCGGCAACTGGAATGCTCCCCTACCGATCAATAAATTGATCCCGCAATTTCGGCGGATACCTTGAGTCCCGTGGATTTTCAGCGCAGATCTACTCGACCAGTGAGCTATTACGCACTCTTTAAATGGTGGCTGCCTCTAAGCCAACATCCTGGTTGTTTTTGCGGACCCACCTCTTTAATCACTTAGGTATCACTTGGGGGCCTTAATTGGCGGTCTGGGTTCTTCCCCTCTCGCCCATACAGCTTATCCCACATAGGCTGACTCCCAGGATTCAACTAGCTGGCATTCGGAGTTTGGTAGGGGACGGTACCGTGGTGACGGCCCTAACCCTTCCAGTGCTCTACCTCCAGTAGTCACAGATCCTGAGGCTATACCTCAATATATTTCGGGGAGTACGAGCTATCTCCGAGTTTGTTTGGCCTTTCACCCCTACGCACAGCTCATCCAATGGGTTTTCAACCCCAAATAGTTCGGACCTCCATCAGGTGTTACCCTGACTTCATCCTGGCCATGCGTAGCTCACTCGGCTTCGCGTCTACCGCCACTGACTCTTCGCCCTATTAAGACTCGCTTTCGCTGCGGCTCCGTGTCTGAGACACTTAACCTTGCCAGTGACGAGTAACTCGCCAGACCATTATGCAAAAGGTACGCAGTCACTCCTTGCGGAGCTCCTACAGCTTGTAAGCGTTAGGTTTCAGGTACTATTTCACTCCCCTCCCGGGGTGCTTTTCACCTTTCCCTCACGGTACTGGTTCACTATCGGTCACAAGAGAGTATTTAGCCTTGGATGATGGTCCACCCAACTTCAAACAGGGTTTCACGTGCCCCGCCCTACTCGGGAACATTGACAAGAGACTAATAAATTTCGCCTACGGGAGTTTCACCCTCTACGCTCTGACTTCCCAGACAGTTCGACTATTTATTAGCTTGGTAACTCTTTCAGACTGATTGTGCAGTCCTGTCACGTCCCATGACCCCCACGCTGCAACGCCACAACGCTTTCACACAACGCGGGTTTAGGCTCTTTCCATTTCGCTCGCCGCTACTTTGGAAATCTCGGTTGATTTCTTTTCCACCAGGTACTTAGATGTTTCAGTTCCCTGGGTTGGCGCATATGCGATCAGGCATGACCCTGATCAGGTTTCCCCATTCGGACATCGCCGGGTCTAAGGATGTTTGCTCCTCTCCGACGCTTATCGCAGCTTACCACGTCCTTCATCGCCTTCTTGTGCCAAGGCATCCACCTAACGCCCTTAGTAGCTTAATCAAAATCCTTTTAGAGCTTTGTATTGCCGTTGAATGCCAACCGCTACCCAAAACTTCCGGATTTGAATCGCTATCCTCGGTTTAGATTATGCTCGAGAAAACGTACTTCTCAACGAAGTTACATTTTTCCTTCCAATTGTCAAAGATCGAATGACTACCCTTGCGCAGGGTAGGAACTCACCGGCTTCATTATCCACCGGAGGATGTTGACCGGAATCACTTCCGGCTCTCCATTCTAACGACGCGCTACTCGGCAGGAGTGGTTGTCGCGACGGAGACTTAAGCAAAGAACAAAAAATTGATGCCGCCCCACAGCATTGTGGAGCGTATCGGGATCGAACCGATGACCTCCGGCTTGCAAAGCCGGCGCTCTCCCAGCTGAGCTAACGCCCCAAGTCCGACTCAGTCAAGCCCGCGCATGAGTGGGCCTGACAAGATTTGAACTTGTGACCTCACGGTTATCAGCCGTGCGCTCTAACCAACTGAGCTACAGGCCCGAACAAAAGTGAACGACGGAGAACGACCTTGACCGGCCAATTGCCGATCAAGGTGCAGCTATACTAAAGCTGCTTTGTCCGTCTTCAAAATTCTAATAGGAAATGTGCGATCTGAGAGGTTCCGCCACGGAGTCTAAAAGGCCTTCGACCATATCCGTCTGCCACAACTGCGAACGGGTTCGAAAACGCGTTCGGCGAGCAGATTGGATTCTCCTTAGAAAGGAGGTGATCCAGCCGCACCTTCCGATACGGCTACCTTGTTACGACTT
>JAHDVH010000005.1 GCA_023382385.1 bacterium | reverse complement strand
TTATTTGTATTCACCTTGCTGGCACTCTTCGTGATTGCCGGCAACAGCTGGGCGGCAGATCGGTATGTCGATCCCGCAGGAACATGCGGCGGGAACTTGCCATGTTATACGACGATTCAAGCCGCGGTCAATGCCTCGGCAGCCTTTGACGTCATATACATCGGTGCTGGGACCTATAATGAGATAGTGAATGTGACAACCAATGATCTCACGATCATCGGAGCTGGCGAAGGTGTCGTGACGATTGATGCGTCGGGTCTATCAAGTCCCAACAATGCCGGATTTCATATTACCGGCGCAAATGTCTCCGTATCGGGGTTTACGCTGACGAACGACGCGATTGCAGATCCCACTTACGGACTCAAGTTCAGCAATACCACGAATGGAACTGCGCAAAATATCACCGTGACTAACTTCTGGAGAACGGGTATCGATATTCCAAGCGTGACGGGACTTGTGCTGAACAACGTGACGTCGCACGACAATTTTGGCGGCGGCATTGCTTTGCGAGATGTCAGTAATGCCACGATCAGTAACGTGACGACCAACAACAATCCCTGGGGCGGACTTCGTCTTCAATCCTACTATGGAACGTTTAGCGGAGTTGTGGTCTCGGGAACCAATACTTTTGGCGAACTTGGCCTTGGTGGCGGCGGTATCTACATTGAAGAAGGGAATGTCCTGCCGGCCGGCCCACCTTACCCGATCTCCTATGGGCACACGGGAACGCCTGATGTTTTGCTTCAGGCCGCTGACGCAATGTACGCGCTGTATGGAAACGATGACCAAGCACCACAGTATCAGAGAATCTACCTGTTCCCGTCGCTGGCGCAAGCAGTTGCGGCTGCTAATGTCGCGAATTACGGCCACCTGACCACGAACAAGTACATCAAGAAGATTGATGACGGTTCTTTCTGGGTTGGACCCGGCATGCTGATTCAGGCTGCCATCAATGCTGCTTCTTCCGGTGACGAAATCAACGTCCTCGCCGGTACGTATGCGGAATACGGTCTAAACATCAATGTTCCTTTGACTATCGCCGGTGCGGGCATCGGATCGACGATCATTGATCCGCCTGCTGGAAATATCCCCGTATTCAGGATTTATGCTAGCGACGTTACGATACGGGATATGAAGATAACCACGGCGTACCGTTGTGTATACACTGATGCAAGTGGAATTAGCAATTTGGAACTGATCAATCTTGACTTTGATTTGTTCACGGATCGTGGTTTGGAGATGCAACATACCGGGGCAGCATCATTGCTTACCGACTTGCTGATCGACGGTTGTGTTTTCACGCCGGCGACATCGAATAAAACCTGTATCAGAGGCTCTTCTGCCCGCCAAGTGGATGGCTTTGAACTGAGAAACTCCACTTTTAACGCCTGTGAGCTTGGAATCTACAATGCGAATGATAGCGGCTCTTCTTGGTTCAAGAATGTCTACATTCACAACAACACGTTCAATAGCGCCAACTTCGCGGCGGTCTACTTTGAAGAGATCGAAAACTGCCTGGTCGAAAACAATCTCTTCAACACCTGCACACGTGGTCTCTTCATCTATAAGGCGTTCACCAACTCTCTTGCTGGCGTGTCGAATATAACGGTTCGTCACAATGATTTTGTCGGATCTCCGGATCGAGCTCTTGCTTTGGCGCTGTACAATCATCCTGTGAACGGAATTGATGTGTATGAGAACTACATCAACGGCGGCCAGCGGTTTATTTACTTTGATACCGATGCGACCGTGACCGGACTGAATACCATCCATGTGAATCGCAACAGCATCAGCGGTTTGAGTGGGAATGAGTTCCACACAAGCGCATATGACGCAGGCGAAAACTGGGTTCTTGACTTTTCCAATAACTATTGGGGAACATCTGACGCAACCCAAGTCACTGTGGGCAGTGTTGGAGCTCCTCCAGTGCCGCTCTCGAGCTTTGACTACACTCCGATGATTTCAAACGGAGCCGATCAGGATGGCGGTGCCCGCGGCTTCATTCCAGAGTTATCAAATCTGATTGTGCATGCTGAAGGCGGTCAAACGGGATCCCTGAATCGTATTCAGGAAGCTCTGGGCTTGGTCTCCGGCAGCACGATCAATCTGTTGGCCGGTACGTACGTCGGGCAGGTGCATGCTCAGAACTTCACGAATCTGAACATCATCGGTGCGGGTGTGGGAAGCACCTTTATCAAGGCTCCGGCCACCGCAATGCCGAGTTCTTACCCCACGCCGGGATACTCTAACTATCCTGTGTTATTCCTTGATAACTCGACCGTTCAAGTTTCAGGTCTTACGGTTGACGGTGACGGCAAAGGCAACGTCAACTACCGAATGAATGGTATTGCGTTCTGGAACAGCGGCGGGTCATTGACGAATGTCGATGTTGTCGCCGTGCGTGACACGCCGTTTAGCGGCAGTCAACACGGAGTTGGAGTAGTCGTCAATCATAACACGACAGGCAAGACTGTCTACATGACCAATGTTAACATCACCGACTTCCAGAAGAACGGTACTGCCTTCTCCGGCGCTGGAACCAATGTGATCTGTGACAACGTGCACATCTACGGTGCCGGCCCGACCGGAGTCACTGCTCAGAACGGCTTCCAGTATGGATCCAATACAACGGGCAGCCTCGCGAACAGTTCTGTAAACGGCGTCTGTTACACGGGCCCAAGCTGGGTGGCGACGAGCATTCTGTCGTTTGGTGATCTTGATTTGGTCAACACCGGCACGTCGAATGCACAATTGGGTTTGTATGGTATTGACGCGAACATTACAATGGATGGAGGGAGCTTTATTTCTTCGAATGCCGTCACGGCATATGCGAAGTTCGGTCTCTACTTCTACTCGACCGGAGCGGCATTATCCGTTCCAAGAGTTCAGCCACAAGCGTATAGCGATGAGACAGAGACTCGCGGCTTCGCCGGAAGTCGGAACCTGGATGACGACGAATCGATTACCATTGACGGCGTTGCAGTCATTGGCGACGGGTCTGCTGGCGGGGTTGGCGTTGCAGCATATGTTGACGGCGGAAACGTGGATGTTTCCTTGACAAACAGCACCGTCTCGAATTGGGATTACGGTGTGGATTGGACGGTCGCTGGTGGAACGATTGACAATGCAACGGTTACCGGCAACACGCTTTCCAACAATGTCAACACGTTTGACAATACTTCCGGTCACACCTGGGACAGCAACTGCTACTCGGATTATTCCAGTAACGATGGCTATCCGGGAACGTATGTGATTGGCGGCGACAGCGGAAATGTGGACAACAATCCGAATCCGAACGGCTGTTCGGAGATCAATCTGCTCGTGAGCGACGACTTCGTGGGCTGCAATACGGGCTGCAACACGGTTGACCTGTATGTGACGTTGGGCACTGCAGGCATTCCGAATCTCGAGCTTGTGATCGAGTTGCCGGCAGGTTTCACGGCAGGACCGTTGGGTTCGGTGTTCCCGCCGTCGAACGAGGATGCAAATCTAATCAGTGCATATGCGATGGCCGTCAATGACTGCGTCATCGTGAACATGGCATTTGAAGGCCCGGGATTCAGCACGGGCGATTACACAAAGTACGTTGCGGTGATTCCGCTGACCGTCACGGCGCCGACAGGTGTCTATGCCATCACGAGTGTCAGCTCGTTGTGGATTGATAACCTCGGCGGCAATCATGTCAACGCACTTGATCTCGGAGACATTGCGATCGAAGTCGACTGCACGCCTCCGGTCATTAGCAACTTTGCGAACAGCGTGGCCTGCGCGTTCGGCAATGCTTCGCAGCTAATCGATGCCTTTAGCGCGACGTTTACGGACAACGCGGCCGACTTGGATACCGCATGGGTGACCTTCGCACCGGGCGGCGGTTCGTTCGGCCTGTTTGGTCCGACACAAAGCTCCGGTTATGCTCCGACGTTCCCGTCGGCTGGTGACGCCGCGACTTTCTACGGCTTGCTGGTCGAAGGCTGCAACACGCTGACCCTGCATCTGGTCGACACCGAATGTAACGTGGCCTTAACGGTTGATCTGGAAAATGTCGGCCGCGACAATACCGCGCCGGATCTGACGGTGACGCCTGCGGCCTTGGGTTGCTACGGTGTTAACACCTATCTTGGCCTCGATGACGATCTGGACATCACGTATCTCGCCAATGCGACGGCGTGCGGTGCGGCTCTGCAATCGCTCAAGATCTGGTTGAATGGCGGGACTGACACGCTGCTCGTTTCGGTTCCGTTTGCCAATGCGGATTGGCCGTTTGACGACGCAGAAGCGACGACATTGTGGAACTGGATTGTCGGTTCCAGCGGAGTACCCAATACTGCCGACGGTGAGACCTATACGTTCGGTCTGCAATTGTGTGACTGTGCGGGCAACTGTGACGCCGGTTCGTTTACGATGTGCATCGACCTGACGGCTCCGGGCAACACGTTAACCTACTTCGACGCACGTCCGGCGCACCTCGGTGTGTGGCTCGCGTGGTCGTGGGCTGCCGGACCGAACGCTCAGGAAATGCGTATCTACCGCAGCCCGCTGTCGGGTGAGTATCCGGCCTACCCGAATGACCTATGGAACAACCTTGCCAACTACGATGTGACCAGCGTTCCGCCGTCAGGCTGGACTTTGGTTGCTACGCAGACTGCTGTCAGTGGAACCATTACCTCCGCGACTTACGGCACGAACAACAACCGCGGTGATCTTTACACTCACATCGACGGCTCGACGACCTACTGGCTGGATGCACAAGGTGGTTGGGTTGACGGTGATACCAATTCGGCGACGTATCGCGATATCTATCGCTACGTGACGTTTGTCAAGGATGCTGGCGGAAACTGGTCATTGAATTCGCCGGTTGCGATGCTGCAGAATGCAGATCGTTCGACCAACTACTGGCTGGGTGACTTCAGCACGGCGGATGACCCAGGTCCGGTCAATTCGCGCGGCCGCGTGGATAATGACGACTTGGCAATTTTGTCGCCGGTCTACTTCACGAACGCGGGCGGCTATCGCAATATCGGTCCGGTCTGGCTGCCAGCTGAGAACGGAACGGTGGGTAAGAGCATTCCGGATCCGGATGGCGCGGGCGCCATCAACTTCCAGGACCTCGTGCCGTTCGGCTTCAACTATGGTGCGGTATCGCCGGTCGGCGGCCTGAAGGAGTTCAGCATTCAGCCCGATCCGCTGCAGTATCGTCCGTTCAACAGTCTTGACGAAGCCCCGGTGGTTGCGCTCGAGATGCCGCTGGATGCGACGATGGAAGTCGGCAGCGAGTTCACCGTGACGGTCGCGATGTATGGCAACGAAGCGAACGCGGTGAAGGGTGTCGAAGCGATTCTGAGCTATGACGATGTGGCACTCGAAGTCGTGACTTCGACGACCGGAACGGCAGCGGCTCCGGAAGGAACGCTGTTCGCGAAGTCGGCAGTTATCGGCGGCGTCAAGGGTCAGGTCGGCTTCGTTGCGGCTTCCTGCGGCGGCTGGTCCACGCTGGAAGGCAATGCGATTCTGGGCACCGTGACGTTCCGCGTGACGCGTGCATTGACGGCCAACAGCGAGTTGGCCCTGACGTCCGTGAGCATGTTCGACAACACCGGCGAAATTATCGAAGTTGAAGGCGGAACCGTTCCGCTGTTCAGCACGCCGTCGCTGCCGGACAACTATGCTCTGTATCAGAACTATCCGAACCCGTTCAATCCGACGACGAACCTCAGGTTCGACTTGCGCGATGCGGGTCACGTGAAGATCATGGTCTACAACACGCTGGGTCAGGTCGTCGCGACGGCCGTTGACCGCGAGCTGGAAGCCGGCCGTCATACGGTGACGTTTGACGCCAGCAGCCTCTCGACCGGTGTGTATATGTATACCATCAGTGTGAACGGATTTACCGATGTCAAGAAGATGGTCTTGATCCGGTAAGACGACCCCAAGCCGGGGGTGAGGGAAGGGTCCCCCGCCGTCACGCAAGTGGCGGCGGGGGATTTTCATTGTAACAGGAAACGACTCGGCTCACAGAACAATGGGCGAGGCGAAGCGATATCTGAAAGGGAGAAGCGAAGAAAGAGGTCGTGCAGGCATCGGAGGCGGACAGAAAAGGTCTTGGGGAAAGGCGGGGGCAGCGGGGTTGGGCTACTTAGCAGGTCCTAATATATGTAGATTTGAACGGATGGTCAAGAGGTATTTGCATTTTATTAGACTTAGCAACTCCATGCAGCAACTTGGCTTAAAGCAGAAATCACCCAAAGAGAGGCGCGAGAGCCTGTTCAGCCCTCGCGCCTTTATAATATTGACCCACCCTGATCTTCCGAGGCGGCAGGTCTATCAGGCGTTCATGTCGGCCCAGCGTTTTGCCCTCTGCGAGAAGATGACTAAGGCCACAACGGCGATCACTCCGACAATGGCAAAGGGAAACCAGACCGCATACTGCGGCGAGTAGGTGTCCCACAGCAGCTGCGTCGCCTGATGTGCATCCAGACTGGTCAGCTCCTGCAATTTGGCAAAGGCGGCGGTGCGCTCGACGCCGAGCAGCGTGGAGAGCGACTCTGGGTCGCCGTTCCACTGCTTCCCTTGCCCCAACGGAGTGTGCTCGAGAATGTACTTTTGCGCGAGGACGGCCTTTTCGCCGAAGTGTCCGTAGAGATATCCCGCGAGCTTGGATCCCAGGAATCCGCCAACACCGACCGGGATGTTCACATATCCGAGGTAGAGTCCCTTCTTCCCTTCCGGCGCGATTAGACCGAGGTATTCGTTCTTCTTGGGACCTGTGAGCATCTCGCCCGCGCTGAAGAAGACCACGCCGAACAGAAAGACCCAGCCGTTGCCCGTCAGACCGGCTACCAAGATACCACCTGTGGCGATCAGCATGCCGATCACCATCGCCTCGAGGGTGCGCAGGCGCCGCACCAGCCACGAGACGGGAATCATGCAGATGACGATGAGAAGTGAATTCAGCGCAAGCATGTTCTGCTGGAGAACCTGTATGCCTCGATCGGTGGAATGTGACATGAAATCAGGCAAGATAGTGGCCACTCCCGAGCTATCTACCCAGTCGGTCAGGAAGTTAGGGTGCAAATCCCAGAGCTGATACATCATCAGCCAGAAGCAGGACATGATGCCCAGCCACGCGAGGAGCCTTGGTTCAAAGATATTCTTGATCGTGCGGAGGAAGACGTGCAGGGGGCCTTCGGTCTTGTCCGCCTTGGAATCGAAGTCCTTGAACGTGAAGAGCATGATGTAGTTACAGGCGGTAAACGCCGCAGCGCCAAGGAATACCGCCTTCCAGCCAATCCCGACCTGCAGGACACCTGCGAGGGGATGGGCGATGAAAGCGCCGACGTTGACAATCCAGTAGAAGATTCCCCAGCCGACGGACGAATTCGACTTGTCGAGATTCTGTGCGAGGGAGCCTTGCAGGCCGGGCTTGAAGAAGGCCGTGCCGGTTGCCAGAATCATGACTCCGCCAAAGAAGCCCCAGAAGCTTCGCATGTAGGCCATCGTGACGAAGCCGATGATATTCATGGTCACGGAGAAGAAAATCGTTTTCTTGTAACCGTAGCGGTCCGCGTATCCGCCTGTGAACATCGGCAGAATGGACTGGAAGACAAACCACCACGCGAAGATAGTGCCTTTGTCGGCAGCGGTGAAATGCAGACCGCCTGGATCATCGGCCTGCATGATGTAGACCGCCACAACGCTGCGTACTGTGAAGTAGGCGAGACGCTCAAACATCTCAATGACACAGAGCATCCAGTAGCCCATACGAAATCCAAGCAGAGTGCGGCCCGCGAGAGATTCAGATGTCGTCATGTTGTTGCTGTTTTATTGATAGAAAGCGGAGGTCGGGGAGAGCCGGGGCGTCCCGCAGGAGTATTGGAAGTAGTCTACAATAATGTCAGGAAGTCACGGGCCTGAACTCAGAGTGAACAGGCCGATTGCCGGCAGGGTAACAATGGAATGGTCAGAAGACCACGTGTCCGAGGTTGGGGTAAGGTAGGAAGAAACGGGGGCTATGTCAAGAGAAAGAGAAAGGGTCTGCCTGTGCGGCAAACCCTTTTCGGTCGTGACTAACTGATAGGAATCGGATTAGTCGCCAGCAAGAACGATTGCTGAGAGCATCAGTTCTGAGCTGCTGTGGTCCAACCGGCAATCCAGTTGTTGTTCGGGCCGATTCCGCCGATGAAGTCAACCGCATCAAAGAAGCCATCCGAGGGCGGCACGGCAAAACCGTTGCGAGCGATTGAACCGGCGCCGGGTCGGAAATCCGGCGTGTTGCGATTGTAGGGAGCGGCCAAGAGCGGGTCGCCGACGCGGTTTGCTGCACTGGCCTGTTCGCCAAATTGAGTTGTTGTGAGCGGGAAACCATTCTCGTCGTTGTCGCTGGTCTGGTAAGGTTCACCATTGTCGTGGAAGATGGAATTCGCGACCGACAAGTTACCGGCAACCGCTT
This sequence comes from bacterium, assembly GCA_023382385.1. Lineage (NCBI taxonomy): Bacteria > bacterium. The sequence goes on along the minus strand of JAHDVH010000005.1, from coordinate 180,566 downwards.
GATTGAATGTCTCGGCATGGTCCACATCGAGTCCGCAATCTGTGAAGTTCATGACGATCGCGTTGCGGATTTGCGCGGCCGTGCCTTCACGGAGTATCATACCGATTGTGCTGACACCTGCGCGACCACCATCGCGCGCGCCAATCAATGTGACATTATAAATCGTGGGATTTGAACGCGGAGTCGCAGAGTTGTTTTCGGCATTGTTGTCCGCTTCGATTCCTCGGTCGGCGTCATCGGTGTACTGCTGGCAGACCCAGAACTGACCCTTGCCCGACCAGCCGTCGGTCCAGTCAAACTGGTCATCTGCGCAGCCTGTGATGTAGACATGCTTTGCATTCACCGTGCCGCCAAAGAACTCGATGCCGTCGTCTTTGTTCATGTGCACCTGCACGTAGTCAATCACCGTGCCGCTGCCAACGCCCTGCAGGGCGATTCCGTTCAGTTCGTTGTCCGGTGAAATTTCGCGACCGGCGAATTCCACGCGCACATAGCGCAGAACGCCGCTGTTGTCATTGGAATTGTTGCCGCCGTAATAGCCGGTTCCACCTTCACCGAAGGCTTCGGCACCCGTGTTCAGCGGAGCGCGGCCATTGATAATCAAGCCGCCCCAGTCTCCGCGATTCCGCTGGCCGTCTGGTTTGTCACTCGTAAAGACAATCGGATTCTGGGCCGTGCCTTCTGCCATGATTTTCGATCCGCGATTGATGACCAGCATACCCTGCGTCGAGGACTCGCCGTAAATCGTGGTGCCTGCTTCAATCGTCAGAATGGTTTCATTCGTGCCGTTGCCGATGAATACACCGCCGCGAAGCAGATACTCGTTGTCGGCAGTCAGTGTCATGTTTTGCGTGATAGTTCCACTAAGCACAGTCGGGCCGGAGTTGCCTCCGCCGTTGTCATTGTCCTGGTCATCGCTGCATCCCATGCTTAGCAGCATGCCGAACAGCATGATGGGCAGAAGAATTCTGAACATTACAGTCATTCTGGGTCCTTGTTGTGGTGATTTATAGATTGTAGGAGAATCCTGCGGAATAGGTGGTGCCAAGGCGGTAGCGCTCGGTGTAGCGGCCTCCCTGCATGAACTGAACTTCAGAGTTGAGCACGTTTCCAGCGGAAGCGCGGATATTCATTTTGCGGGTCAGTGGACGCTCAACCGTTATGTCTAAATCGGGATGCGGCATTTCGAACACATCGGGCAGCGGTTCGGAGCCGACTTCGCTGATGCGCTTGCCGAAGACGTGCAGCATGACGCCTGCCTGAGTTTTTGTGCGATCGTGCCGATAGAGCAGTTCAACATTCAGGAGATAGGGAGACTGGCCATGCAACGGTCTGCGATCCGAGGTTTGAATGCCTTTGCTGCTGTCGCTCAGCACAATGTCCGAGTGGATGAGTGCGAGGTTTGCGGAAACCGCGAACGGCTGAAGCAGCGGCACAAGTTGCCCCAGTGCTTGACGGATTTCCAATTCCAGGCCGTAGTTGTTTGCGCTCTTGGCATTTTCGTAGGAGACGCGATTCTGGGCCGTCGGCTGGATGACTTCTTCCACCGGATTCAGGAACTGCTTGTAAAAGACGCTGGCGGCGATGAGATCCGCGACTCCGTGCGCCCACTCATAGCGGACGTCCGAATGGCGGATGAGAGCGCGTTTCAGGTTGGCATTTCCAATCACAGCGTGACCGCCCACGATGTCCGTGTATTCAAATTCAGATAACTCGCGGACGTCCGGACGCGACACGGTCTGGCTCACCGCAAAACGCAGGTTGCTGCGGTCTGTGGCGCGATAGACTACTTGCAAAGCAGGCAAAACATCCAATGTCGAGATGCGTCCTACGACCGGAGTCTGTGAAGCTGAGAACAACTCGTATGATGACACTTCCTGCATGGAGTTTTCAACACGCAGTCCGCCAATCGTGCGAACACGCGGGAAAGGATTCGCATCGAGCATCACGTAAGCAGCTTCAAGATGCTGGTTTGCCTTGTAGGAGTCTGTGGGGCGAGTCGCTTCGCGGATTACAAAACCGTCCGGACGGATGTTTTCTGAAGAGAACAGGGATTCGGGATCAAGCGACAGATCGAGCGAGGCGTTCGGACCCGGTTCAAACTGGAAGAAGCGCGTCTCGGCATCGCGATGCCTGAGCAGAAATGCGGTGCCTGTTTTAAGCTGCAGGGCATTGTCGGGAAGCAGGGGCATGGTCCAGTCCGCGCCCGCGTTCGCCATGTTGTCATAGAGCGTGCTGAATGTGCGCGAACCGCTTTGCGTGGCATCCACCCAAACAAATTCATCCGCACCGCGTTCCGATCCGTACTGAACTTCGCGAGTGTCCGGTTCGTAGCGGGTTCCTCGAGAGAATGTCACTTGCCAGTCAAGGAGCGACTGCCTGACGCTGGGGAAAACGGTGCGGCCGGATAATTGTGACGACAAGGTGCTGCGGGAAACAAATCGCAGGCGGGTGTCCTGCACGTCCTTGCTGCGGTCGTCATTGTAGCCTGAATAGAGGCGAGTCTCATTGTCGAGATCGCGGTTGTAGAGAACGTTCAGACTGACGCGGGACAGCGGTGAAATCGAGTAACCGAAGGAAGTCAATCCGCCGAGAGTGACGGAATTTGTGTAGGTTTGAAAGTCGTAATTGTGCTGCTGCTCGATGGAACCGTTGGCACCGCCCTTATACACAATTCGCTCAGACTCTTTGTACTGCTGTGAATTGCGATACGTACCCGAGACGATGTAGCCCAACGGGCGGTTCCATAGTTGAGTGCGGTTCCCCAGCGACCATGATTGGCTCAGATTGGGCATCGCGGTTGTCGCAACGGGATTCCAGCTATTCTGGAAGGACTGACCGAACTGCTGCAACTCCTCTGATGTATATCCAGTCTCGGAGAAGCGGCCGCGTGAGACAATTTTGCCGTCGGCATTCGCAATCCCGCTTGGCAGCGCACGCGTGCCGTCATCAAAGCCGAGGAAATCAAGCCCGCCACCTTGATAGGTTCTGGACTCGCGAAGCGTCGTGGCGGTATTGAATCCGGCGGAAGTACTGATCCGCATCTGGCGTTGTTCGGGGTAGTCCCACGTGGACATATTAACGGCACCACCGCCGAACTCGCCCATCTGATCAGGCAGAAAGGATTTGGTGACGGTCACATCGCGCATCAGATTGGTGGGAAAGAGTTCCAGCGGAACCGCACTGCGATTGGGTTCCGTGCCAGCCACCATTGAATTGTTCAAGGTGACTTTCGAGTATCGCAAACCCAATCCGCGAATCACAGGGTTTCCATCCATCCGCGAAACGCCGGTCGCGCGTCGCACAACCTGTGACATGTCGGGATCGGGAAGTCGCCGCAAGGTTTCACTGCCGATGGCATCGGTTATCGTTGCGGCGGCCATCCGGTCGAGGATTTCGCGCTCGTTTGAACCGCTTCTTGCTCCGTCGGTGATGACAACTTCCTGCAACTCAATCGCGCTTGTCGCGAGCACCAAGTCCAGATTCAGCCATTCGTCTTCAGTCAGAGTGATTGAACGAGTCTTAGCATCGTAGCCCAACATCGTGGCACGAATGACGTACTTGCCGGCGGGAATGCCCCGCACGACATAGTTGCCGTCCACCCCTGCGGCCGCGCCGAGTTGCGTGCCTTCGACAAGGACGTTTGCACCGATCAGACCCTCGCGAGTGTCTTCCGCTTTGACATAACCCGTGATCACCGCGGCATGCGACAGAGGGCTACCGCACAGAATCGCGAGTAGTAGTAAGGCGATACAAAGGCGCAATTGGTTCATTCTCTTCCTCTAACTGGGATTAGCAATTTGTTTGACACGCAAATTTGCTAATACAATACGAGGAATCAATGAGGCAAGTGTTAGGAGTGTGTTAGGAGAGATCTAAGCGGGGGCGACGTTCTGCGGCAGAACTGCAGGAAAGCGAGGAGAGATGAAGTTTGTGTTGGAATCTACAATACTCGCGGAGCTACGCGAGAGAGGCTTAAACCGGTGGTAGGGGAGAAAGGGAGAACAGCAGCTGGTAAGGATTCGTCTGTATCGCGCTGGCTTGTGTTCGCCCCGCGATCGGAGTTACTTAAGTTAGTTCAAGACGATAGGTGGTTTCTGAGTCGCCAAGACACTGAAGCGTGGGCGGTACCAACCACGACAGGGATGCCCGGGGTGTTCGTGCAGTGTCCGCGGCAGCAGATCCATACGGTCACCACCCGGCAACTGCAAGTATAGTGGTACGGCATCAGGTTGCGCGTTTGCGAGTTTCCAGCGAGCACTCTCTCAGTCGGGTGCTTGCCTTTACTGCATACCCTTTTAGTCAAAGGTGTCGGCAAGCTCTTCGCGCAAGCGCGGTCGTCTTCTACGATCAGGATTATGTCTTTGCGGGCGATGCTTCACCTCCGTTATCTGGAATAGTGACCGTAATCGTAGTTCCTATGCCAGGTTTGCTGTCAATAGTAAGGTCACCTTTATGAGTCTCAGCAATCCATTTTGCGCTCAAGATACCGAGTCCTTGTCCGCCGGACTTCTTGCTTCCTTTTCCTGCAAGAATGTCTGCGATTTCTTGTTCAGACATTCCCTTTCCCGCATCTTTTACCTGTATCTTCACTCCCTGAACTCCGCGGCTGGAGCGCTCCGCGGACACACAAACCGCCGCTTCTTGCGGCGACGCATCCATGGCATTTCCGATCAGATTCTCAAGCAGTGATTCAATCAGGCGGTAGTCAACCTGCGCAATGAGTGAAAATTCGTGCTTCTCGTGAACGACTTTAGCCTGCTCGAGCAAGTTCATTCTCTCAACGGTACTGTCAATTAAGGAAATCAAATCGTGGTCTTGCAGTTTTGGTTTCGTTGCACGGCTTACAACCTGAATTTGGCGAGCCGTCTGCAACATGCGATTCAGCTCACCGCGAACCCGGCCCACAAAAGGTTCAATATCTACTTCAGGATGTTGGCGTTTGAACCTGATCTCAAGGTTGTCAAGCGCCCGCTGAACCACTGCGATCGGCTTCTTGGTGTCATGCGCCTGAAACGATGCCACCTGTGCCCAGCCTTCAAGAACAAGCTTTTCGCGGCGAGCTCGGACAAAGGCACGGCGTGTTTTAATTGACCAAACCAATAGCCAGACGAGGCCGATACCTCCGAGAACGTAACCACTTGAAGCCAGAGCAAGTTGAAGTTCATAATATTGGTTTCGCTCCAAGTCATAGCCTGAATAGTCGCGGTCGGAAATCATCCAGATTCTTGCAAGCTCACGGCCCTTGATTCGTTGAGCGGCCTGAACTACTCCCTGAACTTTCTCTGAAATCAGACAATTTCCGTTTAGGTTATACACTTCAAAATGCCCGTCCGGAGTCGTTACCGGAATTTCTACCACTCCGTCGCCGTCGATATCCCACTCGGTTTGGAAATTTGCGCCTGCGTTCGTTGACCACAGGCTGTCCAGATTCTCGTTAAACACTTGCAAGGAGGACAAATATGTGTTTACAAGCAGCTTTACCTGACCGTCGGGCGACGATAATCCTGCTAAATAGGCACGTCTCTCCGGATGATAGACTCTGCGTTCTTTCACAATTTGTCCAGACGCAGCATCAAGCTTGTAAAGTGTTGTTGGCAGCTTATCCGGACTGTAAGAGGATACAAGTTCGTACGCCGAAGAATTCTGGCCGGGCGGCTTGATACTCGCAACGGTCACCGCTGTAAACGTGACGGGGTACTCTCGCCGCCACAATTCATTGCCGTGAATGTCAAATCCGAAAATGTATGCTATCGAGTCCGCTGTCGTTGCGCAGCGGGCACCGGTTGCAGGTGCCCCTGCCGCCCACAGTATCACAGGACTTTCAGGATTCGACTTGTCCAAAACCACTCCGTCCGGCGGAGCCGCCATCCAATGCCGCCAAAGTTCTTTTCCAGTTGCCGCCTCCACCATAAGCAACCCGCGAGGCATGTGTGACCAGCTTGAGAAGACTCGATACAGAAGCCCTGGTTCGCCGGATTGGCCAGCTCCGGAAACCAGACACACCGGCGTCATCCATATGTCCCAAAAGTCATTTCCACGCCAATCGTAGTCGGATTCCAGTAGAACAACGTCGGCCCCGATCCGGTCAAAATTCGGCCAGTCATACAGCCGGGCTCCCAACTTCGTCTTATCTTTGTAAGTTACACAGAGTTCATACGCCGCATCAGTATCAGATTGGCACTCAAAGACGGCAAATATCGGTGACTCAAAGTTCTTCACCGAAAGCACGTTGCTACGATCATCTTCGATGTTCAAGTGTCCAAGGTAAGGACGCATGCCGGCAGGATCTTCATTCTCCCACCTGACAAAGAGATCCCAATCCAAACTTGGCTGCCTCCATACAGTCATAGTGGGGATCGTGTTGGATGGAAAGGGCTCCGTTCGAACCAACGTGACATAGTGCTTTTGCGGCCACCACTCTGCGCAGTGCCCTGGCAGGACGTAGACTGCGACAAGAGTTCCGATCATCGCCAGACGGTAAACTGAGTGTCGAAAAAACGTTTGGAGCATGTACGTAAACAATAGGTAGTCTTGCCTGCTAACTACTCAGAACGACGCAAACTGGCTTGGTTAGAATGTCGTCGTTCTTTCAAGCTTGTGCAAGTGCCGAACCAGTCCTCCTCACCGATGTTATGGAGGGTATGAGGGAAGTCTACACCACAAGCAATTCACTTTGGCATTTCAATTCTGGATCACAATGGACGTTGAATCTGACGCAAAGACACTGAAATTGGAACTCAGTCTGTATTAATATACAGTTATTGACTGACTTTCTCTATTGTAACTGTGAATATTAGAAATTGCAACGTTCCTCAAAGAAAATCAAAAGCCCTTAGGATTGCTCCTAAGGGCTTGTTTTTTAGCGGGGCCGACGGGACTCGAACCCGCGACCTCCGGCGTGACAGGCCTAACATGTATCTACTGATAAATCATTGATTTAACTCGTCAGAGGAACCAAGTGCGACCAAGTGGGTACTGTTTGATCGATGCAAACGGGTCCAAGTGAAAGCAAGTGACGGCCAAGGGCAGGACCACGGGCTACAGATTGCGACTTTTCTACCCCCTACCCGACACCGCCATCATACTGGTCCTTTGTGCCAAATGCGCTGACAAAAACAGGACCCCAGCTTCCGGCATACTTCACGCACCGTCATACCCTTCCCAATCTCCACTTCCGCTTCCCGAGCTCGCGCCATACCAGCCTCCTTCACCCTAAATATACCACTCTTCTCTAACTTTCAAAGTGGTACAGTTTTCGGGGGCTAGATCATTGAAGTTACCTCGGAGTTACCTCTTAAGTAGAGAAAACACAATACAGTTACTTAGTTACCTAATCTAGAATAGGGTGTCATTACACGAATTCTCACTTTCATTCGTTAGCGTCATTACATGCTGAAATATGCGTTTATATAGACACACCCAAAAAATTTCAGGTAACTAGGTGACTTGTTTGAAAATACTCGACTTAATGAGGTAACCGGCAGGTAACTTGCAGCCGTTGGAGGTAACTTTTCAAAATCGTCCTTCAACAGGGCAAAAGTAGTAGTAGTAGTGATGCCGATCCCTGCGGGATCAAGTTCGCACTTCAAGAAGCAAATGTCACGAACGCACGAACATTCAAGCACGAACACCAATACTACTACTATTACTATTTTTGTTCTTCGGAGAAGAATCAATGAAGTCAACAACCAAATACTTCAAACGCCTGCTCGATCAGAACAGGCGAATGAAGCTTGAGAACGAGCTTCGACAACGGCGTTTGCAGGATCTGGACATTGATAACTACAAGGGCGACCCTGAAGAAATGCCGGACTGGGCCAAGGCTCTTGGAGAACACAATAACAACATTCGATCGGTGTGAGGCACGGCCTCACAAAAAGCATGCTTACCAGAAAGGCGGCAAGTGGAGATCATTGTGTTCGGTGTCTGTTTACCCGCAAGTGGTAAACAGTTCTGCGACACCCACGAAAAGGAATCATGAAAAGACCAAGGCAAAACACCCTGGTCAAAATTTTTTTGGGATTTTTTGTAGCGGGCCCCTTAGGGCCTCCCGAACGAGTCAGGACCGATTAACGAGCTCTACTGGATCCCCGCTGATAGAGCGTTTTCAGCACTTATTTCACCCCATCGAAATACGCACGCAATCACCGATTAGAAAAGTCAATAATGCAGCGCATCAAGAGCACACGATTCGCGTTGCCGTTTCAGTAAGCTAAAAAGAGCAGGCCAATAAACCTGCTATTCTATGTTCAGCGCCTACCGCAATAGACGTTTCGAAGATGTCTTATCAGAGCTTTGCCCGCATCTAAAGCAAGCTCAATTGGGATCTTTCGCCACACTGTTGCCTCCAAGGTTAATGAACGTTCACTATCTTCTTATGCCACAAAAAAGAGCCCCATGATTGTGAGCTCCTTTGAGTAAGTTAGGAAAGGCAAGCTACTTGAGCAGAACCATCTTCATGGTTTCAACCGCTCCGCCAGCCTTTAATTGGTAAAGATAGACACCGGATGCCAAATCAGATCCAGACCAATGCACGTCATGGAAGCCCGCACTCATCTGTCCACTGACAAGAGTAGCGACCCTCTGCCCAACGATATTGAAGACAGAAACTACCGCAAACTGTGCTTCGGGCAAGTAGTACCGAATCGTCGTTTCTGCATTGAAAGGATTAGGGAAGTTTGCTTCGAGACTAATTGTATTGGGAATTGCAGCGTAGCCGCTGTGAGACGCAGTCGGAGAACTGGGTGTGTGCCCTGCAAGCGCGTCCATCTGTCTAAACACTTCGTGAATACCGGCTACGTTCATTTGGTCCAAACTGCCACCACCACCATCGGCTCTAAATGCAGTTATCGCCAAATCGACTTCGGCAAACATGGAATCCGTTGCGCTGGTCGCTTCGGCAAGATTCGATGTATAAGTTTCCACAGCAGGGGCAAACTCTTCGTCTTCCACATATAGCCTCGTAGCGAATGATCCTGCGACAACTCCAAGTATGGATTCTTCATTGGCCTGCGAAAGGTCAATCAATTCGTCCTGCAACACATCAAAGCCATCGCCAATCAAACATTGATTAGCAAATAGTTGCGCGACGGATGGTGCTGCCCAAACGCTGTCAGGATATTGTTCAATTAGATCGCTCAGTAAAGCGCTGGACGCAACGTAGTCCCCGCTCGCCTGTGCTGCCATAGCCGAGGCAAACATCTGCTGTGTGGCATTTGATCCCACCCCTGAAGAACTACCACAAGAGTTCGCTGTAGGATCGGTCGATGTCCACTTGTAAACGTTCAAACTACTTGGATAAAGGGTTGCGAGGGTTAGCGAGGGATTCCAGAAGTTCCCACAGATGTATCGCTTGAGCGGCGATGCTGACAAATCAGCCATGAAATATCCGGTACTGCCCACAGTGAAGTTGTTGTGGCCGTCTTCAGTCAGTGGATAAGAATCCCACATATCAATTAAGTTCTGTGTATCGTTGAAGAACGAATTGAGTCCGCCAGCAGACGCAGTTTCAAGCACTGGATAGCTCTGATTGTAGAGTGCCAACTCGCCTTTCTGGTTGCTTTGGAAGTCATTACAGGCCAATAGTGGCGAGCTTCCAAAACATAGCAGCCCGTATCCTCCTTCACCATTACCATTACCAATAAACGCGCTTGAACTGATCTTAGCATACGAGTTCATCATCACCAGACCGGTTCCGCCGTTACCGGAAAACTCGCATTGATTAATCAAGGTATTTGCGTTTGCAAGCAAAGACGAGCCGTCGTGCTCGTTGCCGTTGATCTGGCAATCAGTTAGACTCGGTTCACCTGTTCCGCTCGGCTGATAGGCCACTAGGCCCGTTCCACAATTGGTGATTGTGCAACCGTCCAACACAATGTGTGACGCCTTGTGAGTTTCAATACCGGTTTCGGCGCCGTCTATTACGCAATTGGTTATCGTTGCGGAGCCTGTTAGGAAAATGCCTTCCCAAGCTGAGGACTGCCCAGCGTCAATCTTCTTGAAAGTGGCTTGGTCGGCGATGAGCGTGCCAACAACTAGCAACTGAGCATCGGGCGCAAACTTCATAACTGAACCGGGTTCAAGGTTGACTGTGTCGTTCGCTTCAATCGTTACAACACCTGTTACAATCCAAGTTCCGTCTACATAAGCGGGAAGTGGAATGTCAGGTCCAGTAATGTCAAACTCCCAGCGCTTGATTGCCGTGTGATCAATGTCCTGTGCATTCGAGTACGGCGTCTGAATCGTCAAATCTACTATTCTGTGAGTCTCTGATGTTGCGGCGACACGGATGTCGCGCATACCGTAGTCGTTGGAATCCGACCAGAGTTTGGTCTGACCTAAAACGAAGGCGGGCGGCATGTACGGCTGATTGTACGTCAGCAGCTGAAATGTTGGATTGAGTGAGCTGGCTTCATCAATATGCGCCCAAACGACGTCCGGCAAGACCGGATCTGCGACGATCTTGCGAATCGGACCATATTCGACCGTGTTTGAGAACCAGTGCGCGCCGTTGTCAACGGGCACATTCCAACGCTGTAACTTGCCGGTAGTTTCGGCATTGTCATGGCCCGCAATGTAGAGCGGCATGTCTTCGGCGATACCTGCGGAAATCGAGGTAACTACATTGGGATGATCGACTGGCCAACTCGATTCAGTGAAGTGATTGCCATTATCAAACGAGTAGTTGAGGTGCCTGCCGCCAAGCGGATAAAGTGCGTACAGCGCACCGCCGTCGGACGCAGCCAGCAAGTTCTCGGTAAAGCCGGGGCTCAAATCTGTGGGAGTTACCTCCCATCCACTTCCAATCTCTCTCCAGAATCTGTTGGCAGCATCAACCGGTGGCGCGAAAGAAATGAACCTCCCGTTTGTTCGTTCGGCAATATCATATACAACCGCAGGCCCACCGGTGGGATCTGCAAACAAAGGATGCTCAACCCAAGTCAAATAATCTGGGCCGCCCGTTTCCATAGCAACGGGACCAGCCGTGCCCTTGCGATTGAAGACGACGGCCGGCTTGTTCGTAAACAAGAATGGACGGATCACCGGTCCCGTCTCGTTCACGTCCTGCCGACCCAGGAAGATTGTCTTTGTTGACGCGCTGTTGCCGAACCAATTTTGAACTTGCACACAGACGGCTTCCGGATCCGGGAAGATCTCATCTTCCGAGCTATAGTCTATCAGCGCAATATCCGCAGGATTAATTGTGTTGCTGCCCGTTACCGCTCCCGTCCATGCCTGATTGTAATTTTGATAGAGATCGATCACAGTAGGATCATAACTGATTTCTTGAAGATCAAATTCCCAGTTGCTCGGATTGTACGCACCAACATAGCTTGCATACCAGCCGGCAATAGCAATCCTGTGCACCCCGTCGTCTTCATCAATACTAAACTCGCGCAACTCCGGGGTGCGGATCGCGTCGCTTGCAAAGTTCTCGGCTTTGTACCAGTCCGCTCCTTGATTCGGGGAGTAATACAAGCCGTCGCTGTTCGTCGTCAGCAAAGTGTAGTGGCCGTTGACCATCGGCCCGATTTCGAAGTCGTATGGAATGGCGTCGGGCAACGGATGTGTGAAACTGAAAGGCACCTCTTGCCAGTCAACGAGGGCATTGCCTGTGAAATCACCAAAATATACGGCTTGACGCGATTGACCGGGAAGATAAGCAATACCGAAAACGAAATTGTCCTTCATGGAAATCTGCAGATTCCATGTTTCTTCCGAAGCGACAGGGAGTACGTGCCATTCCGGAGAGACATTGCGAAGTGCGTTGGTCCAATATATCCCATGTAGAACAACGTGATCCGTCAAGAGCGGCAAATCATTGTCATCGAGAGCCTGAGTGGTCACGGTTACGAGCTTGTCCGGCGCAAAAACGCCTTCTATCGCCACGTCAGTTGTCGCAAGATTTGTTGGCATAATTGCGAGTGCGGGTCCATTGTTCGGCACGACCTCCCATGTCAGGCCACCATCACGACTCAATTCAAAGTAGTGGGTCGCGGTGGCGTCACCGATCCGGTCCAATCCTACCACAACATAATAACTGGATGTCGACCAAGGCGGGGCGATTGCACAGGTAATCGGCTGCGGATCGGCTGGCCAATCGGCTTGGTCCCAATACCAGGTGGCGCCTGCAAGCCCTCTAAACCTGTACGGAGATTCGCTGTAGAGTCCCCACACCGCTTCCGTTGCAACATCATTGTCTTGCCATGCACCGTGCGTGAAAACACTTGGATAAACATCCATTGTCCAAGGGGCAAGATTGGATCGTCTCATAAGCTGTTCGGTTAATCCGTTCGAGATGCCGCTGGATGCCCAATAAGCAGGCAGAATACCAGTCTCCACGGCATACCCCGGCTGATCCTTGGCATTGATGAAACGAAGGTTACGTTGTTCATGATGATCTTCTGAATGCCCGCCGATGGCGGTTCCCGTGGTGGCATGATTGACGGGAATCGAAAGGTTCGTTTGGCTCATGGCAAGACTCAGCATAAATATGCACGCCAGCACGGCCACCACTAGTTCATAGCTTCGTAACATGATTCCTCCTAAGGTTACGAATTGTCCCCGCCACAGCACTGCAGGGATCACTATTTTAGTATCACGAACTTCTTTGTCGTTGAATGTTGCGCCGAAAACACACGTGCGAGATAGACGCCCGTCGCGGCATTCCCGTCTAACAGAGCGATTGAAGCGGTTGGAACCGTCAACTTCTGACGCCACACCTCTTGCCCGAGGACATTATGCACGGAAATCTCAACCGAACCACGCACGAACCAATCCGGCGAAAGCTCTAAGTTTGGCGCAGTGTTGGCAGGATTTGGATAGAGCAAAACACGAAACGAAGCCGGGAACAGAGGGTTATCATCGGCATGCGTCCAGCCTTCCGTGACAAAGTGAAAGCTCCCGCTGTCAGGCAAGCGCGTTACCTGCTCCCACCAGTCTTCGGCTTCAAGCCAATAGTTGTAATAGCCCGTGTCCGGAACCGTCCACACTGTGTCATAGATGTCATCGCCAACATGACGTAGAATTCGACGCCATGTATTGCCGTCACGGTCTTCAATGATCAACCTCGCCTCGGACAGCGTATCATTGTCGCTGGCATGGATCGTAAACAACTGCTGACTCCCGACGCCCACCGTATCCGGCGGTGCAATAACTATCTGTATGACAGGATAAATCGTGTCCGGCGTGATCGTCCCCGCAACCATTCGGTAGTCAGTCGGATATTGCACATTACATCCTTGATCCCAATAGACGTCTATCCGGTTGCCCCGGATCTGACCATTTAGCGCGTTCAGCATGATGGAGCTGTCCGCGATGGCCTGCAAAGGATACCAATTCCTCCCGTGGTTAGCGCTGAACCGTGTCGTCACCCAATTGCCCCATTCAGGGCTGCGATGTTCCCAGCCGACCAGCCACAGCTTGCCCACGCCGATGTTTAGCGTGACATTCGTGCCAGACCACGGAATCACATAGGGATCCTCTGTCATCGGCACACAGCTCTCCCAATCACCTCCGGCATCAGAGGTCCGATAGTGTAAGGGCCATAGATCCAAAGAGATGCCGTCGCTAAAAATCCCCAAGATGCCTGCCGCTTCGCTGGCCGTGTCCCCCAAAATATCCATGACGGCATTGCACATCCAGTTTTCATAATACTCACATGGCAAGACCTCAAACGGCGTCCAGTTCTGGCCCGTGCTGTCTCCCGTGGCGACGTACATCTGGCGATCATGTCGCGACGGTGCCGGCTGGTCAATCAGCAGCCGTTTGGTTCTGGTGAAAGCGATGGATTGATCCAAGTCCATCAGAATGAAGGCAGCTGTGTCCACGATCACGGGCGGAGACCACGTGTCGCCACCGTCTGAGCTGAAGATCGTTCTGGTTTGTGCGTCATTGTGTTCGTAGTTCACGTACTTTGCCATCACGTCAAGGCCCGATGCGAATCCTCCCATATACATGCGATTTTCACGATATGCGCGGGGGGCGCTCCACGTCAGACCGCCGTCCTCGCTCACAAGGACCCAGCCTGCCCACGGCAATGGAATATCCTTGTTTACAAAGCAATAGAATCTGCCGGCGGAACCCGTCCAAATGCCATATGCCGCCGTGTTTCCATCGGTAATGGGAATCCACGGCGTGAACGTCTGCCCGTTGTCAAAGCTGGAGCAGACCAGAAGCGTGTCATGGACTTGATTCGGGGCCATACGGAACCCTGTGAACAACAGCGTGTCACCCATCGGAATCACCCGTAGCGTACGGATTCGCGGCAGCCCCGGCCAGCCGGTAAGGTTCGCCCAGCGCGGTTGTTCCCACTCGATCGGCGCCTGATGCTGGGCAAAAGTATTCGCAGTCGCAACAAACAAAACCGCGAACCCCACCCGCTTCAAAAGATTGAATACAGATAGAATTCGCGTCATGATCATGGTCTTCAAGATTAGTTCACCCATCTGTTTCCCAAGACCTGAGAACAAGAAAGGATTTCGATTTGACTTAGTCAATAGTCTCATTTTAGTCCTGAGTTAGGTTGAACTTGTATGCATGTGAGCGTAATCCCGCACCTGAGAGTGCGATATTACAGAAATGGCAATCACTTGCGGCGATTAATAATTTACAAAACCGATGTTGACTTCTCAAAGACCCAACGAAATCCTACCTCGTTTTCGAAGGGTTTACGTGACTTTCACACTAAATATGTGTTTTACGATGTGAAATAGCAACGTCAAGTGCGGACAATGTTGATCTCATTGTAGTTATGATCCCTACGGATTGTAAAAGAAGGGGTTACCCCCTTACTTTGGACTAATCAGCAAGGACTGTAATCGTCGCAAGGTCAAGCACAATCCTCGCAGGTATCATCTCATCGCAAACATACCGCTTCACAAGCGAGCAGATCACGCTCGCAGCCATCAACGGCGTGTAACAAATCGTCCGTGCCGTGCATGGTTCTTGAAGTGCTTGATCATCTGAGATAATCGAATGCGTATACTCTACGCGTTCTGTCTTGATCTGCGGTCTGACTGCATGCACGATAAGCGTTTCAAGTCCCATGCGTGCATCAATGTACAACTGCAGCTGTGGGTGATCACGAATAGACTTCCAGATAGTCTCGCGTGACTTCATGGAATCCACCGCCGAGATCACAATGCCAGCAAGCTGCCGACCGTCATACTGGATGCCAACAGTGTTTGGCAGCAGTCCTGTCTGATTCTCCACGAGAGTCGCAAATGCATCGGCCTTCAGCAGTCCAATATCAGAAATCCCATAAGCCTGATTGCTGACATTGTGAATGTCCACAACATCGGCATCGAAGCAGGTCAGCTGGCAGACGCCCATCCTGGCAAGATACAACCCCGTAACGCTCCCAATGGAACCCAGACCGATCAAAGAGACTTGTAACTTCGCAAGCTTCTCGGCATCGACAACATCCTGCTGTCGAAGAAATCTTGGATCTGTCATGGGCTCTCCTAAAACGGTTCGAGTTCATCGAGTTCATCCCTGTGCAATCCCAGCCAGTCCATCTCTTCCATCAGGTCTTCATCGGTAAGTGCGCCTCTTTCGTTCGCAGACTTCAGGTCACCGAGAAAGGACTTCTCCCGCGACCCCCTTGGGGCAATGTGATAGTGGGACTCCGTGACTTTGGCTTTGAACTCGTCAAAGCATGCTTCTGCCAGACCGTCCACCAATGGATATACTACTTCCCACGTGACATCTGCCAGATAGAGATGCGCTGGGTGGTATTGATCCAGACGCATCTGTGTGTCGCGACGCTTATTGACGACCAGGGATAGCAACCATTCATTATTGGCAAGCCCGCTGATGCAGGATTCATCCTGACCACTCCAGAACACGGACATGCTGCCGTGGGAATGTGCCCAGCATCGAAGCTTTCGGAAGTCAATACCTTTCGCTTCCAATTCGAATATCAGCCGCGCCACATCCGTTGCATCCATGTCGGTTTCTTCATAAGAACAGTTCTGTTTGACCAGATAGAAGTCCGTGACGACCAACGCCGTTGTGCGACCAGTCTCGGTGCTGATGACTTCATCGACGAGTCCAAGACAGCTGACCTCCCCCTTGGCAAAGTCCGTCCACAGCCAGAGCTTCTGCATCGCGGTCGCTTCGACTTGGATCTTGATCCCGGTGTCAACCGGCGGTTGCGGTGTCCTCTGCAGGTTCTGCATCGACATCCTCCTCTTCTTCGCCCTTCGGAGCGTTTGGACAGTGGTCTTCATCGTGATCATCATACTGCTGACAATGCTCACACCACCAGCAGGAGTCGCAGTTGTCGATCTCATGACCGTAGTCGTCACACCACGAACAGTACGGATCGTCATCATCGCTTTCTTCAACCCAATCAGGATCCCACTTCTCGATGCGCTGAAACGGATCACTGCTGTTGTAGGAATGCAGAAACTGATGCACCAATTGAAGCAATCCATGCAAATCAAGCTCACCAGTCAGTCGCGACACAAGGTTTCCAATGTTACCCCAACAAATGTTATTCGGATCATCCGTAACATGCGGATGAACATAGCCGTTCATTTCTGTACCGCCACTGATCAACACTTTACCTTTGTCGAGATCTACTTCAACCACGTAAGGCTCGAAGTGATAACTGCCGCCATCGTGTTCCAAAGTGATCGGATACGTCTCGGCAAGCACAGACTTCTCGACGACGTTGATATGCGAGTAGCACGATGGTACCAGCTTCATCATTTCCACGAATGCTCGCGTCGCCTTAGCCTTTATGAAGTCAGGCGCTTTGCTGAACATATTCAGTATCTCACGGTCTCCTTCGATCTTCCGCGACAACGTCATCACCTGCATGCACAGTCGTTCGAGTTCATACTTGCCATCGCGCAGTGAAACAGCAAGTTCATGCTTCCGTTCGGCGGCAACGGTTTGCATGGTGTCGATCAGGGATTCCCTTTTCCCCTTACGAAACGCACGGCACATGCGCGGCAGATGGGCATCAAGGATATTCGATGTCACATCGACACGCGGTGCACCGTACAGGACAAGCCAAGTCGGGGATACCTTGCCGACAAGCACGCCTTCCATCATGATGCTGTCACCGAACAGGTCCTTGCAGAATTGCGAATCCTTATCTGCGTTCACGCAGACAGCAATCCCGACTTCATGCCACGCGTGAATATCAAGCTCCTGCTTGATTAGCGTAATCGGACAATGCCACTTTTGGGCATGGAAGTCACACAGGGTTTGAATCCGTTGTTCAATCATAAGCGTTCCTCCGGAGGAAAGAGAGGGCCATGACCACGTAGATCACAGCCCTCCCTTGATAGGCAGGCAGAGAAGAATCCTGCCTACCAACCCCCGCCTTTCACTTGTGGCACGAGCGTGAGCACTGCCCCGTCGACCAGCACGTCCGAATCAAAGCACGGACTGCCGTTCAGGTGCCGGGTGTAACTTGAATCCTTCGGGAAACCGGCCTGCGAGATGGCCTGCTCCACCGTGGTGCCTTCACCAATTTCGATCTCCTTCGCCGACCGTCCTAAGCACAAGACCTTGCACTTCATAACCTTCTCCTGAATTGGGTTGATCAACTTCGCCGCCCCGCGACTGCGGGACGAACCTTGGTTCAACTTCTTATGCCTTAAATTCTCGACATGCACCAAAGTGTCTTACAGTGTCCGGTCGATTTGATGTTGAAACAATTCGACAATATTGTTAAATTGAAGGAGAGAGCTTATGACCCACGCAATCGGACAGTGGTCATGCCTACGCAGCTTCACCCTGAATCCTCATCGTTCACGTAAGAACCCTACCTGCAACCAGTATGAGTAACAACCGCACCAAGGACCCATTAGATCCACGGGAACTTGCCGTTCTTTCGAGGTCACTTGAGTATTTTCTAGAATACTGGGCTGAAGACCCGAGCAAGGTCGAAGCTCTGCGACAGGCCAAAATGTTTGGCATTGAACAGTTCTACCAACTCTTGCTTTCAAACTACATGGCCTTCTTTCGACAGGCAATGTTGTTTGGAAATTCCTGGGCAAATTTTGATTTCTCTTTTTCCTACGGCGACTTGATGAAGGTAACGGGAGAACACGCGGACCTCGTCGTGTTGAGTACTTCAGACACGTTTGACTTTAAGACTCTGGCGAAGCGGGCCGTAAACCTGCAAATAGCCGAGCGTGAAGGTGTGGACTATATTTTGGATCAATTTTCACCTAAGAAGAAGCTTGCCCCTGATGACTTGGTCTTTGTGCCCAGCAGAGTTATTAATGGACTTACGTATTGTTTCGTTCCAGTATTTAAGCAAAAGGCTCCGTACGATCACGATATTGATCCGCTCAACTCAAGATGGGGAACTCACGCAGTCTTTGATCGCTTACTGCGCCCACGGAAAGAAGATAAGACGTATAGCAGGGTGGTGATGCAGATTCTGGGGCATGGGCGACTGAAGCTCAATGACAAGGAGATTGTGCAGGAGGTTTGGGGTGTCATTCAGAGTGAAGGAAAAGCGAAACCCAAGTCGGAGCATTCTCTGTTGTCCAGTTTGGAACTGCGCGTATTCAGTCCACGAGCGGTGCTTGAATTGCTTGCGCTGTTTGTAAAGGAGCATGAGCGCCTGGAGTGGTTCGCGCAAGCTTCAAGTGGGCTTAGCAACCCAAGGTCGCGCGAGATTCGTACAGGCGGACTAGTCGGCAAGACAACCATTTTCCAGGAAGCCTGTCGCAATGCCGTTCGACTAGCAAATGTAGAGAAGCCGGTTCTAATTACTGGACCACGTGGCTCCGGAAAACATGAGTTTGCCCTTTTCATGCACGCAAAGAGCGCTCGTGCGCACCGCCAATTCATGCGCATTAACTGCTCCGAGTCCAAACAACCGGCGTTCGAGAACGATCTATTTGGGTATGCCTTGGAGACTCGAACGGGTGCCACAACTGAAAGACTGGGCGCATTCGGCCTAACGGAGGGTGGCACTCTCTTTCTCGAAGAGATATCTGATTTGTCCCTCCCGCTTCAATCCAAGCTGCTTCGGGCACTTGAAGACAAAAAGTATTTGCCCGTCGGAAGCACAAAGAGTCATAAGTTAAGAGCCAGCATTCTGGTTTCAACATCGAAGGATCTTTCCCTCGCGGTACGCGACGGTCGATTCCTTGCAGGTCTACACCTGCTTTTGTCAGGCGTACAACTGAAAGTGCCGGGCCTGTCAGAGCGCTTGGGTGACTTACCGGATATTCTGTTGATGGTAACTGAATCCGCAGCAATAGACATGCATCTCCCCGTCAAATCGTGGACCCCGGAAGCAATCACCGCATTGATGGCTTATCACTGGCCCGCAAACATTGATGAACTCCGCCAGACCGTCAACCAGTTGCTGAACTCTGTGGACGCAGATCAAATCACGCTTGACCATCTCAAACAGTTCGCACCAACACAAGTCGCAGAATTGCTTCGCGGATCCGAGTCAGGCGGGAAGAAACTGAAGGCCTTGGGTCCTGAGAAGTTCTGGTTCGAGTATCTCGAAGTCTACAAAGGAAAAGGTAAGGACATGGCCTCAGCATACGGCGTAACTGAAGGCGCAGTCTCACAGCACAAGAAGAAGCACGAGAAGTTTAGGCCGACCTAAACTGAATGCCCGGTTCTTTAGGCAATCCTAAAGAAGATGGTCGCGTGATGGGCGTGAGCCCTTGTTTTAGAAATACTTAAGAAATGGCTTGGAGTCAGGGTAACCCTGATTCACCTTAAGCCGTCAGCAATTCGCTGACGGCTTTTTCATTTCCAGGTGCTGCAGCGCCGCAATAAGTCGACCGGGCCAGGTTGCACAAACCCGAATCTGTGGGAGTGCGACCATGTTACAGAGACAGCCTTATCAGGCAAGGTACGAGTTTGAGATTCCAGGAATTACCAATGAGGTGTGCTTTGCAGACATTCGATTAGCGAACGAGAGTAACGATGAAGGCACGACCGCCAAGTTGGACCACCTTCAGTTTCAAGCCCAGCAAGGACATGTCGGAGGAACTCTTGGCTTCGACAACCATGTCGATATCGGTGAGCATGAGAGGATGTGTATCCCGGAACCGACTATGGAAATCGATGACATCGACAGTGACGAGTCAGAAACGCGAAATCACCTAATGCTGGAAGAAGCGTTTCAGAGCCTGACCGACCGATAGGCGACCGCAGTAGAGCTTAGGCTCGAAGGCGTGTCAGAACGGAAGGCCGCCGAGTTCATGGGAATCAAGCAGGCGACTTTTCAGGAGATTCTCTGGGGCAAGAACGGCATTGGCGGCGCTATCCCCAAGTTGCGCAAGTACTTCCAAAAACACCCTGTCACTTCATCATAAGTGTAAAGGTAGCAGAAAGCTCTTTGACAACGACAGATTTCCGACCGGGACGGATTCCCGGGTCTGCCACCACTATTATTCGCCCTCCGTCACCTACGACGGGTGGGCGACCTGAAGAATGGCGCTTCATGCGCATTTACCTAAACGGCATCGGCGGCCAAGATCGCCGAAGAAAGTCCAAACATGTTTGACAAGACTTTAATCCTTCCATGGGGACTGAGCTTTGAAGAATACTCAGGCCTCCTGAACTCCCAAATCGACGGCACATTGGGTACCAAAATTTTGGTTCAGCTGTCACCCCGAGAATCCGTGCTATTTCGCCAAGGCGACAAATGCGAGATCATCGAGGCGCTTGAGCCTGTTGTCGACATCTTGCAAGATTCGCCTATGCCGACGGGCATTGGGCGCGTGATGATTGACTATGCAGTTGTTCCGGGCTCACGCGGTTTCTCGAGCCTGTTCGGGCCGGCTCAGAAGAAGTGGCTGGTTGACGGCCGCTACGTTCAGGTTGGGTTCTCTTCTGGAGACATCGTTCTCGATGCAGACATTGACGCTTACATTGCCAATGGGCTCATCCTCTATGACTTCTTGGTTGAACGTCACGGCTCCATCGACCCGCGTGACCACGAAGAGGTTGAACTGCCGTACAACCAAGTGCGCCAAATGCTGATAAACATGAATGATGTTTATCGCCACAAGCTTACGGCGCTTCCCCGTGAACTTCTGGAGTTCCGCAACAAAGTGGCGGTGATGGCACGCGCCGCACTTGCCGGTGACGACCCGGTCGTAGCGTACCAAACGTTCCTAGAGCAGTCGCATGGGTATTTCCTGGGAACGCCGTTCGTTCAGTTCACTCACCCCAAGGACTTCTACACGATCGATGGCCTGGTGATGGCAGCAGACGCAGAAGCGCGTGGCGTTGGTTCTGACGGAATCACTTTCGTGCAGTACTCCTCGCTTAACGATGGCAGACCAGCCACCGACGCGAATGAACAGCCCGAAACGGACATGAACATGAAGTAAGTGCGCACGAGGGTGGGGCTGGGTTAATCACCTGGTCCCGACCTCCGGCACTGCCGCGAACGCGTTGGACATCGTTGCGGAGAGGGGGGCCGAAAGCGCTCCAAGTAATGGGCACAAAGGAGTAACACTGGAATGAACCAGAGTATTCTATTCAAGTCATCTGAAGCAGCCGAAAGACTCGGCATCAGCAAGACGACCATTCATCGCCTAGTCAAAGCGGGCAAGATGGAATGCGTGCAGCTTGCCAAGAACTCGGTGTACTTCTCGCAGCAGCAACTCGATGAGTTCATCGAGCGCCACAAGAAACGCCTTGCTCCGCGTCAAGTTAAGCTTCGAAACGGGCATAAGAAGAAGTAAAGCCCCAGGCAATACCTGGGGCTTAGGGAACAAAACCGGCACGAAAGGAGGTGAAACCTGTGCCATCATTGAGGAAACGAAAACTGAAATCGGGTGCGACGTACTGGGACATCAGATACCGCGTTGACGGTATCATGAAAGTCAGACGGATTGGTGAAACTGATCGTCGAACTGCTGAGAAGATCTACCACGAGTTCTGTTCTGCGCTTGCAGCAGGCGAAAGTGATGGCATGGATTCGCCACCTTCAATGTTGCTCAGCGAGCTTGCTGAACGCAGTCGTACGTTTGCCTTGTCGAACAAGAGTAAGAAGACTGGTGACCGTGAAGCCACTGCGCTTCGTACTCTCATTAACGCTGTTGGCGACCTAAGGATTGATGCGGTCACACCTATGATCATCGAAGAGTACAAGGTTCGACGACTGACAGAGGTCTCGCCTCATACACTGAACCTCGAGCTGAGGGTACTTAATACGGCGCTTCAGCAAGCGAAGAAGTTGAAGCTGATCCCCGAAGCCGCTCCGGGCAGATTTCAACTAGTGCGAACCCGTACGCCAGATCCGCCAGCTTGGCTTACCAAGGACCAGATAAAGCTCCTGCTTTCGCACCCAGATCCATTGTACAGACGGTTTTTGATCATAGGACTCAAGACGGGCTGCCGACGAAACGAGGTTCTTGGACTTCAGTGGTCTGACATTGACTTGCCAAGGCGACAAATTGTCGTTCGAGGAGAAACTGGAAAGATGGGCAAACGTCGGACTGTTCCGATCTCGGACACCTTGGCAGAACTCTTCATAAAGTGGCCCGGGGAACGATCAGGACTACTTTTCCCTGACTACAAGCCAGACAGTGTTTCCCAGAAGTTCCGAAGATGGGCACGTCAAATCAGCTTGCCACCGGACATCCACTTGCACAGCTTGCGTGCGACCTTCGCCTGTCACTTAATCGAGAAGGGCGTCGATATCTATACCGTCAGCAGGCTGCTCGGACACTCATCGGTGAAAGTCACAGAGAAGCACTACCTCGCCTTGAATCAAGAGCACGTTCGAACAGCTGTCAACCACCTCGATTTTGACACGGATGTGTGACCAAAGTGTGACCATATTGTGACCACAGAAAATCAAAAGGGTTTACCATTTCTGGTAAACCCTTGTTTTTTAGCGGGGCCGACGGGACTCGAACCCGCGACCTCCGGCGTGACAGGCCAGCGTTCTAACCAACTGAACTACGACCCCGGCTAAAATCAGACTTTATGTGGTGGGCGATGACGGATTCGAACCGCCGACATCCTGCGTGTAAAGCAGGCGCTCTGGACCAGCTGAGCTAATCGCCCCTGGCCGCAGGGCTGTCGCTCTTTTCGCGCGCCAAAATCCCCCACGGAATCACGATGCAATAGGCTATCGTCAAGATAATCGGCGACAACGTCAAACTTAAGAAACCATCATGCGGTGGTTGGCTCATCAATACGTATCCGAGCAAGAGCAAGACCAGCCCCGCGCCCAAAATCATGTAATTCTTGCGTGTAAACGGAACAGAAAAACGCGGAGCCTGCGGCTCCCTGCTCTTGCCAGCCTTCTCTGGCACGGCAACTGACTGTCCTTTACGCGGCGCGATGACTCACTCCTTACATGTTTAGACTTGCAAAAATAGTGTTTTCGGAGCTTGAAGTCAAGCTGCTCCGTCTCGAATTCGTGGCATAAGGCGACTCCCTTATGTTGTTTTTTATGCTCTTAGAAGAGCAAGGGTCGGTTGCCCGACCCCTGTTTGCCTCCGTAAGTCCTCTAAAGCACGTCAGGCGAGCGCCCTGAAGCTCTGCAAGGACTTCATGTAATTTGCCCGTTCGAATGCAGCGGGATCCGCAACCGCCCGCTGGCTCATCGAGCCGCGCAGGACGTCCAATGATTCGTAGCCATGTTCCTGCATCCAAACTTCGATTTCATCAACCAGTCGTGCCAAACGGTGAATGCCCCACTGATACAACGCCGAGCACATCATCACAACGTCCGCACCCGCCATCAAGAGCTTGATGGCGTCTTCGTGAGTGTGGATTCCTGAGGTGGCGGCAAAGCTGCACTTCAGATTGCCATGCAGAATCGCGAGCCAGCGCAGAGGCAGGCGAATGTCGGTAGATGTGGAGAGTTCAACGTGCGGTCTGACTTCCAATTCTTCGATATCCAAATCAGGCTGATAGAAGCGATTGAATAACACAAGGCCGTCGGCGCCGGCATCGTCACAGCGCTTTGCCATTGCCGCAAAGGCTGAGAAGAACGGCGAGAGTTTGAGCGCGACAGGAATCTTGACTTCCGACTTCACCGCTCGAAGTGTTTCGATGTAGTTATCTTCCACTTCGCTGCTCGAAGTTCCGAAGTCGGTCGCAAGATAGTAGATATTCAGTTCAAGAGCATCGGCTCCGGCCTGTTCCATCAAACGGGCGTAGTGTGCCCATGATCCAGGCGCACGGCCATTCAGACTTGCGATAATCGGAATATCGCAGGACTTTTTGGACTGCTCGATGAGATTGAGATATTCTTCGGGACCTACCAGAAAACGCTGTGGTTCAGGGAAATAGCTGAGTGCTTCACCGAAGCTCTCGCTGCCCTGCTCCAGCGCGAGGTGCAGATTAAGGCTTTCCTGCTCAATCTGTTCCTCAAACAGCGACGGCAATACGATGGCCGAAGCACCGGCATCTTCCAGTCGTTTCACTCCGGGTAAGTTCTGCGCGAGCGGAGACGCCGAAGACAAGACGGGGTGCTTGAGGGTAAGGCCTAGATAGCGTGTTTCTAATTTCATTTGGCAGCTCCTTCGGCAGCCGATTGACCATCGGTTGAAACTCCTGCCATCCGTTGATAGAGTTCCCAACGTTTCTTAACATCCGCTTCCGCAAGAAGCATGAGATGTTCAGCTTCCGCGGGGTTGCTGTGTGTGAGCATCTTGAATCGGGTTTCGGTATAAGCCCAATCACGCACTCGCGTCTTCGGCGGCTTGGAATCCAATTGAAGCGGTCGCTCACCCAGTTCCGTGCGACGCGGGTCATACCTGAAGAGCGGCCAGGCTCCACTTTCCACGACTTTCTTCTGCTGGCCGAGTCCCAGACCCATGTCAATACCGTGCGCGATGCAGTGTGAATAGGCCACGATGAGCGAAGGGCCATCGTAACTCTCTGCCTCCTGAATCGCACGGAGAGTCTGCAAATCATTCGCGCCGAAGGCCACTTGAGCAACATACACATTGCCGTAATTCATGGCCATCATGGCAAGGTCTTTACGCGGCACTGGTTTGCCACCATAAGCAAACTTGGCAACTGCGCCGAGCGGAGTGGCCTTTGAACACTGGCCGCCTGTGTTTGAGTAAACACCGGTATCGAGCACCATGATGTTGACGTTGCGTCCCATTGAAATTACATGGTCGAGACCGCCGTACCCAATATCATAGGCCCAACCGTCACCGCCCACAATCCAGACGGCATGCTTGACCAGCTTGTCGGCGAGTGTTTCAAGCTGGCGGGCTTCAGGCTTCTGAATCTTCCTGAGCTTGTCCTGCAACGCCGCAACGCGTTTGCGCTGCTCTGATATCTCGCGCTCCGTAGCTTGAGTCGCCGAGAGCAATTCGTCCACAAGACCACCGATCTCGGGCTTCAGCCTTGTGAGAAGCTCCTGTGCGAACTCAGTCTGCTTATCCAATGTTACTCGGAAACCAAGCCCGAACTCCGCATTGTCTTCGAACAGCGAGTTTGCCCAAGCAGGGCCGCGGCCTTCGGCGTTCATCGAGTACGGTGTTGTCGGGAGGTTGGCGCCATAAATCGACGAACAACCCGTCGCATTCGCGAGCATCATCCGGTCGCCGTAGAGTTGTGTCAAGAGCTTGATGTACGGCGTTTCGCCACAGCCGGAGCAGGCTCCGGAAAACTCGAAGAGTGGTTCAAGTAGCTGCGCACCTTTAACCGTATTGATGCGAATCTCTTCGCGCGGAACGTTCTTCAGTGTTAAGAAGTAACTCCAGTTTTCGCGTTCCCGTTCCCGCACTTCCTGCAGTGGAACCAGATTGATTGCCTTGCGTTTCGGCTCCCGCTTGTTCTTAGCGGGACAGACGTCCACACAGAGCCCGCAACCGGTACAATCTTCAGGTGCCACCTGTAAAGCATATAGCAAATTGTCGCCCGGCAGATCCGTACCTCCGTAGGTCATTGTCTGGAACTCTGCTGGACGCTTTCCGTTGACTTCGGCACTTGGTGTAACCTTGGAGCGAATGGCCGCGTGCGGACAAACCATGACACACTTGTTGCACTGGATACACCACTCGGGGTCCCAGATTGGCACTTCAAGAGCAATTGCCCGTTTTTCCCAGATCGAAGTTGACAGTGGGAAAGTGCCATCCGGCGGAAACGCGGAAACCGGCAAGTTATCGCCGTTGCCCTCGATAATCTTGGCAAGCACGTTTTGCACAAAGTCGGGAGCTTCCGGGGATACGACGGGTGGGCGCTTGTGCGTCGCGGACGCCGTTCCGGGAACAGGCACTTCATGCAAGTTCGCGAGAGTGCTGTCCACCGCGGCGAAGTTCATCTCAACAATTCGTTCACCCTTCTTTTCATAGGTCTTCCGAATCGTCTTCTTGATTGCGGCAATCGCCTCTTCGCGGGGGAGCACTCCGGAAATCGCGAAGAAGCAGGTCTGCATGATCGTGTTGATGCGGCCACCCATACCCGTATCGCGCGCAACGCTGTACGCATCTATACAGTAGACTTTCAGCTTCTTTTGGACGATATCGTTCTGCACTTCCAGTGGAAGAGTGTTCCATACCTTATCCGGCGGGATTGCCGTATTCAACAGGAAGGTCGCTCCCTGTTGCGCATCGCTCAGCATATCATACTTCTCAAGAAACCCGGGCTGGTGGCACGCGACGAATTTCGGGCTGCTCACCAGATAGGTGGAGCGAATCTCACGCGGACCGAAGCGCAGGTGCGACACCGTTATCGCGCCAGATTTCTTCGAGTCGTAAACGAAGTAGCCTTGGGCAAACAGGTCTGTTTCATCGCCAATAATCTTAATCGAGTTCTTGTTTGCGCCGACTGTTCCGTCCGCACCAAGTCCGTAGAATCGTGCCCGGAACACATCCTCAGGTTCGACAGAGAAATCTTTATCGAAGGCCAGACTAAGATTGCTGACATCGTCCTCAATACCGACCGTGAAGTGATGTTTCGGCGACTTACCAGCGATGTTGTCGAACACCGCCTTCACCATTCCGGGCGTGAATTCCTTGGAGGAAAGTCCGTAGCGCCCTCCGACCACTCGCGGTTGAATAGCGCCGGAATCGAGCGCCAGTTGCTCGGCGAGCGCGCAAACGACGTCGGCATAAAGCGGCTCACCCAATGCGCCCGGCTCTTTTGTGCGATCGAGCACGGCGATGGACTTCACCGACTTTGGCAAGGCTGCCACAAAGTGTTCCGCGGAAAACGGACGATACAGCCGAACTTTCAGCAAACCAACCTTTTCGCCTTTTCCGTTCAAATACTCAACCGTCTCATGCACGGCATCTGCGCCCGAACCCATTATCACTATGACGCGCTCAGCGTCCGGAGCGCCGTAGAACTCATAGAGTTTGTAGGCACGACCGACACGAGCGGCAAAGCGATCCATCACGCGCTGAACGATGTCAGGACAAGCCTTGTAGTATGGATTGCAGGCTTCGCGTGCCTGGAAGAACACGTCCGGATTCTGGGCTGTGCCCCGGATGACAGGGTGATTTGGAGAAAGAGCGCGAGCACGATGAGCAAAGACCAGCTCATCGTTAATGAGCGCCCGCAAGTCATCATCTTCCAGCTGCAAGAGCTTTTGAACTTCGTGGCTCGTACGGAAGCCGTCAAAGAAGTGCAAAAAGGGAATCCGACTCTCAAGAGTCGCAGCCGTCGCGATCAGCGCTTGGTCGTGAGCCTCTTGAACGTTGGTCGAAGCCAGCATCGCCCACCCTGTCGTGCGAACCGCCATCACGTCACTGTGATCCCCGAAAATGGAGAGCGCGTGTGTCGCAATCGTTCGCGCCGTTACATGGAAGACAGTGCTGGTCAATTCGCCCGCTATCTTAAACATGTTCGGGATCATCAGGAGCAAACCCTGGGATGCGGTAAACGTCGTCGTCAGCGCGCCTGACTGCAAAGAGCCATGCACCGCACCGGCAGCGCCACCCTCGCTCTGCATTTCGATTACTGTGGGTACCGTGCCCCAAATGTTTTTCATTCCACGCGCCGACCACTCGTCCGCCAATTCTCCCATGCTGGATGAAGGCGTTATCGGGTAGATCGCGCAGACTTCTGCAAGACGGTGAGCAACATTGGCCACAGCCTCGTTGCCATCCACCGTCACGTAATTCTTATTCATGAAACAGACTCAATTAGATTGGCCGCAACAACGCGTTGCGGCCATGTATTGGATTCGGATTAATCAGCCTTGGAAATGCAATCTACCGGGCACACTGACTGGCATTGCGGGTCAGGGAAGTGCCCCTCACATTCTACGCAAACATTCGGGTCAATAACAAAGATGTCCGGTCCTTCGGTAATTGCCTTTACAGGACAAACCGGTTCGCATGCGCCGCAGTTGATGCAGGATTCTTCGATTTTCAGAGCCATGAGATGTATCCTTTCTGGTAGCAGTCAAAGTTGTGAATTGATGGACTTACGGCAGCATTGTTCTGGACAGATTCAGGCTGCCGATGTATTCAGTTAGAATTCGCGGATAAATGCCGAGGAACGTGATGGCAAGAGTCACGAACAGAATCGCCACGCGCGGGCCGCCACGTGTTTCCACAGCCGAACCTTCGGGCACTTCGCCATAGTACGCAGCTTTCACAAGGAACAGGTAGTAGTATAATGACAGTACACTATTGCAAATTGCGATGACAACAAACCAGACGTGGCCGGCAGTCGCCGCGCTGCTGAATAGCAGCCACTTGCCGAAAAAGCCTGCGAGCGGGGGAACACCCGCTAACGAGAACAAGGAAACCAGCAGCGCCATCGCCATCAAGGCATTACGGCGATAAAGGCCCTGGAAACTTTGCAGCCGCGGATCTTCGCCTTCACGTTCGAGTTCGAGCACAACTGTGAAGATCACAAGATTCATCAGCAGATAGATCACCGAGTAGAACACCACAGCTTCGGGTGCGCTTGCTCCCAGGCCAATCATGCCTAACATCAAGTAACCTGCCTGTGCAATACTGGAATAGGCGAAAAGCCGCTTAACGGACGTCTGCCGAAACGCCACGAGATTGCCGAACGTCATTGACGCCAGAGCGAGTAGTCCAACTACAAACTCAAACTCCGGCAGATAGGGTTTCACAAGGTAGACAAGGCGGAACAGAACTGCGATACCTGCAAGCTTGGAAACAGACGCGAGGAACATAGCCACGGGGGATGCAGAACTCTCGTAAGCATCGGGTGCCCAAGCATGAAATGGGAATGCGGCGAGTTTGAATAGAAATGAACTTAGGACAAGCACGAGGCCCGGCAGGAGTAAGACATGATTTGCAGAAGCACTCGCCAATTGCGAAGCGACGGCTCCAAAGTTCAAACTGCCAGTGGCACCGTAGATATAGCTCACTCCGAACAGACCAATTGCGCTTGCAGACGCGCCGATGATCAGGTACTTCACCGAACTTTCAATTGACTCAGTCCGAGCGCGACGCATGCCAACCAGAGTATACATCGAATAAGACAACAACTCCATGGCGACGTACAGCACAAGGAAGCTGTACGCACTCGCCAGCAGCATCATGCCTAATCCGGCGGCAAAGAACAGGAAATAATACTCCGTACGCTGCACTTTGGGAATCGAACGAAGCGGCCAGCCGAGCAGGGCGTTCGCAAAGAGTCCGATAGCCATTAACAGCTTGAAGAACTGCGAATAGGAATCAATTCTATAACTATTCGCAAAGAGAATCCCTTGTTGTGATGTCGCCGCAAAGGCAGCCACCGCAACAAGCGCAGTTAGGATCAACGCTGCGAGTCGTGCCGTTCGCTCGCCTAATTTGTTACTGAGTGTCAAGCCGAACAGAATGAGTAGTGAACCGAGCGTGGTCCATTCGGGGAGCATCTGCATAATCATTTCAGGAGCTCCCGTGCATAGGGTGCAATGACGTCAGACAGCAATCTCGGCGCGACGCCGAAAAGGATCAATAGACCGGCCAAGAGGACGCGCGGGGAACCGGAAAAGATCCCAACATCTCTAATTTCCGGTGTCCTTCCGGCTTCGGGTCCGAAGAACACGCGCTGCAGTACTCGAAGCATATAGAAGGCTCCGAAGACAAGACTCGGCACAGCAATCAATGTCAGAACAGGGAAACGCTCGTAGGCGCCAAGGAAAATCATAAACTCGGCAGGGAAGCCGGCAAGCCCCGGCAAGCCCACACCTGCAAGCCCCGCCATGATGAAACACGTAGCGACCCAAGGCGCCTTACGCGCCAGTCCTCCGTAATCGTAGATATTACGAGTATGGGTCTGTTCATAAAAGAAGCCGACTGCAGAGAAGAAGAGTGCTGTCATGATCCCATGCGAGAACATCTGATAAACAGCCCCATTAATTGCCATAGGTGTCGCCGCCGCGAGACCAAACATAACAAGACCCATGTGTGACACGGACGAGTACCCTATCATATACTTCAAGTCCGTTTGCTGTGCCGCCACAAGGGCACCATACACTACACCGCTTGCTGCGAGGAGTCCCGCTACCGGTGCCCAGGTCTGTGCTCCGTGTGGAAACAACTCGATTCCGTACCTGAGGACGCCATAGGCGCCAAGCTTCATCAGAACGCCTGCATGCAGCATAGAAACCGCAGTGGGCGCCGCGACGTGACCATCCGGTGACCAGTTATGAAGCGGAAAGACCGCTGCCAGCGTTCCAAAACCCAAGAACATCAGTGGATAGACTAAATTCTGAAAGTCGTGGCTGAATCCGGTGTCACGTAAGACGAGGAAATCAAACGTGTGCGCGGTGCTCGTGAAGATGACCAAGATCAACCCGACAAACACAAGGCCACTGCCAGCCAGCAACATGACCGTCAATTTGAGCGCGGCGTATTCCCGGTTTGTCGAGCCCCAGATTCCGATCAAGAGGTACATCGGCAGCACAGCGACTTCAAAGAAGATAAAGAAGACCAGGAAGTCAAGACTAATGAAACTGCCAAATACGCCCGCTACCAGCAGTAAGAACAAAATGAAGTACTCTTTAACGCGAAAATCGATGCTGAAGGACGTTACGACGCCGGTCAGCATCACGATGGCATTCAAAAGCACTAGCGTTGCTCCAACTCCATCCACCGCAACATGGTAGCTAGAACCTAACCCGGGAACCCAAGCATACTGTTCCGTGAATTGAAATCCTGCAACTGCGCGATCGTAAGCCATGAACATCCATACAGAGAAGAACATGGCTACGAGCGAGACTGCCAGTGAGATCCAGCGCACCGCTTTGTCGTTCCCGTCCGGAACTGCAAACAGCACGAGAGCCCCAAATACCGGACAAAGAAGAATAACTGAGAGAATCGGAAAATCCATATTCTTGCTACCGATTCATTAATATGATGACGACTGCGGCGACGACTGCGAAGGAAACGCTCACGTACTGCTGCACTTCTCCAGTCATCGCACGAGCCAAGGTACGTGCTGCTGCCATACTGCTTTTGCCAATTCCGTCCAAGGCGCCCTTGACCACTGCCAGTTCGACACGATTCAAGAAGGCTGTAAACGGTAAATAGATCTTATGGACTATCTTTTCATAAGCGGCGTCAAGATACCACTTCTCGCGGAGAAGATGCGCGAAGCCCACCCAGTTAGCCATCGGGTCTTCCGAGTTCTTCCAGTAAAACACACGAGCTGAGTAGTAAGCCCCCGCCAACGCGAATAGCGTTGAAACAGCCGCCGTGATGAGCGCTGCAGAGCCATGATCGCCGTGCGGGAGGGTGAACCAATGCTCGACCCTCCAGAGCCAAAGATTACCAGCTACCACCGCACCAATTGTCAGCACTGTGAGTGGGAGTTTCATCCAGCTTCCCACATGCAACTTATGGCCGTGATGCTCCTCTGACGGAACTTTGAGCATTAAGAAAATGACACGTGCCGTGTAGTAAGACGTTATGAGCACACCGATTAGCGCTGCACCAAGGAGTAACCAGTCGCCTCTGACCAGCAAATGCTCGAGAATGGCATCCTTGCTGTAGAATCCGGCAAACGGGAAAATCCCCATCAAGGCCAGCGATCCAACCCCAAGGGCAATCATCGGCAGTTTCAGCTTTGCCCCGCCGGCCCTTGCGATGTCCGTAATTGAATTCGAATGCGCTGCATGAATAAACGCACCCGCCGTCAAGAATAGTAGAGCTTTGAAGAATGCGTGTGTGAAGAGGTGCATCATTCCCGCAATCACCGCACCGGACCCAATGCCGACCACCATATAACCCAATTGGCTGATGGTCGAATAGGCGAATACGCGTTTGATGTCACTCTGAACGATGGCTACCATGCCGCTCATCAGAGCGGTGAGCATCGCAAGCATGGCAAGTCCGTGCCAGACCGCCTGCACACTTTCGCTTCCAAGCGTAACAACGAAGGCGACACGTGCGAGAAGGTACACACCAGCAGCCACCATGGTTGCCGCGTGAATCAGCGCACTGACAGGTGTCGGACCTTCCATTGCGTCCGGAAGCCATCCATAGAGCGGAAACTGAGCACTCTTGCCGATAACGGCAAGGAATAGCGCCAGCGAAATCCAAACTCCATAATCATATCCGGCCAGCGCGGATTGCCAGCCGCCAGCCATTTTTGACTGCGCAAGCGCACCAAAGTCCAGCGTGCCAAGGCCGGTTGCCGCCAGCAACAAGGCCACGAAGAATCCCAAATCGCCAAGACGCGTCACGACGAACGCCTTGCGCGCGGCTGTAGCAGCTGAAGGCAGATGGTTCCAGAATCCGATGAGCAAGTATGAACCGAGACCCACCAACTCCCAGCACATAAAGGACTGCAAGAGGTTGGGGGCGACAGTGAAGCCCATCATTGCAAAGCAGAAGAGTGAAATGAATGCAAAGAATCGCGACTGGCTCTTGTCTTCTTCCATGTAGGACACGGAATACCATTGCACGAGCCACCCAATCACCGCCACAACCCACAGCATAACGAGTGACAGCGGGTCAAGCAGAATGCCAATCGAGAATCCGGCAGGATCTTTCAAGAGCCATTCCCAGGTCGCCTGTATCTTGAAACCGGGTTCGCCGACACCCCACAGCAGCAGGCTTGCGAACACCAGACTGAGGGTCCCGCCCGTGAGAGAAATGACTTTCGCAAGGCCAGGCCGACGCATCGCAAACAGAACGATCAATGCAAAAGACGCCAGCGGCGCCAGAACAGTCGCGATGCCAAGTTGTATTTGCGTAGCTTCAGTTATCATAATTAGCCGCGCAGGTGATCTACTTGCTCCACATTGATGGAGCGATAATGACGATAAACCGCAAAGACGATTGCGAGAAACAGGGTGGCCTCCGCTGCGGCCAAGCCGATCACGAAAAGCGTCATGATTTGGCCCGTCACTGTGCCGGGGAACAAGTAGTGGTTGAAGGCCATAAAGTTTATGCTTGCAGAGTTGAGCATCAACTCGATAGAAATCAGAAGTCCAACGAGATTTCTGCGCTCAATTATTCCAAACACGCCCAGAAGGAATAAGATAGCCGCAAGAACAAGATAGCTTGTCAGGGACATCATGGCTGCACCTCCCCTGAGGTTGAGGTCGCAGTGGGCTTGGGCAGTCTTGCTGTCTCTTCGTCCGGCAAATCGCGAGCGATGACTATCGCTCCGATTATGGCAACGGTCAAGAGCACCGAAATTACCTCGAATGGGAATACGAATTCGTCGAGTAGCACGCGGCCAATCTGCTGTACAGTCGGCGGAGTGTATGACACGATTCCTTTCGCCTTAACCGAAAAGGCAGCTGACAAGAGCGGGACAGCGACGATTAACGTGACAATCACGGAAGCAAGTAGTTTCAGAGCATTGCGCTGTCCACGCTTCAAGTAGAAAGGCGGGGACAGCATCAAGATGAATAAGATAGCGATCGCCACAGCTCCCAAGTACACGAGAATCTGGAGAACGGAAATCAGCTCGCCGCCCAATGGCACAAAGAGCACTGCCGTTCCGGTCAGGGTGAGAGCAAGTCCCAGTGCTGCATGGAACAAATTGCGCGCAATCGCCGCGATCATACCTCCAGACAAAGACGTGATCACGCCCATCAGAAACAGGTAGTCATTCACGCTTTGCCTCCCGTTTTGCCCTTGCGAGTCGGGAAGTTGTCAGAGGTTATGACATTGTCTTTAAGGATTTCGCGTCTCAAGAGAGAAGGAGAATAGGCCGCCATGTCACCGATCCTTGTATGCTCAAGCGCCTCTGTGGGACAAACGTCGACACATAGTCCGCAGTAACAGCAGAGCGCATCATCGATCACAAAGTCTACTGGTTCGTTCTTGTTCTGCTCGTTCTTCCTCGTCGTCAAGACAGGGATTGCGTGCGTTGGACAGATGCGCTGACACGCCAAGCAACCAATGCACTTGTGTTCAGCCGCAACATCGTCCGAAATCAAACGAACCGGGCCGCGATAGCGCGGTGATACAGGCACCGGTTCATGCGGATACTGAATTGTAACGCGGCGCCGGAAGATGCTGCGGAAAGTCACGCCGAGGCCGCTTAATAGACTAACCAGTCCGGGGAAGAATCCTCGTTCGCGATCTGCCATTATAGTCCTCCCCGGTAAACGACTGTTGAGATCAGCAGATTCACGATTGCGAGAGGAAGGAGAACTCGCCAGTTAAAATTCATTAATTGATCCGAGCGAAGTCGCGGGTAGGTCCAGCGAAGCCACATAACAACAAAGATGACCAAATAAGTCTTCAGGAAGAACCAGACGGCACCGTGCAACAGCGGGCCGTTCCATCCGCCGAGAAAGAATAAGGTCACGATTGCAGATAGGACGAATACCTGCGTGTACTCCGCAAGAAAGAACAGGGCGAAACGCATGCCTGTAAACTCTGTATGGTATCCTGCGACGAGTTCTGATTCAGCTTCCGGCAAGTCGAAAGGAGTGCGGTTGGATTCGGCCACTCCGCAAATCAGATAGATGATAAAGGCAAGCGGCTGAAGCACTATATAAGGAATGGGATCCTGTGCAGCCACTATGTCACTCAATTTCAAGGAACCTGCCATCAGAATAATGGTCAGGACCGCGAGCAACATCGGGATCTCGTAGCTGACGTTCTGCGCAACCGCTCGCATTGAGCCAAGCAGAGAATACTTGTTGTTTGACGACCATCCTGCCATCAGGATACCAATGAAAGCAATGTTCGCGATCGCCAGCAGGTATAACGCTCCGACGTTCAAATCACTCACCCCGATTCCGCCTGCGATGGGAATTGCCGCAACAAGAAGCGGCGCGGGCAGAAAGGTGATGATGGGGGCGAGAACAAACGTGACGCGATCCACAGAGCCTGGCGTAATCATCTCTTTGCCAAGTAGCTTTAGCGCATCAGCAAGCGTCTGGAAAAGCCCGATCGGCCCAACCTCCATCGGTCCCATTCTGTTCTGAATGACCGCTGACACTTTTCGTTCAAGCCAGACCAGGAACAGTGCATTCAGAGCGACGAACGTGACCACTACTCCAAATGCCAGCACGAGGCGAATAAGAATTTCAGGCACACTCACCGGTCGATCTCCGGGATAATTACATCAAGGCTGCCGAGGATTGAAACCACATCCGCTACGCGCGTTCCGGGTATCAATTGCTCAACAACCTGCAAATTTGCGTAGGACGGAACTCGAACTTTCAGACGATAGGGATTGGTAGTGCCGTCTGCGATCAAATACCAGCCTATCACGCCACGTGGTCCTTCGGTGATCGAGTAGTATTCACCTTCAGGGATCTTGAAGATGCGGGGCACTTTGGAGCGGATTGGCCCATCTTCCAGCTTTTGGAGTGCTTGCTCGATTAGATTCAAGCTTTGCTCCATCTCTGTCATCCGGACTCGTGAGCGTCCCAGACAATCACCGCGTTGATCCACGGCGACCTTCCACTCCAATGTTTTATAGAGGTCGCAGTAGGGCTCATCACGGCGCGCATCATAGTCGATCCCTGAGCCTCTGAGACAGGGTCCGGTAACTCCAAATTCGTGCGCCTGTTCTTTTGAAATCCTGCCAACGCCGTGCGTGCGCATCAGGAAAATTTCGTTCTCGATTACGAGCGTTTCGTATTCAACCAACCGTTTTCGCTCGTGGTCGACAAATTTCCGGACTTCCGAGGCGAACTCGCTGTACACATCATTGCGCACGCCTCCAAACACAATGTAGGACGTCGTCATACGTTGTCCGGACACTCGCTCAAAAATCGTGAGGATTTGTTCACGGTCCTCAAAACAATAGAGGAATGGCGTGATGGCACCGAGGTCCAGCAAGTAGGTCCCCAGCCAAACAAGGTGACTGGCAACGCGGCCCATTTCTCCCATGATGACACGAAGGGCTTCTGCACGCGGGGTCGACTCAATACCGGCCGCACGCTCCAGCAGTTTCGCATAGCCCCAATTGTAGTTCAACGGGGACAGATAGTCCATGCGATCGGTGTATGGCAAGAACTGCACATACTGCTTCGTTTCAGCCAGTTTCTCCGTGCCGCGATGGCTGTACCCCAGATGACAGCGTCCGCCAAGCACAGTCTCTCCTTCGATGTGCAGGAGAATTCGTAGCACTCCGTGGGTCGAAGGATGCTGTGGTCCCAGGTTTAGGAAGTAATCCCTGCGGCCGTCAGTCCCCTGACCCAGCTTCATAGCCGCTTGAACATCAATTTCAGGTATCTCCACAGTGTCCTCGGGAATCACAATCGGTGCACCATGAAAATCCTTGCGAAGCGGATGAAACTTCGTGAAGTGAGGAAGAAGCAGCGGCCGTGGATGTGGATGGTCGTTGAACGTGATACCGAACATATCCATGATCTCACGCTCATACCAGTCCGCTCCAGCGAACACGTTGCTCAGTGTAGGCAAAGTCGCGGTTTCGCGATCCGTACGGACTCTCAGTCTGATGCGTGGCCCGTCCGCGAACGGCTTGAAAAGATAAAGCACTTCCAACTCAGGCTGCCGGTCGACTCCAATTCCGGCCTCGAGAGCGAAGTGCAGTTCTTTCAAAACACGTGCAACTTGATGCAGCAGCGCCGGTGTCACCACGACGTCAACGTCCACGCCGTGCTTAACGTAATCTACTGCGCCGGCTTCGGTGGCACCCGCTGTTTTCAGACGATCTATCAGTTCCAAGTACTTGCTTGATTGCTCCGAGACCGGAGCTTCCGCTTCAGGCTCGAGTGGCATTTGTCGTTCCTGCTTTGATACTTTCCTGCAGCTCGAGAATTGCGTGAATCAGGGCTTCCGGGCGCGGAGGGCATCCGGGAACGAAGACATCCACCGGTACTATCTTCTCAACACCCTGCAAAACCGCGTAATTCTCATCCTGATCAAACGGGCCGCCGCAAATTGCACACGAACCAAGTGCGATTACCCATTTTGGTGAAGGCATCTGATCGTAAAGTCGTTTGATAATCGGTGCCATTTTCAAATTCACCGTTCCTGCCACAATCATCAAATCGGCCT
Source organism: bacterium (assembly GCA_023382385.1). Lineage (NCBI taxonomy): Bacteria > bacterium. The sequence continues at coordinate 143,220 of JAHDVH010000005.1, read as the reverse complement.
GTCGCGGTGAATTCCGAAAGACGCCTGCGCCAAACCTGTCGGTGTCATAGCGGCTTGCCGAAGCAGCCATCATTTCAATCGCGCAACAGGCGATCCCGAATGTCAGCGGCCAGAGTGAATTTGCCCGAGCGAGGTCGAGTGCCTTCTGCAGAGGCAGGAAGCGTACAATCGGCGGTATGCTCTCCGAGTCATGACCTTCGTCGTTCGGTTCGACAGGTTCTATAGGTTCACGATGATCGTCATTCATGATCTAATTCCATTCCAGTACTTTCTTCTTCAACGCATACACCAGGGACAAGCTGAGGATAATCAAGAACGCCGCCACTTCTATGACGGGTAACCAGCTATCCCAAGAGCGCAACACGGCGACACATGGAACGATGAACGCCGTTTCCACGTCAAAAGCCATGAAAACCAGTGCGTAAATGTAGTAATGGGCTCGCACCTGTACCCATGCTTCGCCAATAATCGGCTGACCACTTTCATACGTTTCCGTGCGGAAGCGGCCCTTGCTCCGTGGTGCAACCAAATAAGGCAATCCTACAAGCAATCCGCCGAAAAGCAGAGTGCCGATTGCCATAGAGACTGGTATGATGTCTCGTAAATATTCCATTAGCTGGCCTGTGCAGATTGTTTCGGTGGAAGACTCATCAGGTAATCGTGCATGGCATTCGCTGCGCGGCGTCCGGCGCCCATAGCCAGAATCACCGTTGCAGCGCCGCTCACGATGTCACCACCGGCATAGACTCCCGGCACGCTTGTCGCGCAAGTGTCGGGGTCTACCTTTATCGTACCCCACTTCGTCAATTCAAGATTGGGCGTCGCTTTGGTCAGGATCGGATTCGGTGCATTGCCAACCGCAACGATGACCGCATCGCATTCGAGTTCGAACTCGCTGCCCTTGATGGGCACCGGTTTTCTGCGGCCCGAGGCATCCGGTTCACCTAATTCCATTCGTATGCAGCGAATCGCTTTGACGCGATACTGATCATCGCCGATAACTTCGATCGGGTTACACAGCAGGTTGAACTCAATCCCCTCTGCCTGGGCATGATGGACTTCCTCTCGACGCGCGGGGAGTTCGTCAATTGAACGGCGGTAGACCAGTGAGACTTTAGCCTTATTCAATCGCTTTGCAACGCGTGCCGAGTCCATCGCTGTATTGCCTCCACCGACCACGACAGTGTGCTTTGCATGGAGGACGGGAGTATCGTAGTCCGGGAACTTGTCCGCGCCGAGCAGGTTGATTCGAGTGAGAAATTCATTGGAGCTGAAAACGCCGATCAAATTCTCGCCCGGTACACCCAACATCTTCGGCAAACCGGCACCCGTTCCAATGAAGATCGCATCGTAGCCTTCGGCGAACAGTTCGTCAAGGGTTACGGTAACACCAATAACAACGTTGAAGACGAACTTAACGCCGAGCTGTTCGATGTAGGCGATTTCAGACTGCACAATGTCACGAGGAAGGCGGAATGTGGGAATACCGTAGGCCAACACTCCGGCTGGGCGATGCAATGCTTCAAAAACGGTCACGTCGTGTCCAAGCTTTGCCAGATCACCTGCGACAGTGAGTCCTGCCGGTCCCGAACCGGCGATAGCGATCTTCCGGCCGGTTGGCTCTGCTGATACACGCTCCGTAACCTGTTTGTGCATCCGCTCCCAGTCGGCAACAAATCTCTCCAAGTTGCCCACCGCAACCGGATCATGCTTGATACCTTCGATGCAGCGAGCTTCGCATTGCTCCTCCTGCGGACAGACGCGGCCACAGACCGCAGGCAGAGCATTGGATGCGCGAAGCGTGTTGGCGGCTTGCTGAAACTCACCTTCGCGAATTTCACGAAGGAACTTCGGGATATCGATATTAACCGGGCAGCCTTCGACACACTTCGGATTCTTGCAGTCCAGACAACGATTGGCCTCGGCAATCGCTTGCTCTGGCGAATAACCAATAGGGACTTCCTGAAAGTCCTGAACGCGTTCAGAGGCATCGCGTTCGGGCATTGGAACACGCGGGGGATGCAGCTTCAGATTGCGCTTCTGTTCAGGCATGACTGATGGCCTGTGTCAAGTGACAAGAGTGCAGATGTTCGACCGCAACGTGTTCCTCAGACACATACGAACGGTTGCGAAGAGTCAGTTCGTTGAAGTCGACTCCGTGTATGTCAAATTCCGGACCTTCAACGCAGGCAAAGCGTGTCTCACCATGCACGGTTACGCGACAAGCGCCGCACATTCCGGTGCCATCGACCATTATCGGATTCAACGAGGCCAGTCCCGGGATTTCCCATCGCTTCAAGACTTTTGCAACAGCATTCATCATGGGCACGGGACCAACGGCAATGCCGAATTTGTAGCCTGCGCCCTCGTCACACCAATGGTCCAGCACATCAGATACAAATCCTTTTGAGCCATGAGTGCCGTCGTCTGTGCAAACTCGCAATTCATCACAAACTTCTGCAAACTCGTCGGTCAGGATGAGAAGGTTTTTCGATCGGGCGCCGATAATCGCGTGAACTGTATTGCCCTGGGCTTTCGCGGCTTTGGCAATCGGCAGCAACGGCGCGGCTCCGACACCTCCTCCAATGACGATGAGCTTGCCCCAATCCTCGATATGCGTTTGCAGTCCAAGGGGGCCGACCAGATCGAGAATGCGGTCGCCAGCCGTATAGTAGCCAAACTCTTCGGTCGTCTTTCCCGCCACCTGCACAATCAGGCGGATCAAGCCTCGTTCTGAGTCGGTCTCCACGACTGTCAGCGGAATGCGCTCGCCATGCTCATGCAGGCGAAGAATGACAAATTGACCGGCCCGATGTTTCTTTGCAATTAAAGGTGCCTCGACCCAGTACTCGTGGATGCGATCCGCGAGCCGTCGGTGCATGTGTATGTGGTAGCCACGTTCCATATCAGACTTTCGCCATTCCCAACTCGTTTCGCGGAACCGGCGTGACATTACTGACAATGTCCCAACCCGTATGAAAAGCCAGCAAGTTCTTCTCAACCGTTCCAGCGGGGGCATTCTGCTCGATTGTGTGGATCATCTCTTCCTTCGGAATCACGTTCATCAGCTTACAGAATATTCCTAACGAAACAGCACTTGTGAACACCGGCTTTTCGACCGTTTGCTTGGTAACCTGAATGATCGGTATCGGATAGATTAGCTGCGGCCCTGATCCGGTGTTTTTCACAAGATTGGGGTCAATCACGACGATGGTATCTTCGCGAAGTTGAGTGGAAAAGAGCTTCCATGCATTCTGAGCAAGACAGAGAAAGAAATCGATACTGGTCAAGCGCGGGTAGCCAATAGGCTCCTTGTCAATCAACACGTCCACCGTTGTGGGGCCGCCCCGCACTTGCGCAGTATAGGTTGGACTCTGTAGAGCATTCAAACCCATATTGTGCGCCGCGAGAGCCACCCACTCGCCCGCAAGAATATTCCCTTGGCCGCCGACTCCGGCAAATCGAATTTCAGACCTCAAAGGGGCTTCCTCCTCCGGTCGGTTCCGGCTTGGGTTTGATGGATTCTGATTCGACTATCTTGCGCGCCGCATCCCGCACACGTTCCTGCGCATACTTCTGAAGCTGCGCATAGCGTTCGCTGTATTCTGGCTGATCCGTGACTTTGTGCATAACGCCTATCGGGTATTTGCCTTCACGCTCTTCCGGGGTCATTTTCTCCCACTTGCTAAGCATTACCGCATTCGACGCGATGTGCTGCACGAGTTCGGCGGGGTCCGGGTGTTTATTGCGGCGTCCGAATTGCGTGTGGCAATTGGACATGACTTCGATGACTGCAAAGCCTTTGTGGGCCAACCCGCCTTTGATCAATCGCTCCAGATAAATCCCGTTCGCTACATGTCCGCGCGCCACGTAGGTCGCGCCTGCCGCAATACATAGCTTACAGAGATCAAAGCCCGGGTCTATGTTTCCATACGGCGAAGTTGCGGCACGTGCACCGCCCGGAGTGGTTGGTGAAAACTGGCCACCGGTCATGCCGTAAATCTCGTTATTCACGATGACTAATGTGATATTGATGTTGCGGCGGCAGCTGTGAATAAGATGATTACCGCCAATCGCCGCAGAGTCTCCGTCACCTGCCATAACCACGACGTTCTTTTCCGGCGCAGCCATCTTCAATCCGGTGGCAAACGTCAACGCGCGGCCATGAGTCGTGTGCAGCGTGTTCATGTTGACGTATCCCGGAGCTCGCGACGTGCATCCGATGCCCGAAACAAATCCTGTGGTGTCCTGATCCCAGCCCATCGACTCCATGCTGCGAATCAACGATTTCAAAACCACGCCAATCCCGCACCCCGGGCACCAAATATGCGGCATCAGTTCTGGACGCAACCATTCTGCGTAATTAAAGGCCACGATGCACCTCGCGTATCTTGTCCAAGACGTTCTGCGGTTCAATCGGAACTCCGCCGACGCGATTTACTCCAAACAGGCTCACATCTCTCCGCATCGCGGAACGTTCGACTTCCATCCGCAGCATACCCATATTCATTTCAGGTACGATCACGGCCTTCACCCTGTCGGTCAATGCGCGAACGGTGTCTTTGGGAAAAGGCCAGAAAGTGATTATGCGCATTAGTCCGGCTTTTATTCCCTCGGCACGTGCAGCATCCACGGCGACTCTCGAGGCGCGGCCCGGAGAACCAAATGTTATGATTGCTATGTCCGCATCATCCAGCAAATAGGACTCATTGCGCTCGATGTCTCGCTGCTTAAGCAAAATTTTGTTGACGAGATGCTCTATGCTCTCCTGAACAATCTCAGGGGCAGTGGTTCCAAAACCCGCCCGATTATGGGTCAGACCGGTGATGTGAATGTGCTTGCCCTGATAGAAATCGTGGAACGGACGGTAGCTATTGGCACCATACCTTTCCTGATACCAACTGCGTGGGTGAATCGGATCGAGATCGCTTCCCGTGGGCAACTCAAAACTTTCAGTTGTGTGAGCAATGATCTCATCTATCAGCAGAACGACAGGCGTACGATATTCTTCAGCCAAGTGAAAGGCACGAATCGTCTCACGGTAGACTTCCTGTGGATAGCCGGGAGTAAGAGCAATGATCGAATGATCACCATGTGTGCCCCACCTTGCTTGCATGATGTCACCTTGCGCGGGTGCAGTTGGCGTGCCTGTGGATGGACCACCGCGCTGCACGTTGACCACAACACAAGGAGTTTCTGTCATAATCGCATAGCCGATGTTTTCTTGTTTCAGCGAGAATCCCGGACCCGAGGTGGCAGTCATGGATTTGGCACCACCCAGCGATGCTCCTACAACCGCTCCCATCGCCGCGATTTCGTCTTCCATTTGCAAGAAGACTCCCCCCAATTGCGGCAATCGCAACGACAATAGCGCGGCAACTTCAGAAGATGGCGTTATTGGGTAGCCGGCATAGAAGTTACAGCCAGCCCGCAATGCGGCTTCCGCGATCGTTTCATTGCCGGCCCAGAAGACTCGTTCTCGGGTGTTCACGCCGCACCTCCGGCCTTCTGCTTTTCCGCAAAGACGGTGATGGCGAAATCCGGACACTCCGCCTCACAGATTCCGCAGCCATTGCAGGCTTCCATGTTTGCGACTTTTACAATCGCCCCTTCCCAACGGTCCGGCGTATCTTCCATCACCAGAGTATTGGTCGGGCACAGGTCCACACAGATGCGGCAACCCTTGCACCACGTCTCGTGAACCACCAACTTGAACATTCCGTTCGCGGAGGTTGTCTCCACGATGCTCATGCGTACTCCTTCTTAATCAGACAGTTATGGTCCAATTTGGGCCATTTTTGCTGCTGCTTGCACGCGATTTCCATGCTTTCCAGCGCGTGATTTATGATTGACCTCAATGTACCAACGAGGGTTACGAGTTGCAAGCTATATGTGCCTATGTTACAGAGAATGCGTGCAGTAAACAATCATTGAAAAGTATCGAGTATGTTGGGCCTTAGAATTGGACTAGTTTCGTAAGATTCGAAAAATCACGAGGCATGCGACTGATTTTTAGGGTTTCTGGGCCTCTGATTTGAGCGTTTTGGAGTGGTTGGGGCGGTTAGCACATTAAGGCGTGATTTGCGATAATTGCAGCCTTTTCTGTTGTTTTGAGTAGGATTCCTCGAGTCTGAGTGATACTGTCGCTCGTTTCATACGCGGCGGCTCAGTGTCATGTGAAAATCTTCACAGTTCGCTTGTAACCTATTCTTGTTAGGAGCATCTAAGTTCATTGATGATCCAATGAGGCTCGGTTATCCTCAACACACTGCCTGCTACTGTAACTGTCCTGCAACACAGGTTTATCAGCAGACGACGTCTTGCGCTCTTTATGGCGCGAAGTGTCTCTGATACGGAACATTACAGATCTGGTCAACTTACTAATCTGGAGAGAGAAGGCACCTTAGACAAGACGAACTTCCATACTGTGTGTCAATGTCACTTGACTTTCGGGGAACCCGTGCCGATATTGGGAGTGTTCGAAGCAGTATTTGTCCTTGACATCAACGAAGAGGTGCGATTTCTCAGAATCTCTCAGCATCGCGGATTCTCGGTTGAAACAGCCTCAGGCAAGATGTCCGTTTCTGGACAGTTTCGGCAAGTCACTTGCTTGACCCGTTAGATACAGGCATGTATTGCGGCTGAAACGCCGCGCCGACTTCTCCATGATTCGGGCTGCTTCGATTCGAGAATCAACACTCAGTAGTGATTGTACAAGTGCAATGCGGGCTCAGGATAACCTGAGCCCGCTTGGCGTCTAAATGTGTTGATCCATCCTGCAAGTGTCTCGTTTTCGACAGGCTATTGAGAACTCGAGACAAAACGCCCCGCTCTGTTGAGCGGGGCGTCCAATGCTTGGCATTGCTGCCACGCTACTCATCGAGCATAGACTCCGGGGGCAACATAAAAAGTGGCTGTCCGGGCCGCTTGGCATAGGTTCGCAAGACCTGCAAGCTGTACGGAATAACCTCGCTCTCAACCGATTCCTGTTGGCCGAGCAGTCCAAGCCGATAACCTATGAGACCCAAAGGTGATGCCGGCGCGAAGAGCCTGTCAAAATTTATTAGGCTCGGTTTCGGGTATTCTACAATCCGAATTTTCTCGCGTTTTGAAATGCCCGCCTTCTGCTTGGCATAGGCGATTGCGTCTTCAAGCCCGCCGATCCCATCCGCGAGATTTCTCTCAATCGCTGCCTGCCCGCTCCAGACCCGCCCCTGGGCAATTGCTTCCACTTCGCTTCGGCTCATCTCGCGGTCTTCCGCCACCATTCCTACAAAGTCATCATAGTGCTCACGGATAATCTTCTCCACACGCCGGCGTTCGCCATCATTGACCGGTCTATTTGGAACTTCGAAATTCAGGAATGGCAGCACTACTCCAGTACCCAAGTCTGCATGCCTGCCAATCTGGACATTATCGTAGGTCAAACCCGTCTTATCTGTCAAACCGTCGTTCCACACCCACCCCGCAATTACGCCGATGGAACCGGTGATTGAAAACGGTGAAGTAAAAACATAGTCCCCCGGCGAACTGAGCCAATAGCCTCCCGAGGCGGCAACACGTCCCTGTGTGACGATCATTGGCTTTTCTTCTGACACTTTTCGCATCTGGTCTGCGACCCAGTCTGAAGCCATTCCGTCACCACCAGGAGAGTCGACACGTAACACGACGGCATCGTAGTCATCATCTTCCGCGAGCTTTCGCAGAAGTCTTGACGTATAACGGCCGCGAATCCCCGTATCCATATCGCACTCACCCAATGCATAGACCAGTGCAATGGTCGGATATTCACTCCAACGCTGATCGGCAAACGGCGCTTCTGTAAGCTCATCCTTGTTTATGAAGCTTTTCTTGGTGCCGCTCCAATATTCTACCAGACTCGCCGCGTCATCCCACCTTCCCAGGGTATCCACCAGTCCGAATCGATAGGCTTCATGAGCGGTCAACAGAGCAAGTGAATCCATTGCCAGCATGATGGAATCCTCGCTGATACCGCGACCGCTGTTTAGCGCATCTGCCCACGCCGCATGAATGTCCTCCAACAGTGCCATTCTCTGCTCGCGGTCCTTTTCGGACATATCACGACGCGCTAAGACTTCGAAGGCCGACTTGTACTCAAAGTAGCGCCACTCTTCCACGCCTAATCCGAGCTTCTCAAGCATACCTTTATAATACGTACCGCCCATCACCCAACCCATCATGTCTGCCAAGCCTAACGGGTCCATCCACACACGATCCGCCTGTGCAATGAGGTACATGTGAGTCAGTGTCGGTCGATCAACGTACATATACACGCTCTTGCCGGTTGCCCGGAAGTCTTTGAGCTTCTCGCCCAATTCCCACGCCAACTGAAGAGACGAGTGAAATCCGGACATGTTCAATGCAATGCCGCCAACGCTCACATCACGCTTTGCCGCCTCAATCCATTCGATGGTTTCGAGTAGACTGTGTCGACCTTGATCAAGCCACTTTGATTTCCTGTACGTGAGGACGCCGCGCATTCCCGCCGCGACGACTCGTTTATCTTTGTCGATCCATTTGCCCGCTTGGAAACTCGGCTCAACTTCTCCCAACCGAATAGCGTAACTTGTTCGAAGTCGTTCGTTGTCTTTATCAAATTGCGGTGCAGCGTGCATGCCGGTTGCATCAAGTGAGATCCCGGCACCAATTGTCAGCCACGGTGCAGGATCGTCCGGAAGAACTTTCGAGACTTTCGCCGCAAGACGGATACCGTCAAGCGGCATGAACTCAATCCCTGCTCCCCACTGCATCGTCTGCGGATTGTCCTTGTCGTGTGCAGCAGCATCTCCAAAAATGGTCACCCGATGTGATCCCCAAAAGGGACGCAAACCAAGATCCAGAAGCATTTGGCTTCGTCCGTTTCGCAATCCGAGAGTCCAAGCGCTTCCAATGGAGACATACTTATTGGGACGCATCAGATTACCAACGGTCATATAGTGTTGTCGAAACTCGTCCGTCCGAGCACCTTTTGCCCAGCCGTATGACAGTCCCCAATAGTCTTTTCTCCCGCCTCCCGCCAATGCGAGCTGATACTCATCGAGAGACACTACTTCCTCGCCCGGGATTAGCGAGCGTCGCATGGAAGCTCCGAGACCGTGTCCGCCGAGCAAGATTCCCCAGTTATCGATACGCTTATTCGCAATGCTGCGGTCATTCCATGTGAACACCGCTTCGCCTTTGGTCATGGCTGCCCAGCCCGCAGGATTCCAATACGAACCCAGCGCGCCCATGTAAGTTCCGGCGGATCCTGCGGTCTCGAGCACTCCCAATCCATAGTTGGGAAGCAGCGGTGGAGTTGCTGCGCGTGCGGTGAACATCGCCGTTGATAGTGCAAATGCAACAGCGAATCGAAAATGTGACTTCATTTGGGTGATGGCAATGAGAGAACCAGGTCTATCCGCCGGTTCAGCGCTTTGCCTCGCGCGGTTTTATTAGATGCGATCGGCGAGCTTTCTCCCTTGCCGATAGTTTGTATCGACACAGACTGGGGAACCTCTTCCTGCAATAGTTTGCCCACAGCTTCTGCTCGCTTTTGCGAGAGTTCGAGGTTGCCTTCCTCCGAGCCATCGTCATCGGTGTGTCCTTCAACCGTAACCCCGACTCCGGGAAAAACGGAAATTGCCTCAGCGGCCTTCTTCAGAATGGCACGCTGATCCCTGTCGACCGTTGATTTTCCACTTGCAAACTTCACCCCGTAGAGGTGAATGATCACATTCCCTTCCATCGTCTGATAAACAACTGCATCGCCCGGGTCAAACGCCGTTTGAGCAAGCTGGACTCGCTGTGCAGTCAGCTCATTCTTGCGCAATCTACTCACTGCAACATCACGCTCCATTTGCATGTCGCGCATGCGCTGCTCAAGCTCAATCATCTGGTTCTGAACATCCGCGAAGCGAGTCTGCATTTCGGTCAAAGAACGTTCCATGCTTTCATGCGACCTGCCAGTCGCTCTCTCCAGAGAATCACGTTCCGCCTTTAGCTTTGCCTGGATCCGGCTATACAGTTTGCGGAAATCCTTCACGGCTTCCGCGCCCCCGCGTGAAAAGTCAAGTGTATCGCCGGACGCCAACGCAATTTCGAATAGCAGGTCATCATAAGGCAACAGCATTGTCTCAATCTGCGTCCGCGATTTCTTTGTGTCATTCAAGTAATTGAGCTGGCCAATGGCATGCTTCGCATGTCGAGATGCTTCCGCCGCCGCGATTCTACATTCGTCAAGGCTCTCCTGAGTCAGGAACGCTTCCGCACGTGAAACAGCCTGCCGCGCACGTGCCATCAACATGGGGAACTGTTGATCACACCCCGCCTTCTGAGCCGCGGCCACATCCGCTTTTGCATTCGCCAACAAACCGTCGCGCAGCGATTCGCGACGGGCGGCCCAGTATTGCTGCGCAAGGGGCTCCCGCAGCCCGTTCACCTCCGCATCTCGTCCGACTTCGATAGATGCCGCCAAATCTCTTAAGCCCCGCTCAGCCTTTTGCCAAATAGGCAGATTGGTCTGCTCCGCGCCGGCGAGGAGTGCGGCAGCGCGCGCGTCAAGCACAATCTGAAGGCGCTCTCGAGTTTGCGCGGTGCTGGCCGCCGCGGTTTCAAGACTTTCAATAGCGCTTTCTAATGATAGACGCACCAGCTGCTCGCTGCCGCCCGACTCCATCTGTTTGCGCGCTTCTTTCACCGACGTTTCCGCCTTGCTAACCCGCGTTGGCGCCAGCAAGTTCAGGCCGCCTTCGTAGGCCTGAGCCAATGCCGTTTCCGCCTCTGCGAGCAAATCTTCAAGTGTAAGCGCGGGCTGGCCTGACAAGGTTGTTGCGGCAAGCAGAACTGACAAAACTATCAGGTATATTGATCTACTTAACATCGAACAAGATTGGTTACTTCTTCATTAGTACGGGTACAACTTGGTCAACTCGAACCCATCCGGCCTGAATTCCCACCTTTGCTTCCTGTTTGTCACGCTCCAAGAAGATGATCGGCGTGTTCAGCAAGTCCATTTCCTTTGTCGCACCTTGGACTTGAACCCTGACGCGTGCGACACACACACTATCGCCGCAACCCCAGTCAAAGCCTTCCAGGGCTTTACTCCGCTTGTCCCAAGCGGAGTAGTCCATGCGCGCTTCAATGCCGCGCGGGGCGAGCACCTCAATCCAATCTCCGACACGGGTAAATGCCTGGGCGGGTTGATTAATCGCGAGCGGAAAAAAATCTCCGTGTGACCTCATAGCTTCGCGGCTTCGGTCGAATGTCAGAAACTGTAGCCACACAGAGTCTCGAGCCGCGTAGGCATCCGTCTGCCAAACCCACGGGGACACTCCGGTTTGCCAAACGCTAACCGCCTGCTCAGTGGAAATCAAGAGTGCGTTTCTTGCCAAACTCACATTCAGCAGCGTATCTCCCGGGATTCCGGCACCACGCGGATCTACATACATCATCGTTGCACTACTTGGCGAGTAGCTAATCAAAGCGTTGGAGTGTTCCTTATCCAGTGACTTGCAGTACATCCAAACGGTGTCCTGTCGCACTCCAATCCAACGCGGTGCAACGCCCTCCAAACCGCTGCCGTAAACTCGACCGAATTGATCAAGCCGCGTGTTGTACCATCCAAGTCCAGCCAGCGGAGTGCTGTCTTGACCTCGAGATGCAATAAGCCCGAACCAGATGCGCTCCCCATCTGCGAACAGCGGCCCGATTTCCTCTTGAATCTCAGCCGCTGAGATTGAGATGAGGTGCCAAGCGTCTGCGAGCACTTGCAGAGCAGCTCGGCTTGGCGGCGTGATGACTTTGTCCTCCGCGCCTGAGGCTTCCTGCTTCACGAGAGCATCCCCGCGCGTCGGGTGACAGGTATAGGCTGCATTCCCGACAATAGTGCGACAGGTTCTCCCTTCATCAACAATCCGCACGTCAACGGAATCGCGCGGAACGGTGAACATCGCGCCCAGTTGTCCTGAATACACTGCGGCCCAAGTGTCATTCAGGAAGTATGCGCGATGCTCGTCATACGTAATTTCAGGGAATGCAACGAGGACGCTCGACGACTTCAGCTGTCCGACTGCACTCGCGGAGCAAAGCATGAAGAGAATTAAGCGGAAGATCATCTGAGCCATTGCGTGAACAGCGCCGGACCCGCCCCAACCCCGCCAAAGGAGTACTCGAGTAATGAACGCAGGAGCATGACGGCGATCAGCGCGAGAATCGTACGGAACAACCCTATCCCCAAGCCAATCCAGAGGATGAAGAAGTTTAGGACGGCGATGATTGCGCTACCTATCCAGAAATCTGAGAAAATGGCCTTAATGCCGCCCGAAACGAAGGCCAGCAGCATCACGACAATGAACACGCGCAACAAACCCGGAGCTTCTTCGCGCTTGGCAAGCAGTGAACAGGCCAAATAGTAGAGGAGCGCCTCTACGACGAGTTGGAGAAACATGGTGCTGTGAGAATTTACTGAACGAATACCGGGAAGAAGAGGATTCTCCCCATGACGAAGGGCAAACGAGCGGTCAAGAGTGCCTTATGGCAAGTATACTATGCGCATCGGCGACGAATCAATGCCGTTACCTGCTAATTGCACAAAATAGCTCCCTGCGCCGAATCCAGCGAAATCAAGCTTGAGGGAGTTTTCAGATGGGTTTACAGATCTGAAAAGCACTTCTCGCCCATTCACGTCAAAGATAGTTAGAGATGCGTTTGCGCGTACCACGCCCATCCAGGAGATCGTGGTTGTAGAATTGAAAGGATTGGGAAATGCACTAAGCGCAAAGTCGTGTGGGATAAGAGGCGATTCATCAGCTGTTAACGCCGAATTCTCGACAACCGTCAGTCCGGCTGTCGTCGCGGCAAGAACATATTGATCATTGCCTGATATGGCAAGGCTATTGATTCCGCCGGTCACCTGCACGGAAGATGAAAACTGTGGCGTATTGCCCGTTTGGCGGAGATACTCAATGCCGCCAGTCGACAGTCCGATTACAGAATAGTTGGAGCCGGATGCAAGCCCGCGGATTTGACCCGCAGCGCCATATTGACCGGCCAAGGTATAAGTATTCGGATGAAGAGCAGAGAATTGAAGTCCTTGCGCGAAGTTGACGTAGCTCCCGCCTAACGCGACGTTGGAATACTCTGATGAGCCAAATTCGTCTGATTCGCTCAAAGTGACAACACCTTGATTCACCTGCCAGCTGAGCAGAAATGCTCCATCGCTTCCGGCGCAGTGTATCTTCCGTGAAGCGGCATCAATCGCCACGCGGTTTGCAGGGCGCCCATACGCGGTCAAGAGGCGAGGCTGTGCCGGATCATGCAATCCGAAAAGCGTCACGTTCAGACTTGTAGCCGCGACCAGAAAGGTGTCACCTACTGAGACATCCTTCACAGGTGCTGCAGCCAATACATTGCGCACCCAACTCGGCGATGAAGGAGTGTCCGCATCGATGACGACCACCCCGCTGCCTTGGCCAGCGCAGTAGACATGATCGCCGCGGAAGGCCACGCCCGTCAGCGTTCCAACACCCGGCGCGAGCTGGCCGATAACTGCCGGGGAATTGGGATTCGCAAACGAGACGACGCTGAATGAGTTCGAACCCACAGTATAGGCGATCGAACCCGAGACTGCAACATCCTCTCTGGGGGATAAGGGAACGCTGCCCTTGACCTGAAGGAACTGAGCCGTGGCAAGGTTTGTTCCAAGCAGGCAAGATAGGCAGACTGCTGTCAATTTCCGCATCATATTCCTTAAAGTATTAAAAAATACAGCCATTTGCAAGCCTTTAGACACGCGGTGCCGAAGGCTGGTGTTTGTGAATCTTGTGCTGCTTTCGTATATTTTCTGGATTTACGACGGATCATCGCCTTACACGAGCTTGCAAGCTTTGTGACAAAGCCTGCCCTTTTGACCCTCCCAACTGTCTATGCAACCCATCGCACGGGCTAAAGCAGCCCTGCTTCCCGCCGTTCTTGCGGTTTCTACTGCCGCGATCTTTGTGCGTTTTGCAGATGTTCCGCCGCTTGCAGCGGCATTTTGGCGCGGCGGGTTTTGCGCGATCATATTTCTTTTTGCACTATTTTCGGTTAACGTGCGCACGGCTTTGCGAGAGATGTGGCCTGCCAAGATTCTTGGCATCGCTGGCGCTACAGTGATCATCGCCCTGCATCAGGTCTGCTTTATCACCAGCCTCAGTTATACTTCGATAGCCGCTTCCACGTTTCTAACCTGCACTCAACCGGTTTTTACTGCATTTCTTGGATACATCTTCCTTAAAGAATCTGTCAGTTGGCGCAGCCGGTTGGCGATTGCGGGAGCTATTCTGGGGATGGCCGCAATTACATTTGGAGGAGGTGCCGGAGAGGCCGCACTGACCGGGAACTTATTAGCCTTGACTGCGTCCATACTTGCAGCTATCTTCGTTCTGTTTGCCCGCTCATATCGTCAGACCGTCCCGCTCGTCCCATTCATGTTGACTCTGCATGTTAGCGGATCGCTCTTTCTGATGCTCCTTGCGGCGATTTCTGGAGTTTCCTTGACGGGCTTCGGAGCTGAAAATTGGACCGGACTGCTGCTGCTCGCGATCATTCCGACCATGATAGGCCACACTTTGCTGAATTTTGCGGTTGGGCATCTTCCCGCATTCGTCGTCTCCGCGTCAATCCTCGGCGAGCCAGTCGGAGCAACGTTGCTCGGCTGGGCACTCTTCGCGGAAATCCCGGGGGGCTGGACGCTGGCTGGTGCTGCGTTGATTGTACTCTGTATTCTGACTATTGTCATGGAACCCAGAACCCCGGCGATTGCCGAACCTTCCCGTGATTAGGTGAACATCACTCTTCTTAATAACGATTGTGCAGTGACTTTTGTCTTAAGCAACCTGCAAACTCCAAGCATCAACCTTGAACACGAATTCGATAATCAATCTTACTGATGTCTCGTTCCGCTACGGCGCCACAACGGCTCTTGCGCATGTCTCGCTCGAGCTGGAAGCCGGCGCATTTGTAGGCCTCATCGGGCCGAACGGCGGAGGTAAATCCACGTTGTTGCGGCTTATCCTCGGTTTGGAAGTCCCTGACTCGGGCAGCGTGCGAGTCTTCGGTGAAAACCCGCTTACAGGTTACAACTGGCGTCGAAAAGTCGGGCATGTGCCGCAACAGAGAGAGTTCACCTCGCGGTTCCCTGTTTCCGCCGAACAGGTAGTCAGCATGGGTTTGTTGGCTCGCGGTCTGCCTGATTATTCGCAAGGCGAGCTGATGGACAAAACGAATCATGCACTCGAGCGTGTTGGCATGAGTGCTCATGCGAAAAAAGCATGGTGGAAGCTCTCCGGCGGGCAGAAGCAGCGAATCCTCATCGCGCGGGCGATGGTCCACGAACCTGAGTTGCTTTTGCTCGATGAGCCGACGGTCGGCGTCGATGCGGAAGGTCAGGATCAGCTCAACTCGTGGCTTCTGGAATGGCGGAAGGAACGCAATCTGACGGTCGTGCTGGTCTCACACGATATCGGTGCGGTCTCGCCGATATGCGATCGCCTTGCCTGCTTGAACCAGCAACTGCATTTCCACGACAGGCCCGAGAATCTGTCCAGTGAGGATATCGAAAGAGCCTATGGCTGTCCGGCGAAGCTCGTCTTCCATGATCATTCCATGCCGCATATGGTGGTGGGCAAGCATGAGCATTGAAAGCCTTCCCATGCTGTTGGCCGCTCTCCTCTTGGGGGTGGCGTGTGGTGCGCAGTCGTTTCTGGTCGTACATCGCCGACTTGCATTCATGGGCCATGGAGCATCTCATGGAATGATTGCCGGCGTGGGACTCGCGCTGTACATGCACTGGCCGGTGTTCCCTATTGCATTAGTTACTGCCTTGCTTTTCAGCCTCGGCGTGGGTATGCTTCCCCGGCGCGATGATCTTTCGTCAGACAGCGCGATTGGAATCCTGTTAGCTGCTGCGGTCGCTTTCGGTTTACTTCTTTCAAGCGTCCACAATCATGTTCATGATGACTGCGGAGGCGGTCATCTTGAAGAATTTCTTGTAGGTTCTCTGGACCAAGTTCTTCTCGGAGACGTCTATTTTCTCTGCGCACTTGCCCTGCTCGTTCTCATGCTGCTCGTCTCCTTCTGGCAGCAGATACTACTGTTTCTATTCGATCCGGAGGGTGCGCGCATTGCGGGTTTGCCAGTCAGACTGATGCATCTCGGCAGTCTCGCGATTCTGGCTGTGACCATTGCCTTGGCGATGAAGATCGCAGGAGTTCTGCTTGTAGGAGCATTGATTGTCATGCCTTCTGCCACCGCTGGACTCTTCAGCAACAGAGCCACTTCTGTGGTCATTTGGTCAATCCTGCTTGGTGCCGTCACATCGATCATCGGAGCAGCCGTGGCCGTGAACTTTGACCTCTCGCCCGGGCCAATAATCGTTCTTCTGCTCTTTGGTGTCTTTCTCGGGGCGCGGCTTTTCGGGCAGCGAGACAATTAAAAGAAGGCGGGCGACCAAATGGTCGCCCGCCTTCACAATCCTGCATCCGTTATCAGGTCGTAACCGATTCGCTACTTCAACATCGGTGCAAGCACAAGGGCAACGATGGCCATCAGCTTGATTAGAATGTTCATGGAAGGGCCGGTTGTATCCTTGAACGGATCGCCGACCGTATCGCCGACAACGGCAGCCTTGTGTGCTTCCGAACCCTTGCCGCCGTGCTCTCCCGATTCAATAAACTTCTTGGCATTATCCCATGCGCCGCCGGAATTTGCCATGAACAGAGCCAGCAAGACTCCTGATAGCGTCGCCCCAGCGAGCAATCCACCAAGAGCTTGCGGTCCAAGCACAAAACCCACTATGATGGGAGCTGCGATTGCCGCCAAACCGGGCAAAATCATTTCGCGTAATGCACCCTTGGTAGAAATCTCGATACACCGAGCAATGTCAGGTTCTGCACCCGGTTCGCCTGCCAGAAGACCTTTGATCTCTGTAAATTGCCTGCGCACTTCGCTGACCATTGCACTGGCGGCTCGACCTACTGCCGTCATAGTCAGCGCGCCGATCCAAAAGGCCATCATGCCACCCAACAAGAGGCCAATCACCACGCGCGAATCCACGAGGTTGATGGAATCGATGCCAACGGCGGTCGTATAAGCCGAAAATAGGGCGAGGGCTGCAAGGGCCGCTGAACCAATTGCAAAGCCCTTACCGATTGCCGCTGTGGTATTGCCCAAGCTATCCAACTTGTCCGTGATCTTGCGAACTTCAGGGCCAAGATGAGCCTGCTCGGAAATGCCACCAGCATTATCTGCAATTGGTCCGTAGGCGTCTACGGCCATAACGATCCCAACGGTAGCCAGCATACCCATACCGGCAATCGCAATACCGTAAAGGTCTGCGAAGTAGAAGCTGGTCCAGATGGATCCTGCGATGAGAATAATGGGAATCGCAACAGATTCCAATCCAACCGCGACGCCAGTGATAATCGTCGTGGCGGAACCCGTCGTGGAGGACTTCGCAATCTTGCGGACTGGTCCGCCGGAGGTGTAGTACTCCGTGATGCGTCCAATTAATCCGCCGACTACAGACCCCGAGACCATGGCCAGGTAAACGCCAATCTTGAGATCCAGCGCCGTTGTGATAAAGTAACCGATAATCCAAAATACGACACCGGCGATGACCGTTCCAGAGGACAAAGCCTTTGCAGGATCGCCTTTCTGAAAGAGGCGAATCGCAAAGATACCGATAATGGAAGCCAGAAGTCCGGCCACTGCCAGATACATCGGATAGCTCATGTACGCCATTTTCTGCGCGGCATAGGCTGCGCCCGTTCCGGCAATTGCGATTGAGGCTACGATCGAACCAACATAGCTTTCGAACAAGTCCGCGCCCATGCCTGCCGTGTCGCCAACGTTGTCGCCTACGTTATCGGCAATGACGGCAGGATTCCTCGGATCGTCTTCGTTCAGGTTATACTCCATCTTGCCCACAAGGTCCGCACCAACGTCGGCTGCCTTCGTAAAGATACCACCTCCGACACGAGCGAACAATGCGATGGACGAGGCTCCCATGGACATCCCAACCAGCGCGTCCTGCACATTCACGTTCGGATTCACATCGAGCACGTAGAACAGGGCGCCAAGCCCGATAAGACCAAGTGCGGCAACGGCCAAGCCCATAACTGCACCGCCTGAAAAAGCGGTCACAAGTGCCGGACCCTGCCCCCTCTCCTTCGCGGCCCAAGTGGTACGCACGTTCGCCATCGTCGCGGCGTTCATGCCAATGTAGCCCGCCAGCATTGATGCCGCGGCGCCTACGATGAACGCATAGGCCGTCTCGCGGTGCGGATGCAGGAAGAACAGCAATCCGGCCACGAGCACGATGAACAGGAATAGAATCTTGTACTCAGACTTCAAAAAGACCATCGCGCCCTGATGAATCTTGTCCGCCAGCCGTTGCATGTTTTCCGGGCCGGGGGATTGTTTCTTGACCATCCCATATATGAAAAAGGCGATGATCAGTCCAATAATGCCTGCGACGAAGGCGATTATTCCAGGATTCGGCATGATGCTCCTTGACTTTGTTCTTTGGGCTGTTTTCTTTGAAAAAAAGGCGGTTAGGTCCGCCTTGTCGTCATGCATCGTTCATTGTAAGAGACCGAATATACTCAATTTCCACCGGAATACGCAAGAGAAAAATAGTGCAATCTGGATTTTCTGTAATGGTATTTTAAGTGTCTGTAAATGTTTATAATACATCCATCGAAACATAGCCCTTCCTGTGCCTTGCACGGTATCAAGGAGGAGCGGCGACTTACCTCGCGTGCTTCGCAATGGGACCAACTGTCCGGAAATGATCATCCTGTCCAGCACAAAATCAATCAGCCATCGTGACAAGCAAACACAATCCTGTCGTCCGTCTTCAGAATCTCGCCGTCTTGGCAGGTGGCAAGACTGTTGTATCAGGTATCGATCTTGAGCTGGTGAGCGGGGAGTTCCTTATCATTGAGGGTCCGACTGGAAGTGGCAAAACGTCACTGGTTCGAGTTCTTTACGGTGGGCTTGAGCCATCTGCTGGTTACGGTGAAGTTGTTTCGATTCCGTTGCGGCCTTTGACGAGGTCTCAGAAACCGCAGTTGCGCCGAAAGCTTGGCATCGTTACACAGCATCCCCAGTTCCTCGACGAAGAGAACGTGCTTGAAAACGTTGTTCTACCCCTACGGATACAGGGGGTGCCAAACGCGGAGTGTCGATCCCGTGGGACCAAAGCGTTGCTTGAGGCAGGCTTGAGCGGCGCGGCGATGCGCTATTCGCATCAACTCTCCGGCGGCGAACAGGCGCGGCTGCAGGTGGCAAGAGCGTTGATTCACGAACCACTCTTGCTCTTGGCCGATGAGCCATTTGCCCATCTTGATAGCGAATCTGTCGAGTTGATCGAGTCACTCTTGTCGTTCGCCCATGCCCGTGGCACGACCATAGTTTTGACGACTCATCGACCGACTCAATTGGCCGCAAGGGCGCGCAGACTCTTGATCGAGCACGGACGGCTGACGTCATGAGATTGCTGCTGAAGCTCACCTGGCGGTCAATGCTGGCCAGGCCGACATTGACCGTGCTGGCAATTCTTCTGCTTGCCGTTTCGACCGCGTTGCTGTATGGCCTCTTTGTGTCCGTGAAGGCACTGAGTGCGGTTAAGAGTTCTCTGATTGAGAATCTGGCGATAGAGATTGAGCTTTCTAATCCCAGTGACTCTACCAGACTCGCAATGGAAAGCCGGCTTAGGCAGCGACCTGACGTATTGGACGTCAAGTCACTTTCTGCGCGCGATGTCCTCGATGAAATTGAGCTGGAGCTCGGTGAGTCGCTGAGCGATGTGTTAACCGAGAATCCTTTCCCTCCAATCTTGCGCGTCAAACTCCTTGCTCCGAATCCGCACTTGTCCAAACTGTTTGTTGAGGAGGTCGCAGCCTGGCCGGGTGTGCTTCGAGTCGTTTATCCCCGCGACCTCTGGGCAAAATTTGACAACTGGATAGCGTCGCTCAAGGGAAGAATCGGCTATCTTTCCTTGCTGTTCGCGCTTTTCGGATGGGTTCTTGGCGGACTGTCACTTCGGGCCATTCTTCGGAACCGCCGCTCGGCGTGGCAACTTTTTCTGCTGCTCGGACTGAGGACTCGTGACCTGCTCATCGTTCAGTTGCTTCTTGCAGTCACATTAGGTCTGTTGGGAGGGTTGCTTGCTGCGACTGTTTTGCAGTCCGCCTTTGTGATAGGTGCTTGGCTATTCGCGATGCCACTGCATGCCCCTGCCGGCTCTATCTTCGGGTGCGTCGCGCTTTGCATCGTTCTCGCGATCTCTGCAAACGTATGGACCCCGCGCGATGTGTTTGAGTCTTAGGTCCAGTGTAAGTACACGGCTGGCGAAGGACAGCGGAGGTCAGCTTGACAATCGAGCGGGGATTTTGTACCTTCTTGGCCTTCTGAGCACCCATAGCTCAATTGGTAGAGCAGTTGACTCTTAATCAATTGGTTCGGGGTTCGAGTCCCTGTGGGTGCACCAGCTAAAGCCCTGCTAAAACATTGTTTTGCAGGGCTTTTTCTATTCTTCTTTTTATTCATATGTTCATGTCTAAGTCCAGATTTTAACAGCCAGAGTCAACTTGACCTGGCCCCCGAAAATTGTATAGCTTTGAAAGTCAGAGTGTAGTGGACTTGTCGGGTAGAAGGAGGCAGGAGTCGCGGGATCTAAGTATCGACCGGAGCAGATCATACCGATGCCTCGGGAAGCTGAGGTGCAGATTGGGAAGGCGATAGTGGTCCGTCAAGCGTGCCGGAAGTTGGTGTTCATGATACGCCCAACTTTGCTTGCGGGGTTGCAATGCACGGCTGCGTCAGATACGTGGCTGACGGCAGTTCATTTCGCGTTCTCGATGTGTCCTCTTTCTTGCCTTGTCTGCCTCCACCGCCACTAAATCCGCCAGCTGATTACGTTGTTCGATACGACCCTGCAACGGGAATTCTGAAGCTGCACCGGCAGTCGGTCTTTTAAGATACGAGCGGGAACTCGATCAATGTCTGCCGCTAATAGAATATCGCAGCGCGGACTTTGACCAGTGGGATACGCTTGGCACACCGACGCCACCAGACACAGCATTCTTCATGGACTCGACTGTCGCTGGAAAAAGAGGGTTCTACTACATCCGTGCAGTAAAGGACTGACGGATTTTTTGCGTGAGTGATTAGATCATCTCTGAGTCTGCATGCTGAAGGTGAGGGTATGCCGTTTGAGGCCCGAGTCCCTTTTCCAATTGAAGAACCGTTACTTCGGTAGCGGTTCTTCTTTTTTTTAAGAGCGGCGAGAGGGATGCCAAATGATTATTTTTCGTTCAGTTATTTTATACTTAGGCATCTGAATCATTCGTTCCATAGCTGTTTCATTTGCTGTTGATTGCGGGTCTTATTGCCGATTGTTACCTTTCAGGTGCGGTTGCCTTCGAACGTCATCGTCAGATGCCTGGGCTTCCGGAACTCAATTTCCTCAACTTTGCCAACGTGGAGTCACATGCCTGATCATTCTTCCCTCCAACGCGCATTGCGGATTCTGCAGAGACTTGCCACTCACGACCGCGTCACGATCGATGAACTTTATCAACTGTTCGACGGCGAAGTCACAAAACGCTCACTCCAACGGCTCATGAAGTCCATCGAGGGAGCAAATATCCCTCTGTCAGCAGACATTGGGGCGCATGGCGTTCATTATTGGACTCTGCATAGGAGCTTTGACTTCGTCCCCATCGTTCTCGAACCTGATGAGTTGCTCGCCGCGATTCTACTTGGTCAATTCCGCGAACTGTTTGTCGGAACGCGAATCGGCGAAAGTTTAGAGAGAGTTTACGAACGGCTTGAGCAAATTGCGCCTGCCGACAGTGTAGAAATGATGGATGCGTTTGTCAATTTGCGAGACGGGTTTGCATTTCACGAACCCGGGAAGGTAGATCTTCGGCCGACAGGACCCGCCCTGCTTGAGTTGTTTCGGGCACTGTTGTTGCGAAGAGTCTGCGAAGTCAGTTACAATGGAAAACACTATCCAGTCCATCCCTACAGCCTGTTGCTGCATCGTGGCGCCATTTACGCCGTTGTTTTCCAACCTTTTTACAAGAACTGGATTTACCTCAACCTTTCGAAGCTTGAGAAAGTAGACGTTCAAACTGAAGAGTTCGAACGTGATCCCGCCTTTAGCTTGTCCGAATTCTTGAAATCCAACTTTGGACTGTGGTACGCGGAGCCTGAACGGGTGAAACTCCTGTTTGACAAGACGGTCAGACCCTCCATTGAGGGCAGATTGTGGCACGTATCACAGAAGTTTGAAGACACCGCGAGCGGCGGTTTTGTGATGTCGATGAATGTGGGTGTGACAGAAGAGTTGATCGCGTGGGTATTGAGATGGGGAACATATGTGCAGGTTATTGAGCCGAACTCATTGCGCGAAACTCTTGCTGAACGGATGTCCATAATGCTTTCTTTCTATCGAGGTTGAATCTGCGTCAGAATTTGTCGCTCTGCTGCGCTAATTTGAGCGCATGCGAGAAAATGATTCATACTCTTTGCCTTGTCTATTGGTTGTCCGGTTGCCGATTGGGTCATTTCCGATTAACCTGCGCGCCGCAACAAGGTCCTTCTGCTTCCATTATTTGAAAGAAGCTTTGGCCATGCATAACGGGAACATCTCAAAGACGGCAAAGTCTCTGGGGATCAGCAGGCGAAATCTGCAACTCAAACTGAAGCAACTCGGCATCAAAAGAGAAGACATCCAACCGCGTCCCCGACTGCACCTTATTAGTGCTCGCGAAACCGATTGAAACATTCGGGCGCAAGAGAGCATCCAACCGGACGTGGGCATTTGGTGAGCACTGCCATTAGTGGTCTTTCTGGACCGGTGGCACAGGGGTGCTGTTTCTGCCACGAACATGCCACGGCCCGCTTGCGGCTTGGCCAGTGGACGTGTGTTGCCAATGACTCCGAGGCAACTATTTGTTAATTATGAGTTAATGTCCTGATTGCGCGAGAAGTCCCTTTCAAATCCCCATGTGTGGCGCAAACGACACTTAAACTAACATGCAAATCTGCTTAAATACGAACTATTGCATTTGATATTCCAAACTGCGACCTTGTAGGAAAGTGGTATCCCTGGGTGACTATAGAAGGAGCTGTGACATGACGAAAGGGAGTTTCTCGAATCGTGCGCTGTTTATGATCAGCGCAGTTTTATTGCTCTCAACCACCGCGTTCGCCGTAACACAAGCGGACGTATTGAGGTTGAAGGAAAAGGCGGCTCGAGGTGAAGCGTTCACCATAGCCGAACGGCAGCTTGCCGCAGACGCTCAGCAGCAGCTTGGCAGCAAGTTCACTTGGCCGCTGCAGTCCAATCCGCGCGCCCCCCACAATCCGCTCGATGAGTACATCGTCGCAGAAACAGCCTATGAGTGGATAGACATCACGGGAAACGGAAACAACGCCAATATCGTGGGCGATGATCAGACTGTCGGTCCGTTCAACCTCGGATTCAGCTTTCCCTATTACGATTTCAGCTATACGCAGGTCTACATGACCTCAAATGGCTGGGCAACTTTTCAAGATCAAGGCGGATGGTCACAGTATTGGAACGAACCGATCCCGAACAATATAGATCCCAGTGCGGCTCTCTATATTTTCTGGGACGACCTCTATCCTCCGTCCGGCGGTCAGTACTACTACTACGCAGATGCCGCCAACCAGCGCTTCATTATGAGCTGGATCAATGTTCCGCATATCGGGACGACCGATGAGGTTTACTCATTCCAAATCGTCTTGACTCCGGATGGTCTTATCCGGTACAACTATCAGCTCGTCAGCGTGGAAGGCTTCTACGGCAACCTCTCGTGCACGGTCGGTATTGAAAACGAAAACAGTACCGATGGTCTGCAGGTTTGCTACGAAGGCACCGGACTGTTACCGACCACCGGAATGTCTCTCCTCATCGGGCAGCCGGACGGCGTCCCTGCTCCAGTTACTAATCTCGCGGCCGTAGTCAATGGTCACGATGTCACGTTGACTTGGACAGACCCGACGCAGGATACAAACGGCAATCCGCTCACTTTGACCAATCTGCAGGTGTGGTCCGGCCGGCCCGGAAGCGGCACTCTAATGGCAACGGTTGCGCCCGGAGTGCAGACCGCCTTGCTTGCCAACTTGAACGACGGATCGCGCTCAATTTATGTTCGTGCTTATGCCAATCCTTATTATGGCGCCGCCGACAGAGTGAACATTATTGTCGGGACGCCGAGCTATGCGAACAACTTCGACGTGGATGACGGCATGTGGACTACGAATACAGGATGGGCTTGGCGCACTCCCACGAACTTCAATATGCCAGGGCCTAATTCCCCGCCGAACACGTGGGGCACCGACTTCCCGAATGGCTACCCCGACTTCTCCGACTACTCGTTGCAACTCGACCTCGGATTGACTGTCGCTAATCCCGACGCCATGATCGAGTTCTATTGTTGGTACGACGCCGAGTTCTTCTGGGATGGCTGCAATTTCAAGGTGTCGGTGGATAATGGCGACACGTGGACTATTGCTCAGCCTGTCGGCGGCTATCCAGTGAACGCTCTGAATACCGGCACGGCGAATCCGCTCGCGGGTGAGCCGGCTTGGAGCGGACAGTCGATGGGATGGCAGTATGTAAACATCCCGCTCGGAGCTTATGAGGGCCAAGCTCCAATCTTCCGCTTTCACTTCGGGGCCGACGAAGTCGTTTCGGGCTTCGCAGGAATCTATATCGATGACGTCATCATTTGGGGATTGGCACCGCCTGTGCTCACGACAATCTCCGGTAACGTCACGCTAGATGGTGGAAACGGAACGATAACGTCTGTTCAAGTGAGGGCGGACGGTATCGGAAGCCCAAGCACAACTCCGGCGGGCAACGGTAGCTACACCCTTGCAAATGTCTTGGTCGGCAATCGTCGAATACGCGGAATACTCCCGGGCTATCACACTGCCACGCAGATTGTCGCGGTGCCTGAAGGCGGGATAAACGGAGTCAATCTGACTCTGACTCGACTTGACCCCCCCGCTCCGACTAATCTCACGGGGTCGGTGAATAACGCGACGGGTCTCGTATCACTTGATTGGGACAATTCGGTCGATCCGCTCGTAGATGGATACCGAGTTTATCGTCGGCTTGCCGGTGAGCAGGACTTCGTTCAAGTCGGTACGTCCGTCGCTTCGGCGTTTCAAGAGACGTTGACTTCCGACGGTATCTATCAATATACTGTGACTGCCGTTGACAACGACGTTTCCGTTCCCGTTCAATCGCCGCGCTCAAATCAAGTCACCGTTCTCTTTGGTGAGTTGCCGGTCACGCAATTAGGAGCTAACGGGAATTTCGATGACCGCATTCGATTGTCCTGGTTGACTCCTGGAACTCTGGAAGGCACTGAGTTGTTCTACGACGACGGAACAGCTGAAGCGTTTTATGTGGTAGCTTTCCCCGCAGGTCCCTCGGACTATTTCTGTGTTCGGATGACCCCGCCTGACGATGCCGCGTATCCGCTTATGATCTACAGCGTCACGGTCTTTGTCGAGGATCAAATCGAGATTCCGTGGATCGGGATTTGCCCCCCGATGCCTGGCGGAGAAGGCGCGGATGTCAGCAACGCATATTACGAATGGACAGGATTGTCTGCCGATGCGTCACCGGGTTGGGTGATGGCGGAAACAGATGGCGGCGTCTTTCTTAGCGAACCGGGCGACTTCTACATTGCCTACCAATTCCCGCCGGGCATGAATGATCAGCCTGCTGTCGGTTCTGACGAAACACAGGTCGACAACCGCTCTTATTGGACACAAGATCCTAACGGCTTCTGGAACCTGTGGAACTGGCATGACTGGATGATGCGTGCGTGGCTCGGCGGACCGCCTCCTGAAGGTGGCCTGTCGCTGAATCAAGAGTTTTATATGCTCTCGACGGGCACGCCTGGCGGCTACGCGATTGATCGCGTGCCATCGCTGCCCACGTCAGGGGACATGAACAGCTCTCGTGTCATCACAGGCGGAGATGTTAAGGATCTCATCGCACGTGGCCCCGTTGCCACCTCGCAAGTTCCGCGAAATCCACTTGACCGCTGGTTTGCGCCTTATGTCGAAGCTCCCTCGGTGGAGCTTGTCACGCGTGATCCTCGTCGTCCGTTGGATGACATTGTCAATTACCGCGTCTATCGCGGTGGCACGATGATCGCGCAGCCTGTGGAGACGAACTATACCGACTTGAACCGTATTGAGAATACTCAGTACTCGTATTACGTGACCGCGATGTATGATAACGGAGTTGAGTCTCCGCCTTCGCCGACTCGTACTGCAATGTGCAATATGGCACCGGCTGCCCCGTCCGGCCTCACCGGAGTGCCCGTTGGCAACACCCAGATGGCGCTCGCTTGGGTCGCGCCGACAACGAATCGCGACGGTACACCTCTCGTAGATTTGGCTCAGTATAGAGTGTATCGTAACGGAGTCCAGATCGGCACGACCGCACCGGGCGTTACAACCTTCACGGATACTCCTCCGCAGAACGATGGTTTCTATACTTGGACTGTGACCGCGCAAGATGAAGTTCCCAATATATCGAATCCGTCGCCACCCTTTGTCGGTGCTGTGGTGAGTCCGTTTGAATCAGTGGACTATGAGTGGGTGGACATCTCTGGTATCGGCACCGAATTGACATTTGAGTGGTGGGGAGCAACAGCAGGTCCGATCGAGCTGGGCTTCAGCTATCCTTATCTCGATCAGGAGTACTCGCAGGTCTATATCTCACCCGGAGGTTGGGCTTCGTTCATTCCCGTTCAAGGGTACTTCTTCAGTGAGCCAATCCCCGGTCCATTTGAGCCGCATGCTGCGATCTACCCGTTCTGGGACGAACTGACCGCCGGGCTGGATGGCGGGCGAGTCTTGACCTATCAAGACGCTGCGGAAGATCGATTCATCATCACTTGGGAGAATCTGCCGCATCTTTGGGACTTTAGCTTCCGTTACACCTTCCAGTTGATTCTTGAGGAAGGTGGTGCCGCGATCTTCAACTACCATACCATTCCTGCAGATGGCTGGCCCGGAAATACGGACTGCACGGTTGGTGTCGAGGATGCCACCAGTGAAAGTGCCATTCAAGTATACTTCAATGGTGCGGGTGCCATCGCTCCGCAGAGCCAGACTTCGATTGCCTTCTGGGCGGGTCCGTCCGGCACGATCACTGGAATCATCCGCGAATTTGGTTCAAACGTTCCGTTGCAAAACGTGCGCGTGACGGTGGATCAGGTTCCAGACTTGTTTGTTTTTACAGATGCTGCGGGAGTGTATCTGCTTGAAGTGGAACCGGGAACCTATACAGTTCGAGTTCACCTGCAAGGCTACTGCGATCAGAACGCCAGCAATGTCGTGGTCGAGGACGATGGAACTGCCACGCGTAACTTTGTGTTGCGGCAGCCTAATGCCGCGTTCAGCGTGACTTCATTGAACGTGCTTTCGGTCGTCGGACAGAATGCAACCGCTCAGTTCGAAATCTCAAATCCGCAAGGCCAGTGTGATCTTGAATACTCCATCACAACGAGTCAAGCGTGGCTTACCGTCTCCAATCCCACAGGAACCATTGCTGCTAACCAGTCACAGCTCATTACGGTAACGGGTGCCACTGCGGAATTTGCTCCCGGTGATTATAACGCAACTATCTTTGTCGCGCATAACGATCACAACAGTCCGCTGAATATCCCTGTAACAGTCAGTCAGGCTTCTTCTGTTGAAAACAATCCCGAACTACCTTCGCGGTTCGCGCTTCATCAGAATTACCCCAATCCGTTCAATGCCTCAACTGTTCTGAGTTTTGACGTCCCGCAGGAGAGCAAAGTAACACTTGTATTGTACAACGTTCAAGGTCAGGAAGTCGCTCGTCCGATCGATAGGCTGATGGCTGCCGGACGGCACGCAATTCACTTCGATGCAGGAAATTTGCCGACCGGTATGTATCTGGTGAAGATGAATGCCGGCGACTTTTCCGCGGTCCACAAGATGGTTCTGCTGAAATAGTCGTCAATGCTACGATCTTGTCAAGAGCCCGCTCCGGCGGGCTCTTGCTTTTTCTCTCTGCGCGTTCGACTGCAACGTGATATTCGCATCACAATCTTGACATAGATATCTTGCATCTCCGCGAGAATTCTCGCAAAGCAGCGAAACTGGAGGCAGATTCTACCCGACTTGATCAAGCTCAGCAACCGCATGATTCTCAAGGAATAATCTGATGGTGAGCATGTTACACAAAAGCTCTCGCGGGTTGACTTTTGTGAAAAATTTCACAAAATTAATTAGCAATGCTGTTCATTGGAAGTTCAAGGTATACTTTTAGGTATAAATGAACTTTGTTCATCGAACAAGATATTAAAGTCATTAATATGAATCGTAAATCAAAACTCCCAGAACCCCCAACAACCGATCCGCGCTGGCGTGGAGTCCAAATTGTTATGCGGAAACATGGTCAGAGTCCTCATGCATTGATTGAATCGCTTCATGCGGTGCAGGATGCCTTCGGTTCTCTTGATCGTCAATCGTTGGCCTACGTCGCGCAAGCACTCGGTGTACCCCTTAGCAAAGCCTACGGGGTCGCGACTTTCTATCAATTCTTCACACTTAAACCTCCGGGCAAGCACAAATGTATCGTCTGCACCGGCACGGCTTGCTACATCAAGGGAGCACCTGAGTTGCTGGATGCTCTGAAGGAGCGATTCGGACTCTCGATCGACGAAACTACTGAAGACGGCAAGCTGACTTTGCAGGCAGCGTGTTGCGTCGGAACGTGCGGACTTGCCCCTATTGCCAGTATTGACGGGCACGACGCAGGTAAGCTCTCGAAAGAAGAGTTGCTGAGCAAACTAGAAGAGGCGATTCATGGTCACGCTTGATGATTTGTCTGAAATTCGAGAGAGAGTCCAGCTCGAACAGGCGAAGCGAAAACACCGCATTCACGTATGCGTGGCCGCAGGCTGCATCGCTGCGGGCAGTAGATCACTGCTTCAAGCCTTTCAATCTGAGATAAAGGCGCGTGGACTTGGCGAGGTCTGCGCCGTCAAGGGAGTTGGCTGTATAGGACCCTGTTTTGGCAGCCCGGCAGTCGCGATAGAACCTGAAGGTATCGTTTATACGTCCGTCACGCCCGCCGATGTGGCAGAAATTCTCGATCATTTAGATAGCGAGCCGGTAGCGAGGCTGCACATGAGATCAGATCTGCCATTCTTCAGCCGACAGAAGAAGATCGTACTGGAGAACAGCGGCAAAATCGATCCGGAAGAGATCGACGATTACATCGCAGCCAAAGGCTATCATTCCCTCTTTAAGGCACTGACGGCTATGAGTCCGTCGGAAGTCATCTCAGAGGTTGTGAAGAGCGGACTCCGCGGACGTGGAGGTGCGGGGTATCCGACTGGTCTGAAGTGGACAACTGTTGCAAAGACAGGTGTCCAACAAAAATATATCATTTGCAACGCTGATGAGGGCGACCCCGGAGCTTTCATGGACCGCAGCGTGCTTGAGAGTGATCCGCATCGCGTTCTCGAGGGAATGGCCATCGCCGGATTCGCAGTAGGAGCAAACCGAGGGTATATCTACATTCGGGCAGAGTACCCACTTGCCTATGAAAGACTCAAGAAAGCAATTAGACAAGCTGAAGAGACCACCTTCCTCGGTCAGAATATCATGGGCACAACCTTCAACTTCCACATTGAACTGCGGTTGGGAGCGGGTGCCTATGTTTGCGGGGAGGAAACGGCGCTGATAGCCTCTATTGAAGGCGGACGCGGGACTCCCCGGCCAAGACCACCCTACCCTGCCGAAAGCGGCTTGTTTGGGAAATCGACCCTCATCAACAACGTTGAAACATTCGCAAACATCACCTCCATCATACGGCACGGAGGAGAGTGGTTCGCCGGAATCGGAACGGAGCGGAGTAAAGGGACAAAAGTCTTTGCGCTCGCCGGAGATGTTCGGCACGTTGGCTTGATTGAAGTGCCTATGGGTGTAACCCTTCGCGAGATTATTCACGATATTGGCGGGGGTATTGAACACGACCGCAACATCAAAGCAGTTCAAACCGGTGGACCGACAGGCGGATGCATCCCAGAGGAAAAACTTGACACGCCTGTCGACTATGAATCCCTTGCCGAACTTGGCTCGATCATGGGGTCAGGTGGTATGGTCGTAATCGATGAGCGAGCCAGCATTGTGGATATCGCACGCTACTTCATGGAATTCTCAGTTTCAGAATCTTGCGGAAAGTGTGTGCCGTGTCGGGTAGGCACAACTCAGATGCACAATCTGCTCGCTAAAATTAATAATGGCGAAGCATCACGGTCTGATTTGGAATTGCTTGAATCACTTTGTGACGTTGTTAAAAATACGAGTCTATGCGGGCTTGGGCAGTCCGCTCCGAATCCGGTACTTAGTACGTTAAGGTTCTTCCGAGGCGAATATGAGTCGCACCTGATCGATCATGATACTGCATCAGGTCTTGAGAAAGGAGGCATAAGATGACTTCACTTCAACCTGTTCAGATCATTACGCTAGTCATTAATGGGAAGCCGGTCGGAGCGAGCGGCGATGAGACCATTCTGGATGTCGCACTGCAGAATAACATTTTCATACCCACTCTCTGCTTTCTCGAGGGTTTGGTCCCTTATGGTGCCTGCCGGCTCTGCTTAGTGGAAGTCAAGGGTAGTACTCGGTTACTGCCGGCATGCATGACCAAGGTTGCAGAAGGCATGGAAGTGACGACAGACAGCGAGAAACTGCGCAATTACCGTCGCTGGATTTTGGAGCTTCTGTTTACTGAGCGCAATCATGTCTGTTCAGTCTGTATTGCAAACGGCTTCTGCGAGCTGCAAAGCCTGGCAGAGGCGCTCGGAATGGACCACGTTCGTTTGCCCTATCTGCATCCCAAGTTCACCGTTGACGCGACCCACGACCGCTTCGTGTCCGATAATAACCGATGTATCCTGTGTAGCAGGTGTGTGAGAGTTTGCGGAGACATTGAAGGAGCCCATACGTTGGATATCATGGGGCGCGGAATACTGTCACGCATCATCAGCGATCTTGATGACCCGTGGGGTGAATCACCCACGTGCACCCGTTGCAGCAAATGTGTTCAGGTTTG
Organism: bacterium; assembly: GCA_023382385.1. NCBI lineage: Bacteria > bacterium. The sequence goes on along the minus strand of JAHDVH010000005.1, from coordinate 112,022 downwards.
TCCGACCGGGGCAATCAAAGAGAAAGGCCGCCGCAGCGTCGCTGAAAAGTTTAAAAGGCGGGATGTCATTGCACACTTGGCAGAAATGCGGGAGGCGCGCAACAATGAAGAAGCTTAAGCTCGCCACCGTGTGGCTGGACGGCTGCTCAGGCTGCCACATGTCATTCCTGGACTCAGATGAGCGCATTGTCGGCCTGCTTGAACTCGTTGACTTGGTGTATAGTCCACTCGTCGACATAAAGGAGTTTCCGTCTGAAGTGGATATTACGCTCGTCGAAGGTTCAGTTAGCACTGACGAGGACGTTGCAAAGATCAGGAACGTTCGAGCACGCACCCGGATACTCGTCGCTCTCGGAGACTGCGCGGTAACGGGTAACGTACCCGCCATGCGCAATGTATTTGGCGTGGAACCTACGATGCACAGAGCCTATCATGAACTGGTTCAGATTCAGCCACAGACTCCTGCGGAAATGCTCCCGACTTTGCTGGATAAAGTCGTACCGATTCATGACACGGTTTCAGTGGATCTGCACATACCCGGTTGCCCGCCGCCCGCCGACGCCATTTACTACGCTCTGACCGAGTTGGTGAACGGACGCAAACCGGATATCAAGCTAATGACAAGATTCGGAAAGTAGGCCATCAGTGACTCGAACCATAACCATAGATCCTATCACGCGAATTGAGGGGCACGCAAAGATAACGCTCCATCTGAATGAGAGCGGCACCGTGGAACGCGCACTGTTTCACACGACTCAGTTTCGAGGTTTTGAGAAATTCTGCGAAGGCAGGCCATATTACGAAATGCCTGCTCTGATGGCGAGGTCGTGCGGTATTTGTCCCGTCGCGCATTTGATAGCCGGCGCGAAAGCATGTGACGAAATACTTGCTGTTCGCATTCCGCGCACTGCCGAAATGCTTCGCAGAATGATGAACTTCGCGCAGATCATCCAGTCACATGCTCTTTGTTTATTTTATCTTTCAGCTCCTGATTTTCTCTTTGGATTTGACAGTGATCCTGCAACTCGCAACATCGCGGGAATTGCGGCTCGTAATCCGCAGCTCGCGCGCGACGGTATTCGCCTCCGACAGTTCGGACAGCAGATGATTGAGCTGCTGGGCGGAAAACGAATCCATCCCGCATGGATTGTCGCAGGAGGAGTGAGTGAACCGCTGAAGCGTGAACACAGAGACCAGATCCGCGCTCAACTTCCTGAGGTTAAGGACATCGCACTCCGCGCGCTTGCGACTTTCAAGCCAATTCTTGCCTCTTTTGAATCCGAAATGGAGACTTTCGGAAACTTCCCCTCACTCTTCATGGGACTTGTGGACGACCATGGCAATCTTGAGCACTATCATGGTAAGCTGCGTGTTGTGGATTCAGCAGGAAATGTCTTGACGCAAGGCTGGGATTCAACACGCTACGCCGAGCTGATTTCCGAAGCCGTAGAGCCTTGGACTTTCATGAAGTTTCCATACTATAAACCGTTAGGCTATCCAACCGGAATGTACAGGGTGGGACCGCTGGCAAGATTGAATGTTGTCACTCGTTGTGGAACCCCGCTTGCCGATGCCGAACTTGATGAGTTCAGGTCAAGGTACGGTCATCCGATTTTGAGCACCTATCACAACCATCACGCGCGTTTGATCGAAATGCTCTATTGTATCGAGCGACTTGAGCAGAAGCTGGCGGATGACTCGCTGCTTGACAAGCATGTCAGAGCCGGAGCGGCTGCGAATAGTCGCGACGGAATTGGTGTGGCTGAGGCCCCACGTGGCACACTGATACATCACTATCATGTCGATGAGGAAGGCGTCGTGCAATGGGCGAACATGATTATCGCCACCGGGCATAATAACCTTGCCATGAACAGAAGCATCCTGCAGGTCGCGCGCAGCTACGTTGACGGCGAGCGCCTAACCGAAGGAATGCTAAATCGTGTCGAAGCTGTAATCCGCGCCTTCGACCCCTGCCTAAGTTGCTCGACGCACGCGCTTGGGCAAATGCCGCTTCACGTAGAGCTCTATGACCATGCAATGCAGTTGGTCGATACGCTTGTTCGGAACGATGAATGATATTCTGATAATCGGGATAGGCAACTCCTTGCGGGGCGACGACGGCATCGCGGAAACCATTGTGAGTTCTTTGATGTCTGCGTCTCCTGATGCCGACTTCCTTGTGACGACTCAATTGAACTATGAACACGCGCAGCAGATGGCCGCCTATCGGGCAATTGTGTTCATCGATGCGACGGTGCAACTTGAACCCGGCAAATGGTCGATGACACGACTCATTGCGTCGCGGGAACTACACAGCGGCTTGACGCACCACGTAACTCCCGGCAACCTTCTCACAGTTTGCAAGACACTATATGATGCCTCTCCAAGTTGTTTCTTGCTCAGTGTCGGAGCTAATTGTTTCGACCAGCCGGATGACTTAACTGAACGCGTTAAAGCTGTAGTATCCAATATCGTGCAGTATCTAATTGAGATGCTTCACGACTCGAAGGAGAGATTTTCCCAGAATTCACTTGGTGTCATTCAATGACTAATGAGTTTGCATTACTAATCACTGCTACTGTAACGGTCGGTGTCGCCCATTCTTTAGTCGGCCCTGATCATTATGTTCCGTTTGTTGCACTCGCCCGCGCACGCCGTTGGAGTATGCAAAAAGCCCTCACGCTCACGGCGCTCTGCGGCGTTGCTCACGTCCTGGGTTCGCTCATAATCGCAGTCCTTGGACTGCACGTCGGCATCCATTTCCTTGATCTGAGGGTGTCTGAAGCGCTTCGCGGAGACTTCGCTGCGTGGCTCCTTTTGGCATTCGGGCTGGTGTACGCAATCTGGGGTCTTCGGCATGCACTATCATGCTCATGCAAGCAGGACTTCGGTTGTGGTGACTCAATTGTTCGAAGTCTTCTACTTATCGTGCTTATTCTTGGGCCTTGTGAACCTCTGATCCCTATTGTTCTCATGCCCGCAGTTTCTCTTGGTCCTACCACTCTTGCTGCCGTTTCTATCGTCTTCCTATTGAGTACGGTTTTGACCATGATGGCGACTGTGGCACTCGGTTACAAAGGGCTTAGACTACTACTCAAACTTGATCTTGGCAGGTATGGCCATGCCTTTGCAGGTGGCTCCATTGCTTCTTGTGCGGCAGCGGTACTTTTCCTTGGTCTGTAGCTCGCAGGACCACTTGAAGTGAACACCCTTCCAGGAAGTCACTCTCTATCTGCTCCAGCAGACTCAGATATGTTGAGTTGTGACACATATCGTGAGGTCGGGGTTCGTGGCGTTGTCCAAGGAGTCGGCTTTCGTCCGTTTGTCTATCGCTTGGCGAAGAGACTTGGCTTAAACGGTAGAGTATGGAACAATCCGCAGGGTGTCATCGTTCAGCTTCAAGGCACATTGGATCAGATTCATGTGTTCGTCCGTGAAATGAGAACCGAACTTCCTGCCGCTGCGCGGATAGATAGTGTTACGGTAAGAGACTGCGTTCCGTTTCATTGCGACACGTTTACGATCGAGCAGAGCTCGACACACGGTGAGGCTCTTGCACTGGTTCCGCCGGACTTGGCAATATGTGAAGATTGCCGTGCCGAGTTCGACGACCCAAACAACCGGCGCTTCAACTATGCTTTCATCAACTGCACGCAATGCGGCCCGAGATTCAGTATAATCAAGGACGTCCCCTATGACCGCCCCGCGACCACGATGGCGCCATTTGTGATGTGCCCGGATTGTCTAAGTGAGTATCATGAGCCGAGCGATCGACGCTTTCATGCCCAACCCGTTGCATGCTCTGACTGCGGTCCGGCCCTGCGCTTTTCCTCAATTGACAACGGAAAATGGAATTGCACTGCTGAAGAATCGCTTGCGCTTGAACATGCAGTCTCACTTATTAATCGTGGCGGTATCCTGCTTTTGCAAGGTATCGGTGGTTTTCATCTGGTTTGTGATGCCGCGAATGAACTTGCTGTCACGGAACTTAGACTGCGCAAGCGGCGCGAGCTCAAACCGCTGGCCGTCATGTTTCCTGACTTGACGGCGTTGAATGCGTGGTGCAGCGTGAGTGATCTGGAGCTTGAATGCCTGACTTCCAGGCGGGCTCCGATCGTTATTGTGAACAAGCGCGAGAACTGTCCCATCGCAAAGTCGGTCTCGCCCGGGTCGCCCACGCTTGGTGCCTTGCTTCCATATTCGCCTCTTCATCTTGCACTGCTAAATCGAGCGCGGCGGCCACTCGTGATGACCAGCGCTAATTTCTCTGATGATCCGATTGAGTTCCGAGAAGCTTCACTCCGGCTTAATCTCAGCGGCATTGCAGATGGTGTCTTGCAGCACGATCGCGAGATTCACATGTTCGCGGACGACTCAGTTGTGCGCGTCGCAATGGGGGCGCCGCGAGTCTGGCGTCGCTCGCGAGGGTTTGTTCCTGAGAGCATAACAGTGGCAGCGGGGTTCGGTAAGACAACATTAGGGTTCGGAGCAGATCTGAAGAGTGCATTTGCCTTAGGGAAGAATCACTCAGCAATTCTGACTCAATACCTCGGATCACTTGACAATCAAAGAACTGTTGAGACTGCATTAAGTGTGCTCTCTCATTTTCTGCACTTGCTTGACGCGCGGATTGAACGTACGGTATGCGATCTACATCCCGATTACTTTTCGACTCGACTTGCAGAGGAGTGGGCATGTGAGCATCAGGTTCCATTGGTTCGTGTGCAGCATCACCATGCGCACCTTGCTGCCTGCCTTGCTGAGTTCCATGTGTCGGATCCGACAGTTGGACTAATTCTCGACGGAGCTGGTTATGGACCTGATGGAACAATCTGGGGGAGTGAACTATTGTATGGTGATCTTCGAGCCTATCGTAGAATTGGTCACTTGCTTGCTGTTCCCTTGATTGGAAACGATGCTGCTGCACACCAGCCATGGAGAATGGCGCTGTCATGGCTGAATTTAGCCTTTGAGGAGCAGCTTCTCGGTTTGGACCTTCCCCTCATGGATTTACTCCGGAAAAAGTACGACACATCCAAGCTGGAGTTGCTCTTCACCCCAAGCGTTCAGGAAAGATACGCGCGCACGTCAAGTATGGGTCGACTCTTTGATGCTGTAGCGGCGATCGCCGGCTTCGGACTTGGACACCAGTTCGAAGGCCAAGCTGCCATGTGGCTCGAAGGTATCCTGAGCCCAAATATAGAATCAGGCTATTCCACTGAGCTAATTGAATCTCAGGATGCGATGGTCTTGTCTCCACTCCAGATGATTCGCGAGATGGTCGCTGATTGCAATTTCGGGACGTCTTCGTCTGTAATGTCTCGCAGATTCCACGAAGGGATCGCTCAAGGTTTGGTGAATATGACCCTGCGAGCATTGGAGTTGACCAGCTCGAGTAGAGTCGCACTCAACGGCGGCTGCTTCCAGAACAAGTTTCTTCTGGAGCGAATTGGTTCGTTGCTTGAAGCTCGGGGCGTACACGTCATGATTCCGCGGAACTTGCCGCTCAATGATGGCTCGATCGCTCTTGGACAGATTTGTGTCGCCAATGAGTTGGAGCATTGATATGTGTCTTGCTGTCCCCATGAAAGTGATCCAGCTGCAAGAGGAATTCGGAGTGGTTGAAAGCGGCGGACTCGCATTGCGTATCGAACTTGCACTTGTCCCCGATGTGAACGTGGGCAATTATGTATTAGTCCACGCGGGCTACGCGCTTGCCATCGTTGACGAAGTTGAAGCTCACAAGATGATCGAAATGCTAAGTGACTTTGCGGTTGGTGCATCGTGCGACACGTGACGACACTTCGCGATCCTCGCCTCGTCAAGAGTGTGGCTGACCGCATTTTGTCCTTACCTTTGTCTGGACCAATTCGTATTATGGAAGTGTGCGGGGGTCACACGGCCGCGATTTACCGATATGCGCTTCCCAGTCTGTTGCCCGAGGAAGTCGAGTTAGTCTCAGGGCCCGGCTGTCCGGTTTGTGTAACCCCGATAGACTTTGTTGATCATGCGGTCGAATTAGCAGGACTCCGCGATGTAACGATCGCGACGTTTGGCGACCTCTTGAGGGTTCCAGGCTCTGCATGCACGCTTAGTGAAGCCCGTGGGTCAGGGCTTGACATTCAAGTGATGTACTCATCGGCAGATGCTCTACGCTTTGCAGAAGAGCATCCCAAGCGACTTGTCATTCTTCTCGGCATTGGCTTTGAGACGACCGCATGCACAATTGCTGCGACAATGCGAAAAGCTATTCAGAGGGGAGTCAAGAATCTTAAGCTGCTGTCCGGCCTGAAAACGATGCCCGCCGCTCTGAGCGCGTTGCTAAGATCACACGAGACTTGTCTTGACGGACTGATTTTGCCGGGGCATGTTTGCACAGTCACTGGTACAACACCGTTTGAGTTTATCGCGAGCGAATTGAATATGCCGTGCGCGGTATCCGGCTTCGAACCCGCAGACTTGCTGGATTGCATTCATGCTATCTGCCTGCAGAAGCTCGAGGGGAGCTATGAAGTGCAGAATCGATACCGTCGCGTGGTTCAAACGGCGGGCAATCGTCATGCACAGGACGCCATTGTTTCGGTCTTCCAGTCATGCGACTCGAATTGGCGCGGACTCGGTGCAATACCCTGCAGTGGCCTGTCGCTCCGCCCTGAGTATGCCGCATGGGATGCAGAGCACATCTTGGCTCGGCGGGGAGTCAGCAAGGAGAATCGAGCCTGCCGATGTGGCGATGTCTTGTGCGGACGAATTCAACCCAGCGCTTGTCCACTATTTGCCAAGACCTGTTCACCTAATTCGCCGATGGGCGCGTGCATGGTTTCGTCTGAAGGTGCCTGCGCAGCCGTTTACCAGTATCAGACTGAATATGCATAAGAGTCGTAGCATAACACTTGACCACGGCGCTGGCGGGAGCGCGATGCGTAAACTGATAGAGGATTGCTTTGTCAGCCGTTTCAAGGGTCTCGAGTTGCAGAAACTCAATGATGCCGCAAAGTTGAACGTAACTGGCGCAGAGATTGCCGTCTCTACTGATTCCTACGTCGTGCAGCCGCTCGTTTTCCCGGGAGGGGATGTTGGTAAGCTCGCGGTTTGCGGTACTGTGAACGACCTCCTCGTCATGGGTGCCTTGCCACGGTGGCTGTCAATCGCGATGATCATTGAAGAGGGTTTGCCGCTCGAGACGCTCGAAGCTCTATGTGACTCCATCGCACAGACTGCGTTCGATGCCGGGGTGGAAATCGTGACTGGTGATACGAAAGTCGTGCCGCACGGGCAGTGCGATGAGCTATTCATCAATACTACTGGTATCGGCACCGTGCCGTTGGGCAGTGGACTGTCTCGACAGCCTATTGCTGCAGGTGACGCCGTCATCGTAAGTGGCACACTTGGTGATCACGCTGCCGCAATTCTCGCCGCACGTGGAGGTTTCTCGTTCGCACATTCGGTGCAGAGTGATTGCGCCGCACTCGTCAACATGGTCAGTTCAGTCCTGCACTCTCATGATGGTGTGAAGTGGATGCGGGATGCTACTCGCGGAGGGGTAGCAGCCGTTCTCGAGGAGCTTGCCCTCAGCAACTGCTGCGCGGTTACGATAAGTGAGGATGCGCTCCCAATTGAGCCGGAAACTCGGTCACTCTGTGAGTTACTTGGATTCGATCCCCTGCACCTCGCAAATGAGGGCAAGATTGTCATGATAGTGGATCGGAAACAGGCCGAGCAGATTGTCCAAACTTTGCGCGCGACACGTGACGGCCGCAACGCCGCACAAGTTGGTGAGATTTCATCCACTGACTTCGCAGTTCTGCTGCTTGAAACTTCCGCAGGTGGGACTCGCCGCCTTCATAGACCAACCGGCGAGTTGCTCCCCAGAATCTGTTGACCAGCTATGCACGAGCTTTACATCGCAGAGTGTATTATCAAGCAAGCGAGGCTCGCTCTCCCGCGTGGTTCGGTCGAGGAAGATGTTTCGCAGCTTTGCGTGAAGGTCGGGCAACTTGACGCAGTTTCTGCAGAGTCGTTGATCTTCTTGTTCGATGCAATAAAGTCGAGTTGCGGGCTTGCGGCCGCGCGGCTGCTCATCGAGGAAGAGTCAGTCAGGTGCCGATGCCGCGAATGCAGGTCCGACTTTAGCGTGCAGGATCCGATCTTCGCTTGCCCCTACTGTGGAGCTACGCGAGTAGCCGTGACACAGGGCAGAGGCATAACACTGATGAGTATTTCAATGAAAGAAAGGCACGGGGTCAATGAGCATACCAATCATTCGTGATGTACTGGAGGAGAGCAACGCTCTTGCCGAACGAAATCGCGCCGCCTTTGACGAGCATGGGATCTTTGTCGTCAATGTTATGAGTTCGCCTGGTGCGGGTAAGACTACTCTGCTTGGGAGGACTATTACCGAGTTGCAGTCAGCCGGCTTGCGTTGTGCAGTCATAGAAGGTGATATCACCTCCACGATTGACAGCGAACGCCTCGCACCGCTCGGAATTCCGATCGTGCAGGCAAACACCCAGCCGTTTGGTGGTGACTGTCACGTTGGCTCGCATCTGGTCAATGCCGCACTTGCGTTACTGCCACTCGACAATCTCGACTACATTTTTATTGAAAATATCGGCAATCTTGTCTGTCCTGCGGAGTTTGATCTTGGAGAGCATGCAAAAGTCGTTGTCCTCTCCCTTCCGGAAGGAGAAGACAAACCGATGAAATATCCCCTGATGTTCCGCGAGTGCCAGATGTGTCTGATAAACAAGATGGACTTACTCCCGCATCTTGATATCAACGTGCCGAAGCTTCATCGGAACCTCGAGCTTGTCAACGGGGACCTGCAAGTCCTGCTTGTGTCGGGGAAGACCGGACTGGGAATCCCTGTATGGTGCGAGTGGCTTGAGTCGCTGCGGACTGCTGCGCAAAACGAGCTGCACGAGTTGTAGAGTAAACTGTTGGGGCCGAATTGGCTGCCGTTCAGCAACTACGCAAAAAACAGGGCTTGCCATTGGCAAGCCCTGTCTCATGCTCCTAATCGTTGCGAACGTCTTACTTGAGCAATAACAGCTTCTGAGTTTGTTTGAAACCCAGTGCCCGCATGCTGACGAAATAGACACCGGTAGCGACCGCCTGCTCGCTGGTGTCTCGACCGTTCCAGACAATCTGATGAATCCCCGCACTCTGATGCGCATTAACCAGTTCACGCACCAGTCGTCCGGTAACATCATAAATGTTCAACTGCACATCCGTCGCAACACCAAGTGAGTACGACAAAGTCGTGCTGGGATTGAAGGGATTGGGGTGAGCCGGATGCAGCGTGAAGTCCTGTGCTATCGGCCTTGACCCGGCAGAGGACCCTTGCAAGGTTCCGCCGGATACACAGTCCACCCACCCGTCGCGATTGCCCATCAGAATTTCATAAGCGTTACTACCATCCACATCGGGCAGAATTCCCACCGCATCTACGGCGCTGAATGATCCTTCTCCGACCGTGCTGAAAATCTGTTCTCCGTCCCACCCGCTCAATACAATGAGTCTGTTGCTGAGTGTGCCGCACACGATATCCGGTACATCATCGCCGGTAATATCCGGCACGGTCGTCAGGGCAAGCACATTCTCAGGATCGGTTGGATCAACAATGACATTCCACAACTCAATTCCTTGAGCGCCGTCTAAACAAATTGCACGGCCTGAGACCGTCCCGATGACGATTTCCGATACGTCATCTCCCGTAATGTCGGGGATCACCTCCAACCTGTAAATAGTCGTCCCGGAAAACGGAACAAACCAAAGTTGTTGCCCTGTTAAACCGTCGATCACATAAACACCGCGATACGCGGAAGCAACCGCAACGTCTTCTGAGTTGTTTGTCTGTGGGTTGGCGTTTCCCATGCGCTCTAAATCAAAACACGGGGAACTCCCGCCAATTGAGGTCTGCCAGAGCAGTCCCCCCGTCATTCCATTGAGTCCGACAGCATAACCCGTTGTTCCGCCAACAACTTCAGGGACTCCGTCTCCAGTAACATCGTCGATGATGGTGAATGCGTAAAACGACTGGTATGGAGTGCTTTCCCAAAGAAGCACACCACTTTGGCCGTTCAGTGCAAAAACCCTGCTCTGGCTACCATCACCGCCGCCGGCTGCCAGTATGTCTGGCACGAAGTCGCCATTGATGTCCACAAAACCTTCCACGTCATTCACCCATCCTCCGCTTCCCCACCAACGTGTGTCAAACATCCAGAGTTCCTCGCCGGTCTGACCCGAAAGGGCATATACGGAGCGGCTGCCTCCTGCCGTGCCTATGATCACCTCTTGAACACCGTCTCCCGTGAGATCCTGCACAGAGGCTAAGGCACGCTCGTAATAGACGGCGCCCGCGTGATTCGGGTCAATTCGCGAGTTATAGGTCCACAACGTATCTGCCGGCCCGCTCGACGCTCCACTCACGCAAGCTGTCAATCCGCTTCCGCTGGAGAGCAACACGTCGGCAGCTCCGTCTCCATTGACATCTTCAATCCAGGTGACGGCATTAATGCCATGATCAAAATCGGTAGACGGATCACGAAACGTCCACATCGTCTGGCCAGCATTGAAGTTGGCCATCGCCGCGGAACCGTTTAACATAATCGTGACATCCGGCTGATCTGGATCATTCGTGCGGAACGTCAAGGCACCGGAAAAGTTACCGGGCTGAGTCGGTTCAAACCACACGCGGATAAATGTTGAATCCTGCGGTGCGAGAACGAGTGGCAAGCCGATCGGATCAATCCGGTAATAGATACCACCAGTAATCTCGGCGGTCTCAAGCACAAGAGTGCCGTGGCCGATATTTCGAACCATTAAGGAACGCGATGACGAAGCAGTCGGGTTGGGTATCCAGACTTCCCCAAAGTCAAGCGATGCCGGACTCCATGATACGTTGCCTTCATTCGCGTAGGCAAGCCCCTGAAGGGGAACAGACAAGAGCGACTCGTCGGGATCATTTGACTGAACAAGAAGCGTGTCACGCCAGGTTCCCGCACCTATCGGTGAGAATCTTATGGAAATCGTGAAGCTCCCGCCTGCGCTTACGACGTGAGGGAACTCTGCCGGAGACAGGAGCAAGAAGGACTCTCCATTCGAAAACGTCATGGTTTCCAGTATCAGGGCCGAGTTTCCGATGTTGCTTCCTGCAAGTTGCCAGTTCAAAGGTGTGCCGACCACCGTTGAACCAAAATCATAGGGCGTCGTATTCAACACGATGTCCGGTTGAACCGCGTTGGACACATCGTATTGCATCAACCGATTCTCATTCGAGTTCTGAGCGAATGCGACAATCCACAGGTAGCCGTCCACCACACAGACGCCGCGAAGCCTTCGATCGGGCAATGTCGCATGTGCCGGCAGAGTGAACTGCCATCTGACCTCTCCTGTTGTGGCATCGATCCAGTAAATGACATCCGCCCCGGTATTTACGGACGTCGCCCAGATCATTCCATTGTCGTATGCCAAACTACGAATTTGATTGCCCGGAGCAGCCATGCTGTCAAGAATTGCTCCGTCCGTCTGCGATATTCTATAAAACCTGTTTGCCGGAAAGTTTCGTCCTACCCAAAAATACTGATCCTGGACGCTCAATCCTCCCGCGTTGCTTTGCGCCGGATCCGGAAGTGAATCGACCAGCGAACCTGACACAGGATCGATCTTGAAGATCCGTTGGCGGCTTGCCGCGCCGGAAATCGTCCACAAATAATTGCCGCTCCACGCCAGACCGTCACTTCCGTTGACAGGTGCAAGGACGGTGTCCAGCCGCGCCCCGTCTGTAAGGCTGACCTTGATCAGGCGGTTGGAGTTGTTGTCACCTGTCCAGAACGCCGTGCCGTCATAGGTTATCATGGTCGTGGAGCTGGACGGAGCAGGGATGTCTCGCACCAGCACTTGAGCGGATGCGTTCGCCGCAAGTGCGGCAATGAAGATGAAGATAGAAATTGTTGATCTGTTAGATTTGCCCATGGCTTCTCCTTGCCCAACCGCTCGCGAGAGCGGTCCTATTTGGCGTTGATGCATTGTCTTGGGGCTCGTGCTTGCCAATTGATAAGAGTCACAACGGGGACGCCACCCGAAGGCGTCCCCGTTGCATGTTCGTTTATGCTGGAATGCTATTCAGCGGGTTCAGTAGATGCAACCACAACATAGAAGCGAATCGGACTCGCCGCAATTGCGCCAACGTCCGTGAATGAAGCCGTTGCCGTCGAGCCAAGTGAATTTGCAGGAATAAGCGGGAAACCAAATTCTGACCCTGCAAACACCTCGTAACTCTGAGCATTCAAGGTCGGTGTCCACGTCAAAATTGCGTCACCGAGATCATAGTCAATCGTGATCACGAGATCGATAACCGGTTCTGCTTCGGCCATCGGGGCATATTCGTCAGCACCAATGTCCGGACTGCCACTGCGAGGATCTCCGTCAATGTCCACCGTGATCAGTCCAATCGGAGTTGCCAATCCGTCAACGGTCGAGAACAGCGGATCGATGTGCAAGTCTGTGGCGCTGATAAATCCGGGATTCCCGTCAATACCCACCGGGTCGCGTCCGAAATTCTGCCAGTCCTGCAGAGTGGCAAAGTTAGACGTGCCATCGCGTCCGGTGAATACTGCAGGACCCGTCACATTCAGACAGTTGTAGTCGGAAAGGTCCAGAGTCCCGCCCGCACGCCAGATGCAATAGGCCGTATTGGTATCCTGTTCGACTTTGATGATGTTGTTCAACGCGGTCAAATTGCCCGTGCTGACATAAATACCCGCGATCTCGTCGCCGTTCGCCACGTTGTTCATGTGAATACTGTTGTGAACAACGTACGTGATTCCTGTGCTGTTCCGGACGCCGTAGATTCCCGGGCCGCTCGTCTGGTAGTCGTAGAAGAAGTTATTGTAGATGAACACATCTCCGTTCGTGCCGGGACCGGACCAAACAGCCGCGACATCGGGGAATGTTCCGGTGTTCGTATGACGGAAATTGTGAATTCGATTGCCGTGCACGTACATGGAGTCACAACCTGTCGCTACATACACGCCGTAGCATGACGTGGAAGAGTAACCGTGCGGCTGGATGTCGTTGTGATGCACCTGTGCGTTCAATGCGTCGTCAAGGTAGACGCCGTAGCTCGCGCCGGTGATCAGACAGTTCTTCACTTCCAGGCCGCTGACCGTGCCCGTGCCGCCTTCGCAGCGGATACCGTAAAATGCTCCCGTCACCGTGCAGCCGTCAATCGTGTTGTTGTTGTTTCCGTTGAAATTCAGCTTAACACCGCGTGTGCCGGTCGTTGTGCTGTCACGGCTGGTGATGCCGCAATTCAGAAGCGTATTCCACGTGGCGCCGTTGTTCATTTCAACCACAATACTCGTCGCATTCGTGGCAACAACGTCGATCCCTTCAAACGTCACGAAGTCCGCTCCGTCGAAGTAGATAACTCGTGCCGCCGTGCCGTTCGTCAGGACAACGACATCACGCGCCGCGCCAACGTGCTCACGGAAAATCACGCGATCCACAAAATTCGCGCCTGTGATTTCAGTCAGGACGATGCTCTCGTTGTATGTGCCGTCATAGACTTCAAACACAACTTCACCGTCAATCCCGCGCAGGTTCAACGCTGCAACAGCATCATTGAACGTCGCAAAATCATTGTTGCCTCCGCCCAAATCATACGTGCCGGACATGGGAGGTCCTACGACTGTCACACTTGTAACGGCGCTGTCATTGTCTGCATAAAGATCTGTCGCGAGAAACGACTGAACTTCAAGTTGACCCACTTCATAATCGCTGACCGGAGGTGTCCAGCCAATCGCGATGGTATCCCGCTCCCCTGCGGCCAGCGTCACCAGCACTTCAGTCTGCTGTACGCCATTGTAGAACAACCGAACGGGAACGTTGGTTTCTGCACTCGTCCCGAAATTCTGAACGTCTGCATTCACGCTTGTCGGAAATCCGCCGACATAGCTCGGGGCTAAGCCGACAAATCCGTAGACGCCGTAATCATGCGCCAGCGAGTTAAATTCGTATTCGTCCGCACCGATATCCGGCGGGCTGCCGCGCAGATCACCGTCGATATCATGCGTCACCAAGCCGACCGTCTGGCCCGCGCCGTCGCACAGAGCAAACGTCGGAGCAATGTGCAGGTTCATTGCATCAATGAAACCCGGATCACCTTGCACCGAGTTGCCATCCTGCCCCGTCGCATTGAACCAATCCGTCAATGAGAATCTGTTGCTGCCGCTGAAACCGACGTTGTAACCGATGCCGGTACCGAAAACGCAATTGTTGTTGCTCGTCAGCGTGCCGCCCGCGAGGTAAATTGACCAACACTCTTCGGTCGGAACGTCAAGCTGCAGAATGTTGTTATACAGCGTGCTTCCCGTCGACGCGCCGGTCATGTAGAACGCATAAATGTTCGCCGTCGTCGCGACGTTGTTGATGCGGACGCTGTTATTGTAGAACGCTGAACCTCCGCCGGCCGCACGTAATCCATAAACTGCTCCACCTGTAATCTGGTAATCGTAGATGAAGTTATTGTACGATGTGTGCATGCCGCCCGTGCCCGTGCTGACATAGACTCCGTTGGAGATTGTGTTCGCCCGGAAATTGTGAATCGTGTTTGCGTATGAATACGCCGTGTGACCAGAGTTCTGAGTCGTTGCATACACGCCGTAGATTTCCGTCGCCGCGCTTGCCCAGCCCGGCTGCAGGTCGCAGTGGTGAACACTGCTGCCGTCCTGACGTTCCAGATAAACACAGTACTTGCCTTCCGTGACGGAGCTGTATCGCAACTCATTGTTCACGTCTGAGGTCGTGGTGGTGCCGGTAAAGCGGACCCCATAGTATGCGCCCGAAATCGTGACATATTCGATGACGTTATAGTCATTGCCGCCACCCAGAATGTAGACGCCGTAGTTTGTCGTGCCGGCCACGCTCGCGCCCGTAATCGTGCAATTCCGAACCGTGTTGTTGTCCGCATCGTTGGTAATCTCGACCACGCGACCTGTGCCGGTGCAAATCAAGTCGATATTGTCAAAAGTCACGTAATCCGCGCCGTTGAAGCGAAGCGTCGGACTTGCACCGGAAATTTCCGGCGGCGTCAACGCGGCACCCGCCTGCACGAATGTGATTGTGTTCACGGCTGACGCACCGTTTATTGCCGGAATCGCGACGGACTCATTGTACGTATTGCTGAACACGTTGAACGTCACGGGTCCGCTAATACCGCGAAGCGTTAGGTCCGTGACCGCCGCGCCGAACGTCGCATAGTCGTTGTTTCCGCCGCCCAGATCGTAGGAGCCGGACATCGGAGGCCGGATTACCGTCACTGCTGCAAACACGCTGTCATTGCTTGGATCTGAATCGCCGGCAAGGAAGCACTGTGCTTCGAGATTCCCCGCACTCGGTGCTGCGGGCGTCGTCCATGAGAACTGAATTGTGTCTACTTCTTCAACAGCGAGAGAGACGAGCAGTTCGTCAACCTGCGTATCGGCATAGAAGAGTCGAATCGGGACGTTCACTTGCGCCGCGCTGCCGCGATTCTGTACGCGGACATTGATCGGCGTGACCGTGTTCTCTTGATAGAGCGGCGTAATACCCAACAGCTCCAGCACCGCATAATCGTTCGGAGGCAGAACGGCATTGTACTCGTCCGCGCCGATGTCGGGCGTCGCCGAACGGGTTTGATTGTCGATGTCGTACGTGATGCCGCCAATCGGCGTCCCCCGATTGCTGACGAGTGAGAAGGAGTCCTGAATATGCAAGTCGGTTCCACTGACAAATCCCGGGTTGCCTTCCACACCATAGTCCTCGAACACCGTACCCGCTTGCAGCGCTGCGAGCGTAGCATACTCTTCCGTACCGACGTCAAAAATCTGGAAGTTCGCTCCGCCACCCAGGTTGTAGTAGGCGTTGTAGTCCATTTCCTGCGGATAGTACGACGACCCACTCGACAGCCCATAGTACACGTCTGTCTGCGTGGAGGTTTCACCCAGCACGAAGATATTGTTGCGGATGTTGCTGATATGTCCGGTGGCCGATTTGTAGTAGGCGCGCACGGTGCCGCTTCCCGCCAGATCGCCAACCAGCATGCTGTTGAAGTAGTAGTTCAGCGTGCAGGTCTGGCCATAAACTCCTTGCAGACTGCCTGTGCCGGACGTTGTGACGTCATAAAGGAAGTTATTGTTGAAGTTGATCGTCGTGCCTGCGCCCATGTTCGCACGAAGGAAACCGATCGTTCCGGTTCCGACTAAGTTGTGCAGCTTGTTGCGATAGATGTGAATCGTCGTTCCCGTGGCAGAGGTCGCGGTCTCAATCACGTAGGCGGATGACCCGCCGCCATTGGCCTGAAAATCACAATCCCGGACAATCAATCCATCGCAATCGTCAACGTACAACGCTTTGTGGCAGTCTACGGTTGTGCAATTCTCAATGATAATCCCGGAAGAGACCGGAGTGGCACCGGATGTCAGATAGATACACTCTATTCCTTTCCGGCAGTCGAGGTTTGAGAACCTGTTGTTGTTATTGCCGTTTCCAAACAGACGAATGGCGTGCGACACGGTGCTGGCCATGTGCGATTCGAGAATACAATTCTGGAAAACGTTTTCAGTCGAACCGGTCTGAATCTGAAGACAGTTGTCCGTTTCGACGCTGGCCCAAATGTCAATGCCGTCCCACGTGATGTAGCTCGCGCCATTCAACAGAACCACCGGAATCGACGATGTCGTCGCGGACGAGTCCAAAATGCGCGCCGTGCCCGAAAAATCAAAGAACGTCACGCGATTCGTCGCATCCGCTCCCGGAATCGCACCGATGAACGAAATGCGCTCCTCGTAGTCGGTTCCGTACACATTGAAGGTTACCGGCGCGGCGATGCCATTCCCATAGAGCGCCGCGACTGCTTCCGTGAAATTCGCGTAATTATTGTTGCCGCCGCCGATGTCGTACGTCCCCGCAAGCGGCGCACCGATGACCGTGAACATCCAGACCGAACTGTGCGTCTCGCCGTAAATGTTTCGTGTGACCACCTTCCAGTAGTATGCCGCATCGTTCTGCAGGTTGCTCGGCGGATCGTACATAGTCGTTGCCGCAACATTCGTCAGCTTGCGAGCGGCCGGTTCATTGTTGTTAACTGAGTCCAGCGACAACGCGAGATAGAGATCCAATGTCTCAGTTCCGATGCCGTTCGCCCACCCAAGATTCGTGTTGGCAGCCACTCCAACCGCGTTGTTGGCAGGCGACGGCGTTGTTGCTTCATTCGGCGGTGCCAGCAATTCGGGGCCGGTCACGTCATCGATAAACACTTCATTACCGCCGTCACCTTCGTCCCGATGAATGAACGCCACGTAAATGTCCTGCCCGACGTAGGGAGCGAGGCTGTAAAAGAAATTCATATACACATTCTGGAATGCGCCGCCATCACCGCACTTGTATTGCCCGAGAGTCGTCGTAAAACTCGACGGCAGCGAATCCGTCGTGCTCAACTTGACGTAGAGCGAGTCGTTGTCTACAACGAAGCTAAACAAAGTCCGCGCCCAGAACGAAAACTGGTCGGTTCCGCTGTTCACCCGAAGCTTCGGAGTGATCAACCAGCGCTCTGATACCAGACCACCCGCCACGTCTTCTTCCGCGACCGATGCTTTACCAGCTCCGGAATTCGTGTTGCCCGTCGTCCGGAGCCAGGTATTCACACCGTCTCCGGTTTCAAAACTCTGCCAGGCTACGGGCGGAAATCTCGTTCCGTCGAAGCTCTCGTTCAGATCGACTGCCCACGCCGACGCCGCAAAGCATGTTAGAAACGTCAAGGTCAACAGTAGTTTGATTCGATCCATCATTGCCTCCTTATCGAACTATTCTTGGGACACGGAATTCCGGCCCTTACGATTTCACAATTTCTCGCCGTTTTCCCGGGAGGGTCACGGCTGTACACCACGTCAGTTTATTAATATATCATCTCCATTGGGTGAAATCAACCAGAGGGAGGGGGCAAGAGTATTCGCACCATAATCATCTATTCTATACAAAAATGTCTAATATGCTGTTTTTTAGAAATGTCGAGGCTGTTCGCTGGTGTGGCATAAACGCTCCACAGAAAAAAGAACTTGCATCAGTCGGAATGCCTCTGTAAACTTAGTGTAATAGCCTTGCTCAACGGTCGCCAATTCTGTTCTTAGGACGCGAGCCACTTCATGAGATACTTCATAGCATCACTCCACTCTGTGCTCGCCTGCACTTTTGCGCTGTGTTTCGCAAGTCAGGTTTCATCAGGCACTTCTGACAAGATCAGCCCGCAACTTGCCGAACTCTGGAAGCAATCTGGCGATTCGGAAGTCACTGTCATTGCTTACCTGCACGATCGCGCGGAAATCGCTTCGCTGGATCAGTATTTGACTAAGTCCCGTGCAACTCGACAGTTGCGGCACCAACTCGTCATTGATGAGCTTCGCAGAGTCGCCCAGGAATCGCAATCGCGGCTCCTGACAGAACTCAACGCTCTACGACAACAAGGGAGTATCGAAGGTTTCACACCCTACTGGATTGTGAATGCCATCGTCATTCGCGGCGATTCAAGTGCAGTTTCATGGCTCGCAAACCAGCCTGAAGTTGAGTGGGTAGAAGAGAGTTTTAGTGCTGAGTTGATTGAACCTGTAGATCGTTCATCTGTTTCGAACGCACTTGACGAAAATCATGGTGTTCCGACTGGAATTCGTGCAATCGGTGCTCCGCGAGTCTGGTACGAGTTGGGTTTCACCGGTGCCGGAAGAATCGTTGGCAATATTGACACTGGTGTGGACGGCGCGCATCCCGCTTTAGCCGCACGCTGGCGCGGGACCACAGCCCCGGTAGCAGAGTGCTGGCTGGATGTTGTAGGGATTACGACATTTCCTCACGACAACAGCTCGAATGGCGGTCACGGCACACATGTCATGGGAACTATTTGCGGCAATTCTGCAACCAGCAACGATTCCGTCGGAGTTGCTCCGCAGGCACAGTGGATTGCTTGCAACGGCATCAATCAGCAAAGCGGCGGAGGATTCAATAACGATATCTTAGACGCATTCCAGTGGCTCTCAGACCCTGACGGAAACAGCGTCACGGTGGACGACGTGCCGGATGTGGTGCAAAACTCCTGGGGGGTGGACGGTCGATTCGGCGGTTATACCGATTGCTTCCAACTGTGGAATGATGCGATCGTGAATTGTGAAGCGGCAGGTGTCGTCGTCACCTTCTCGGCGGGAAATGAGGGTTCAAGCCCGCGCACACTGCGCAGTCCTGCGACTATTCAGCTGGATTCTGTCACCGTCTTTTCGATCGGTGCCGTTAATGCCAACTCTGATACAATCCCCCCCTATACCGTCGCCTCGTTTTCCAGTCGTGGACCGACTGATTGCCCGCCGTTTCTGGCCATCAAACCTGAAGTCTGCGCACCCGGCGTGGATGTCTACTCTTCCTACCCGGGTAACAACTACATTCGACTGAGCGGCACATCCATGGCCGGACCGCACGTCGCGGGAATTGTCGCCCTGATGCGTGAGGCCAATCCCAACGCTGAAGTACGTGAAATCAAATCCATACTAATGCGTACCGCCCATGACTACGGCACCGAAGGAGAGGACAACGACTACGGCTTCGGCTTCGTGGACGCCTACGAAGCCGTCCTGGCAATCTCACTCAATCGCGCCATCGTCAGCGGTATCGTTCGCGATGCAGTAACCGAGGCGCCAATTCCAAACGCTTTGGTTCGTGCGGGAACTCGCCAGCGTGTGACAAGTGCCGATGGCGAATACGCGCTGTCCTTGCCCGGTGACTCTACCTGGCAGCTCATCTGTAGCCGATACGGCTACGCCGCCGAAACGCTTGAAGTGACTGTCGCTGCGGCGGAAACACTAATCGTTGACTTTGCCCTTACTCCGGTGCCACAAGGCAGAATCTCAGGAAGGCTTACCGCCGGTGAGGCCGTTCCTGTTCGGGGCGCCACGATCGCATTCCCCGGTCTTCCACTTGTCCCTCTAAATTCCAATAATGAGGGCCGGTTTCTGGTTGACTTGCCCGGAGACTCTTCGTATACATTGCTCATAACCTACGATGGTGCGGTTGCCGAGACGACCGTCGCTCTGCCCACCGGCGAAGAGGTGATCCTGAATATTCATTTGCATTCGGCAAAGTCTCAGGCACAGGGACCTGATAACTACGGATACCGTGCGTTTGACCAGCTCGATTCTTTGATTCCACCGACCTATGACTGGATTGAGATAGCACCGTCACGTTTCGGAGCCGGAACACTCTTGACACTTGAAAATCGAGATTCTTCGGCCTACATTGCCATGCCCTTCCCGTTCCGGTATTACGGGCAAGTCTATGACTCGCTGACCATCAATGAGAACGGCTGGCTCGCTGCAGGCATTTCGCACGACCACTCCTATTTCAATTTCCAGATTCCGGGTGCTTCCGGACCTGCGGCTGGCATCTCGCTCTTCTGGGATAACCTGCAGTGGGTTCCCGACAGCTCGGAACTTTGCTACTATTACAGCCCTGAGCTCGATCGAGTGATTATTGAATATCTCGACTTCCGGTTCCTGCCCGGCGGTGCGGGCCGTATCAATTGTCAGCTCCAAATCCTGAATCCTGAATCCTGGGTCACTCCCACCGGAGATGCGGACATCCTGATGCTCTATGAGCGCGTCGATGTTCCGAACTCTTCTTCGATCGGCATTGAGAATGCGTCCGAGACGGTAGGGATACAGTGTCTCTACAACGGAAGCTATGGCAATCGCACGTGGAGCGTGCGCCCGCCCTGGGCTGTTCTGTTCACCACGCGGCTTGAACCGTATCCATCAACCGCTCCGGAACACAGCTCTATTCCACAACGCTTTGAAGTCTCAGACGTTTTCCCGAACCCCTTCAACGCATCTGCGGAATTGACCGTCTCGATCGCGCAGAACTCCCGCCTTGAAGTCTCCGTTTACGACGTCTTGGGCCGCAAAGTGGAAACACTGCTCAATAAACCTGTCGGGGCGGGCGAGCACCGCGTGCTGTGGTCACCAGCGAGCCGTCCATCCGGTCTCTACTTCTTCAGAATTCAGTCGGGACGGGAAATCGCAGTCAGAAAAGCAATTCTCTTGAAGTAACTCTTATTCAATACTCCTTGAATTCCCACCTCTCCTTGTGTGCCTGACATTGTAACCATCACATGGAGCCGCTTCATGAACTCTAACCTTTAGGTGCTCAAAATGAGAACCGCACTACTCTTCGCTTTGATGGTCGTTCTTGCATCCGCAGCTCTCGCAGACGCCAAGCGTGAATACAAGACTACTGCTACTATCGGGAAGATCGGCAGCAACACGTCGACTTCCACCAGTTTATACTCTGTGGATAAACATAACGCCGAGTCCACTGTGCAGTGGACCGGCGGCTTTATGAAGACCATGACGCGTGGAAAGGCCGTTGAGTCTTCAGTCATTACTCGCCTCGATCGGGATTCTGTCTGGACGCTCGATCACGGTAAGAAGACGTACTCGGTGATGTCTTTGGCTGAATACCGTGAACAGCTGAAGCGCGGCATGGCGGAAGCAGAGCAGGCGGAACCGGAAGAGGACGAACCTGACTCGCTTGCGACAGAAGACATGTATGAATGGACCGTTGAAGATCTCTCGGACACAAACCCGAAGGAAATCGGCGGCTGGACATGCCGCAACGCTCACGTTGTTGCGACTGGCATCAATAAGCAGGATCCAAATGACAAAGTCATTATCACTGTGAATGCGTGGAACAGTGAGGCCGTTCCGGGCGCAGATGAAATCCTGGCATACACGCAGCGCTATCTCACGGCGCTCGGGTTGAACGACCTTGCTTTGACGGAAGGTTTGCTCAGCGCCACGTATCTCTATGCAAACAGGATGTCGGAAGTGTTGGAGAAGGCTAAAGAGGCTCGCGGGGAACCGGTTCAGACTCTCGTCAAAGTTGAGCACAACCGACTGAAGGGCAAGAGTCTTGCAAAAGCTGCCAAGGAAGGTGCCGCCGATGAACTTGCACAGAAGATGCCCTTCGGTCTTGGCAAGAAGAAGAAGCAGGAAGAGAAACCTGAATATGTGTTGAAGACCATTTACAGCTTTGAGCAGACGCTGCTCTCGGCGAATACTGATGCCATTGAGACTTCAAGGTTCAATGTGCCGGACGGTTACAAGCTTAAGAAGTAAGACCTGTCCTCGATGCCCACTGAACTCACTTCCATTGTTACACACGACGATTTCGACGGAGTTGTGGGTGCATCGCTGTTGTCGTGGGGATTTGACATCGTGGATATCCGTTTTGCAGGACCGATCACTGTTGCTAAAGCGGAAATACCGATCACTTTGGAAGACATTGTCTGCGATCTCCCTTATCCCCTTCAGTGCGGAATGTGGTTTGATCACCATGCGGGAAATCTCGAGGAACTCAGATTACGGCGGATTGATCCCGCGACTATCCCCGGCCGCTTTGCGGAAGCTCCCTCGTGTGTGCGTGTCATCTATGACTATTTTGCGGAACAGGATGAACTGCCCGACGATTACGCTGAGCTTGCGAACATTGCAGACCTGATTGACAGCTTCGCGTTCGATTCGCTTGACGATTGGCGGGCCGACACACCGGGCAGCCGCATTGATCGCGCCATCAAAGCACCGTCTTCCTCGCGCTCTGAGCATGCCGAGTTTCTGCGCTCTTTGGTCTTTGATCTGCGGGACCTGCCTATCAGTGAAGTCGCGGATCAGCCGTTGATTCGGGAGCGTGCCCGCAAGTATGGCGAGCTTGAGTCCCGCATGCTTGACCATATTCAGAATTATCGAGTGCTGCTTCCCGAAGATACCAACGGAGAACTTTATGTGGTGGATTTGTCGGCCTTCCTGCAGCCCGCTCGTATCGACAAGAAACTCATCGGACTGGTGGACCCCAGGGCAAAGTGCTACGTCGAACTAAAACCAGTCTTTCAGCATGGTCGCAAGACGAACAGACTTGCGGTCGGCATCTCGCTCGCTCTCTCGATGCAGCAAAGTCCACACTCCAAAGACGTCGGAGAAATTATGCGCGTGCTCAATCTGGGGGACGGACATAAAGGTGCCGCTGCCGGTGTGCTCGAATGCTCCTCGGGGCATGAACTGGTGCGAGCGCGCAGCGAGTTGCCCCACAAGATCTTCGAACTTTGGAGAGGTATGTAACAAGAAGCCCGCGACACTCGCGGGCTTCTTATGTTCAGTTACTCTCTGCGACTGATGTCATTGTTGGGCATGTTGGTTCGTTCACGAAACGCAAAACTTCGTTGACCCACAAAACTCGCGGAGTTTCCTGATCGCAGGTCTCTATTATTTGCCCCAAAGAGGCATGGTAGGGGTCTCAAGCTGTGAAATCCTTCTGCATGACTTGAATAATAGTTAAGATTCTGATTTTCCTTGTTTTTCTGTCTTGTGATGTGAAAGAAAATTTGCAGGCATTCTTAACAATCGACCGAACTTTACGTGACTTTCAGTTGTTCCGTGACTATATTTCTAAACTGTGTGAGACTCACGTCGAAGTGAGTCCTTATGAATGACATTGAAGCAAAGTAGACTGAAGGTGAAGAAACCTTCAAGCCTGAGACTAATTATTTTGAGGAGAGCATGAACATGATTAAAAACAAGTGGTTGTGGACTAGTGTCATAACTTGCGTCTGTATCGCTGTGGCGATGTCGGCGTACGCAACTCTGTCCAAGACTTCAAACAGTTTGGCCAAGCGCGACGTGGCTCAGAGCGTAGCCGTTGCAAAGGCTCCCGGCATCAGCGAAACAGCCACCCCTGTTCAAGGTGAGGTTGCTTCCGTATCGGGCAAGGTGCAGAGCAACCCCTTCGCGGGCCGTGTGAATCGCGAGCTGAGCACTGGCCAGTCGGTATCGGAGTTTCTTGCAGAGCACCGCGCAGTCTCCACAAATGAGACTTCGAACTTGTTGCCCGGCATCGCCGATGAGTTCCGCGAAGAGAACAATCCGCTCGACGTCGTCTGCACGATAATCCAAGGTGCTACGGCAGCTTCTGGGTTCTTAAATGCGTCGTCAGGCTTTGAGTTCTCCGGCTGGATTAACCCGGGTCCCTCCTGCCCCGGCGATCCGGATTATCCCTACCGTGTGGACTCCGTCCGCTTTCAGGTTGCCAATGCGGCAGCCTTCGGAATCACGGGTGCAAACGGTGCTGGTACAGCCGTATATCGTGTAAATCTCTACGGCACCTCAAACTGCTCGGCGGACTCCTGCGCGAATCCCGGAAACAATCTCTTCAGCTCTCAGTTGGTTTCCTATACGACGACGAATGCTGCCGGACAATTGGCAACCCTGACGGTTCCAATGAATACCTGCGTCAACGGTCCCTTCTTCGTTTCAATCGAATACGTAAGCTGGACGGGTCCCGGCGATAATGGCGGCGCCGGTGGTGCCTTCCGCTCGCTTTGGCCGTCATTGCTGTGGAATAGTTCTGCTCGTCCGCTATGTGAGCAGTGGGTGTTCAATGGCTGCACATGGACAGACCACAGCAGCTTCTTCTCGGCTCCGGCCAATGGTTTCTATCTGATTACCGTCTATGGTGAATCCAATGTCGGCTGTACGCCTGTCACCTGCACGACTGAACAGGTCTGCGATGTGACCTGCCCGGGCGGCTCGACCCCTGAAGGCGAACCGACGTGCGGTACCAACTATGTAGACGTCACCAATGGTGGCTGTTTTGCCGCCGCCGAGAACTTCGGTTCGATTGACTGCGGTGAGACCATTTGCGGTACCTCGGGCACCTTTACAGTCGGTGGAGTGAATAGCTCCGATGACGACTTCTTCGAGTTCACCGTCACACAAACGTCGGACGTTTCCTTTAGCGTGACCGCCGAATTCTGCGTGTTGATTGCCATTTTCCAAGCCGGCCCCGCAGGACTCGAATGTGACGAAGCCATCGTGCTCGGAAGTGCGATTGAGCAGGCCTGCTCGACGGCCACACTTACAGGTCGTCTCGAACCCGGCACCTACTACGCCTATGTTTCCACCGCGTTCCTGACCGGTGTAACCTGCGGCGCGCAGTATACGGCAACGTTGACCTGCAACCTCGTAACCTGTATTCCCGACTACACCGCAACCGTGTCCTGCGCCGGCTCTACTCCGGCCATCGTGGGTACGACGATCGGCGCCGGTGACCCGTGCGCGATTGGCAATGAAGGCGAATTGTGGGAACTCAATATCACCACCGCAGGTACCTACAACTTCAAGGGCTGTGACGGCCCGCAGGCCTACGACCAGCGCTTGTATCTCTTTGACGAAGCAAACTGCTGTGTTGCCTATTCTGCGGAAGATGATGACCAGTGCGGAACCGTCGGCGGCTTGTCATTCATTCGCTGCGTAGACCTTACGCCGGGCACCTACTTCCTGCTCGTGACGGGTTATGCACCGGGTGACGTCGGACAGTATTCAATTGCAGTGTCCTGCTGCCAGCCCTGCCCGATTACCTGCAATGACAACGAAGCCGAGACGGATTGCGGCCCCGGTTTTGTCGGCACGAACGAAGGCTGTAACGCCGTACCGCCGTCTTTTGAGACGATTTCCTGCGGCGATACTAAGTGCGGTTCGTGGGGTTACTACACCCGTAATGACTCGACTTTCCGCGACCTTGACTGGTATAAGATTACCCTGACTGGCGACTCCCGTATTACGGCAACCGCTCAGGGCGAACTGCCTAACAGTCTCTGGATCACCAGCGACTGTCCGGCAACGACGATTTCGTTCAGTTCGGCCTTTGAGTGCAGCACTCATACGGTCTCTGCATGCTTGTCGGCAGGCGACTACTACATTATTTCCGCGCCACTTCAAGGCCTTACCGAAGCTCCCTGTGGATCGAAGTATACTCTCTCGGTCTCCTGCGAACCGTGCGTGGTCTTGAACGACTGCCCGGGTGAGTCCGCCTTTAGTCAGCCGGTCACCGTTCCGACAGGTGATTGGACGTTCGGCGTTTCTGACGTTTTGGGAACGCTCAAGCGTTATGACAGCTTCACCCTGCCGGCTGGAGTGAATGGATTCGATGCCATTAACTTCTGGGGTATCACCACACAGGCTGCGAACTTCAATCCTTGTGATGAAAACCCGATGACCTTCTCAATTCAGGTTTGGTCTGATCTCGCCGGAGCACCGGACATTGCAGCCGGTCCGGTCTGCGACATCACTGCATCGCTGAATGGTGACCCGTCAGGGTTGGTCTACCTCGATGTGTATGAGGCTCTTGCGTACACCTACAACTGGCCTGCAGGCACGTGCTGCGAATTGACCAGCGGTTGGATTAGCATTCAGGGCACGTCGGTTGGAAGCCCAGATGACTGTCGCTTCCTGTGGGGCAGCAGCGGAGACAGCGATGAAGGCTCATCGCTCCTCTATACCGCAGGTGTGCCGCAGACGCCTGAAACATTTGACTTGGCCTTCTGTCTGAGTCCTTGCGCGCAGCCCTGCGATCCGATCATCGATTTGACGATCTACCTCGCTCCAGGCAATGGCGGCGCCAAGTTGTTCTTCACGGCTCCACAGGATGCCAACTACTTGATCTACAGCACGACCAATCCGAACTCCGATGGTGACCCGGATGGCGGTGCCGATCCTGACTATCTGCTCGAAGATACCGTCTTCCGGACGGCCGGAGATGCTGAATGGGTTGCTCCGGTTGGCTTCGCGAACTACAAGAAGTTCGTCGTCGTCGCCGACTGCAACTAACGCACATCTCGATGAATGAAAAGACGGGGCGCCCTTCTGGGGCGCCCCGTTTCTTTGTTTGCCACTCCTGTTCACACTCTATGAACGCATCTTACCTGCCGCTGTCAAGGCTCTTCCACGCCTTTATAATCGCGGCAAAACTGTGTTCCCGAACAATCAGATCCCGACCGGCTCGCGCCAACTGCTCTCGTCTGCTATCATCATACAGTAATCCCAAAATGACCCTTGCATATTCTGCCGGATTGTCGCCGTCCATGATTAGCTCCCCGGTCTCCCCGGTCCGCACAACCTCCGCCATGTCGCCCGCATCGCTCGTCACCGGAACTGCTCCTGCAGACATCGCTTCCATCGTCGCACACGAGAGTCCTTCCGAAATGGAATTCAAGAGATAGACCTTGGCCCTTCGGTCAAAACTTAAAACATCATCCGTGTGGCCAATCATCTCTGTATGATCACGAATGGGCGAATTCGCCACCCAACCCAGCACCTCGTCTCGCAAGTGTCCGTCCCCGATCCACACAAACTTCGCATCCGGCTTTTGCTCAAGCACTGCTTCAAGTATCTTCACGGTCAGTTCCGGCCGCTTTCGCTTTTGCAAATTCGCAATCACCAGCACATCGATATCCCGCTCACGTCCGTCGGGACAGTAGACTTCAGGGTTCACGGCGCTGTGGATGTTCACGATCCGTTGCTCCGGCACTCCCATCCTGAGTAAGAAATCCCGGGCACGGCAACCCGGGACAAACAGCCGATCACAATACGTAAATGCGATTTTGCGCACACGATGCTCGATCCATTTCGGGTTCGACAGTCTGCGCACAACGCGGTTCACCATCACCTGCGGGCGGTCCGCAAAATCCAAGTCGAGCTGACCCGCAATTAAATGCAGGTCCAGCTTCTTGCCGAAGAATTTCGCTGGAGGATAAGCCAGCAATAAGTGCGGCACCGCATTATACACCATCACCCGCTCGACTTGCTTGCGGGAAATCTCGCGCCACAAGACTAACTCACGGGAGATCAGTCGCCCAGCTAACCTGTGCAGCCAGCGCGGCGGAACAACCCACCGGACGCGTTCCATCTGCGGGCCGATTCGATCCGTGACAAACGTTATCTCCAGGTCCGGCAGTGCCTCGAGCAGCGGCGGAAGTTTGGCCTTCAGCAGGTTGTTGTTTAGCGTCGTGGTAATCAGCCAATGCCGCAAAGACTTCCGTCCTGTTGCTTAATCGTAGACGATAACGCCGCGCGCTTCAAGCCGCGGTATCCAATAGAAACGCGAACTGTCTGAAAGCGGATTATTCTGCACGTAGACCTGATCGAATTGCCCAAGCCCGCTATTCTGGTCAAGCGGCCTGAGATCCGCAATCTGGTTATTCGACAGCACGACATAGCTCATGCTTGTCATTTGCGAGAGCGCGGAGATACTTGTAATCTGGTTCGCTCCGAGACGCAGACTGTCCACGTTCGATAGCCCGCTCAACATGGACACGTCTGTAATCTGATTGTCGGACAACATGAGCGAAGTCAGGTTCGTCAGATTCCTCAGTGGCTCCACATTCGAAATCGCGTTCAAGGACAATTCGAGAAACTCCAGCCCCGTCAAACCGCGCAATGGCTCCACGTCCGCAATATTGCACTGCCACGCCGATAAGCGCCTCAGGAATCTCGTTTGGCTCAGCGCGCTGATATCCGTCACCGGTGTGTTGTGGATATCCAGCTCACGAAGATTCGCGGTGTTCTGCAGCGGCGACAGGTCGCTAACCTGAGAGTTCGCGGTCGTCAATACCTGCAATTGCGGCAAGCCGCGGACAAACTCAATGTCTTCAAACGCATTTCCGTCCATATGCAACGATCGCAGCCCCTGACAACTTCGCAGCGGCTCCCCGCTGGTTGCACCCGTGTACGAAGCGTTCAAATAGCTCATGACCGTCAGCATAGACAGAGGACTGAGATCCGGAGCGTTGTTTCCGCCGATTGACACGTAACGTATCGTTACCAAGGAGCCGAGAGGACTCCAATCAGAAATCTGATTGTTATCCAGTAGTATTGAGTCGAGTTCAGTTAATTCCGCCAACGGAGCGATCGTCTCAATCAGATTATATCGCAGATTGAGATAGTTAAGCGAGCGGAGCCGCTCAATTCCCTCAAGATTCCGAATTCCCCACTCTTGGCCGTTAAGCCTTTGCAATCCTTCCACGTCACCAAGGGTCAGATCACCCGTCGGTTTCTGCAAAGCCGCACGGATCGCTCCCTCCAGCGCGGAGTCCGCAAAACTTACAACCTGATCCAGCCGCCCAACCCCGCTCTTATCCTTGTCGCAGCTCCACATAACGAGAGCCATTGCCGCCAAAGCCCAAATGATTGCACGCATAGTTCCCTCCTCGCGGCTTATCATTCCCAATTTACAACAGATGCGCCGGAAAGTCAAAACCCCCGGTGGGGAGCGGCCACCGGGGGTCTTTCACTTCAGGGAGATCGGAGTCCCTTACTTTAGCAGCATCATCTTCCTGATGTCCGTGAACTGCTCAGTTTCGAGTCGGTAGAAATACATGCCGCTCGGCAGCGTGGTCGCATCGAAGTTCACCGAATAACGACCCGCTTGCTGTGAGCCATTGACCAATGTCGCCACTTGGCGACCCAAAAGGTCGAACACCGCAAGATTCACATTTGCCGCTTGCGCGAGGTCATAGCTAATCTGCGTGCTCGGGTTAAACGGATTTGGGAAGTTCTGATGCAGTGCAAACTCAACCACGACGGCGTTCAACGGTTCTACAAGACTCTCGACCTCACCTACGACGACGCGATTGCCGCGCATATCAATCGTAATCAGGCTGTAGCGATACGTCTGGCCGGCCGTGACGTTGTGGTCGACAAATTGATAGCTGCGCTGACGCGCACTTGTTCCCGCACCGTCCACTAAGTCGCCCGCGCGACGCCATCCACTGCCTTCCCAGCGCTGAACTTCAAATGCGTCATTCTCATTCTCTGTCGCGGTAGTCCAGCTCAGAACAACTCGTCCGTTCTGACCGTTTGCGGTGAATGACAGCAGTTCAACCGGCAACTGGAAGTCCTCAATGATATAGTCTTCCGTTTCGCCCAGCACCTCATCTACAAACGTCTGCGCCGAACTGCAGTCAAGATATTGTCCGTTGCGGGAGGGAATCTCACCTCCTGCCGACAACAACCTGAACCGGAAGTGTCCGTCGTAACGACCCATGTCCAGCACTCCCGGATCAAGGAAGCAGAATCGTTGGGTGAAGGTCATGTTCGGCCCGCCGGGGAACACCATCTCCCCGGGGATAATGCACTCGCTGATCTCGTCTCCCTCTTCCGGACTCAATATGTCATCAAAGTCGCAGTCGAGGTTTCCGTCTTTCCAGCCCCAGACGAACAGCGGCGTGCCTTGCACATACGCCGGACCCGTCGTGATGGTCACATCCACGCAAACTTCATCCCCCGGCATCCATGCACCGTCAGGATGATTTCCCGGCACGAAGAAAATTCCGTCGTCACAGGCATCGAAGTCCGGCATCAGCGGCGACAACTCATGCGTCACACACTCGCCCAGCCATGCAACTTGATTCTCACTTGCATACACGGCATTGGCAGGACCACCACTTTCCGGCGTATACGTCGGATAGCACGGTTGCTCTTGGCCACTCAAAGACGGCAAATCGCCCAAGTCATACCCATCAGGAGTCGGAGGAATCTGTCTGCAGCTCATGTAGACGACAAGTTTGGATGACCAAACTTCCGTCGCCCACGCGCACGTCGTTGACATGGCGTCTATATCCAGCCAAAGGTCAACCTGACCGTCTTCCAGAAATTGCGTCGGAATCCAGAGCCGCGTCTCAGAGACTGATAGATTGCTTCCGGGCGAGGCATCCCAGTTCAGGATGCCGAGCGGACCATCACCTTCAATCGCACTCAAATAGTCCCACTGACAGTAGGAAGCATCGCGTGCCGGATTCCCTTGACCTTCACCTTGATTATAATCAATCTCATACGCACAGACCACCACAAAGGCCGAGTCAATCGAGTAATCGGCACACGTGTTTCCTTCTAAGTCGAAGAGGTGGGTCCAGCCGAAATCCTGATTATACCAGTTGTAGTAGCCGAAACCACGCCATTCTGATTCCGGATTCGCAGATTCGTCTTGGCATGGCACACCATCCGTTTGCCAGGGTCCGCCGTAGTTCGGTTCGCTCGAACTTGCATCCACTGTCTCAACAAAGACGATGCTATTCCCTTCATACGTGAATCCGTCTTCGAACGGAACCGAAGTGCAGGGATGGTCGCAGGACTCGATGCCCAGAACGTAGTCACCTTGTTCACCTTCGATCAGCAAGTAGTACGTGCCCGGCGTGAGCCAGATACAACGAAGGTAGCTGTAGTCTTCCACCAGTCCGCGCGGGAAAAGTTGTTCTCCGTCACAGCAGCCGGTCAGAATATACATCCAGCCTTGCGCCTCAAACTCATCAAGGCTGAAAGTAAACAGGCCGGCTTCGTTCACGATCAACTGAAAAACATACTCGTCGGTCGGACGTCGGCCGCATTCACCTTCCGCATCTTCGATCTCGAAATCGAGATACTGCCCGTTCTCGCTATCCTGCAAGACGACTTCCTCATCTACATTGCATTCATTCAAATCTCGAGGACTGCTTCGCTCGTTCGCCATGACGCTGCTCCAGACTACCAGCGCCAAGGTCATTAACACACTATTCAGTATTTTCACATGCTCCTCCGATCCTACACTATATTCACAATCAAAGCCGACTATTTACAACCTCTCAATTCTCGCGCATTCTGCCTTCTTGAATTGGGAGGGTCAGTATTTACAACGTCTTGACGGAAAGTTCGCGGATTTCCTCCTATACAATTCAAATTAGTTCTGCAATTCTCGACCCGCAATGGACACCTGCGAGATTTTTCCCTAATATGGGGTCAGTAATCAATCGTCACATGCTTGTTAATCTGAAACTTGTGGTAAGTATAGTAGCTATAGCGCAGACCCGTCCACCCACAAGATTCCCGCTTCGAACCGTCATCCCTATCTCTATGATCCGGCTTGACTATTGCCAAGTTGATCAGTAAATTAGCGTCTTCCCTTCGGCGTCTTAGCTCAGTTGGTAGAGCAACGGACTGAAAATCCGTGTGTCCCCAGTTCGAATCTGGGAGACGCCACCCATAGTAAGCCCGTCATCCCAAGATGACGGGTATTGCATTTTGCAATCCCGCCTCTTCACACTGAACCCCGCATGGTCAGCACTCGCTGAGTCGATGCGGGGTTCCAAGTCTTCTGCTTTCGGTCAGCCGCATCGCCAGCACTTGTCTAACGGTGCGAAGGTAATTTAGCCTCAACCCCATCCTAAAGTCAATTCAAAACACATCCTTAGATAACTTTCTCGCGGCGCGACCCTGTGGCTGTCGCATGTTCCTGTTCGTTCTACACTTCACCCGACCTGATGACATGCCCGAATCTATAACTCTTTAATGCAATTCTGTCGCGAAACTTCCGTGCTGTGAACAGCCACGCCTCTCGATGCATACTTTCATTTTTTTACATGACCCGTGCAACACGAAACCGTCTTGGGCTGTCCAATTCTGTAGACGGGCCGAAAAGCCCGCTTCCATCCTACAGCCGAGGCCAAGCGCGATCTGACGCGGGACCCATGATCGCAAAGCCTGGCAAATAGAAACCCCCGACTTTGACACCAGTCGGGGGTTTCGCCACTCTAAACTTTCTATTTCCGGGTCAAGAATGACTCTTTTGCCAATCGCGGAGGCGGGTCAGCCTCGAACAGTGCGCCGGGCGGCGCAAAACGTATTGCTCCTCCCGGCATGACTTGAAACTGCACAACCTCCACCGTCTGATCTCTTCCCACGAGTCGGTCGTAGATCTCCACAGAACTTCTATTCACAATCCGCAGATTAAAAGCCTGTTGCGGAATCTGATTGCCGCAGTCAGACCACCAGTCTACCCAGACCGAGTAGTTCCCCACCGGAGCAGTTTGCCAGAAGATGTTCTCCGGTGTCCCGTTTTCGTAATTCCCGCACAGGTTATCGCGGTCCAGCTCTCCGCCCGTTGCGGTGCGCGCATGACCAAAGTAGCAACGCTCGCCGGATGGCTCATACACCCACAAATCGAGATCGATGGACTGAGTGTTGAACCACTGCAAAGTCACCTGCACTTCGCCCGTTCCAACCGGAACCGACGCCTCAGGAACACATCCGCAATTCCCACTCACCGGCGGCGAAATCGTCCCATCCGTGACAAAGCCGTCCCACTCAGCTTCGCAGCTCGCCATGCCATCCCAAACCCGCCCCGCTGACTGAGTGATTGTGATTGAGCGCGACTGTCTGCGCCACGTGCCGTCGACTTCCCGCCGCTGCATACAAATCGTGTAGACTCCCTGCGGCAAGTAGAACCGCGTGACTTCGTCCATTCCGTAGATGCTGGAGCCGCAAAGTGCTTGCAGCCCGTATTCCGGTAGATACGCCTGATCCTGCGCCGGATAAGCCAGCAGATAGCTCTCCACGCAAAGCGATGTCACTTCCGCCGCTCCGTTCTCCAACGCGATACATCCCCATCCGCCGCTGTACGCGCCTGTGGTGTTCCGCGCGGCGGCAAACCATACCGACAGTTCATGCGTCTGAGCAGATATCGTATTGAAGGCTTCGTCATAGCGGCCTGCAAAGCACTCAAGCTGTCCACTGGTGGGATTCACGCGGTACAGAATCACCTCGCGATTGTCAACGTCGGCGCCTTCCAGCAATGGCAGCGTCACTTCGACTGGATAATTGAATACAAATCCCCCGGGCGTGCAGCGATAGTAGTTCGAGACTCGCGTCTGACCTGCCGGCGGACTGGCCGTCGCAGTTGTATCGCGGGCAATCGAGAACACCATCGCGGCAGTTTGCCCTTGCGCGGACAGCGGAACGGCCCCGCGCGGCACGCGTATCTGTGCTCCATACCTCGTGCGAATTGTCCCGTGTTCCGTGCTGCGAATCACACCGGAGGCGGCGTCCGCATTCGAGACAGTCACTTCCCGTTGCGCTGTCGCCGAGCGCCCCTGCAGGTCGTAGCCGACAACTTTGAGCGAATAGTTTCCATCTACTCCCGACTCGCTGTTCCACTCCCAAACGCTGGATGGGCTTGCCGCAGACGGGTTTGGGTCGGTGTACATGCCCACGTCGTCAACAAAGTAGACGACTCGGTCCAACGCACCGCCGCTCGCGTCGTGGCCGAAAACCTCAACGCGAATCAGCCCGCTTAAATCCGTGCCCGCAGAAGGACTGAGAATACTAAGCGTCGGATTCCCCGTCGCGGGCTCCGTTGTTTCTTCTTCGCACCCCCCGATGAAGAACACCAACATCATCGTGCAGATTGCAAGTGTAAGTGGTCGCATATCGGCTCCTGTGGATAATCACGCTCCATAGGAGCAAAGAGCGTGCGCGACCACCACTATGGATCTCAGACCACGCGCTTTCGCGCTGCCGGAAACAAAGCGGGGCGGCCAGATTGGCCGCCCCGCATTCTCTCAAACAAGAGTCGTACAGACTATTCCTGATCGAAATTGATCTTCACCGAAGCCTGCGTGAAAATCATGTCGTTGTAGCCGGACACGAAGTTCGGGCCGTAGCCGAGGAACGACGGGTTCACCAGCAAGTCAGCCTGGAAGCGGTTCCAATGCGCCGTGGCGCCGAGGAACGTGCTCGTCACGCTGGACGACCACTCGGGCTGGCCAGGGACCGATTCCCACGTTGCGCCAACCCACGCACGCTCCGCACCGAAGCGGCCATGCAGCCAGCTGAAAATCTTGGACTCAATACCCAGACGCCAGAAGATGTCAAATTCGGAGTCGGTCACTTCTTCGCCGGCTCCCATCTTCATCGTCTCGCCATAGCTCTGAACGCCAAACTCGGCAATCGCCAGCATGTCGTCCTTCGGCGTCCAGTTGTTGCCGACACCGAGACGGAACATCGTCGAGCTGTACTCGTTCGAAGCATCGCCCACCTTGGCATTGTCCGTATGCATACCAATCGCAAGGCTGGGAACAAGCTTGTAGCTGTCGCTGGCCTCGTGCCAGTAGCGGCCGGCAATCATAATCGAGCTCGCGCCGTCACCTTCGGCAACCGTCGAGCCGCCTTCTTCCACCGTCCAGCTGCCCGTCTGGAAGCCGAGCGATACGTCCAGCTTCTCTTCCATGGCGGTCAAACCAAGCAGCAAGCCGATCTCGCTGTATGAGTCATCAATATTGCCGCCGTCTTCGTTGGTCGCATAGGTCTTGCCTGCGTAATGAAGAGCAAGGCCGATCAACATGTCGTCGCCCATCGGACGACCGTACGTCACGTTCAGCTTGTTGTAGCCGCCCGGAACATCGTCCAGACGTGACAGTGCGTTGCCAGCCATCCAGCCGTAGTCACGATAGTTCAACTTGTCAAGCGCGAACTGCAGGACTGAAGCATCATCGCCAAAGTCGTAATTGATGTACGCCTTCTGGAAGTCCCATCCGTCATCACCGGTGTAGAACTCGGCACCTGACTGCATGCCATAATGCTTCACCAACTGCGGCCAAATGGCTGAGTTGTAAGCATCCTTGACGATGAAATTGGCGTCCGAGCCGCCCAAGCCGATTACGCGCGTCACGGTCGCCTGCGACGTCATCGGCACTGCTACGACCGCCAAAACCAGAGCGGTCAACAAAACTTTGCGAAGAGTCATTAGTTATTCTCCTTGATTTCCTGTTGCGGAACTTGCGCAAATATAGAACAATCTAAGCCGAAAAGCAAGACATTTCACCAATCGTGGCGAATCTTTGCCGTCCGCAATTACTTAGATAGTCAATACGTTATGAACGTTTCAGCCATGTGTAAAGTTTCACGAAAACGCCAAAAATCCTGCCGAATAGTGTATTGAAAAATCATGAAAATACTCGACTTATCAACATATTCACATGGCGTTGCTGTCGCGAAACATCCCGTGTTAGAGTCGTATTAGTCCTCTCTTCCCCTGAACATTGTTCAGGAGGCTGCCGTTCAGACTTTTACCCGCTTGCCTCTCCTGAAGTTCCACCCGCAAAAGAGCGGCACATCCTTTGCGCACTTTAGGGTTGTATCTTCAGAAAATCAATGCGACTAAGCGCTAAATAATTATGCCTAAATGCCTCGTTGTCGACGACGACCGCGGAATGTTGGACTTGCTTGCCCAGTGTGTCACCGATTTGGGCTATGAACCTGTCCTCGCAGAGGATGGTGAACTGGCTTGGACGGCCTTTCAGCTGCACCACCCCGCGCTGGTCATCTCCGACATTCACATGCCCAACCGCAACGGACTGTTGCTCTTGAAAGACATCAAAGAAAGCGATCCCGCCGTTCCCGTCATTCTAATCACCGGCTGGGTGCACTATAAGGCCGCGCTGAATCTGGCCGCACCGCGACCCGAAGCGCTGCTGGAAAAACCTTTTTCGATTGACCAACTGCGAAAAGTGATCGCAGAACTGCCGCTCTCGAAAACGGCGGCATAACCACGCGAGTAAACCGCTCCTCGCGAGAGCGGTCTCGGTATACAGAAAGCCCGATGCAGCTTCGCATCGGGCTTTCTATCTTGCTCGCAAGTCAATTGGAACTTGCCTACTTCAAGAATAGAATCTTTCTCGTCTGCACAGACTTCCCCTGTGCTTCCAACCGAGCGAAGTAAAGTCCGGTCGCCAAGCCGGTCGCGTCGAAGTTGACAGACTGCTGACCTGCGCTGACCTGCCCGTCGAAGACCGTCGCGACCTGCCGTCCGGTG
The DNA here is from genome assembly GCA_023382385.1 of bacterium. NCBI lineage: Bacteria > bacterium. Next base: position 75,500 of record JAHDVH010000005.1, on the reverse strand, counting down.
ACATCAAACAGCTTAAGGGCGACACGGCTCTCCTGCGGAACATCGAAGCGGAACGTCGTGCTTGCATTAAAGGGGTTCGGGTAGTTCTGCTGCAACACGAATTGCTTCGGCATCACTCCCGGCACATCGTCCGCAGACGTGATGTAATCCGTCGTAAAACGCAGCCCGCGTCCCGCACGAATCGGCGCCGCACCCGGACTATAGTTCAACTGAAACGCGTACTGCAAACCGTCCGTGCCGCTCGAGTTCTCGATTCCAACCGACGTTTCGAGCCGGCCGCTGTATTCGAGGAAGAAGATATCGATCACGCTGTTGCCGTCGTCTCCGCTGAACACAGCGGGATCGTAGATATGCACTTGGAACGTGGCCCGTCCGCTGTTAAAATATTCAGGCACGTCCTCCCACTGCACAACCACGCGCCCATGTGCGGCGTCATTGTAATACCACACTCCTCCGCCCTGTTCGGGGCGATAGTCCTGCCAGAAAACTGAAATGTAATTGTCGGGCGACCCTTGCACGGGAATCGGCCAGCGGCTCCACTCGTTCGTGCACGGCGTGCCGACTTCGATGTGTCCGTTTGCGCTGATCATAATCTCATTCGCGGAGCTGCCATAGAACATCATACTGAACGGCAGCGTGCGCGACGTGCAATTGTCACCCGTTAGATTGAGATTTGTCCCCGTGCCGTCGGCCAACTCCACCCAATCAAAATCAGGTCCGCCTGCGTCGAGATCATCGTACGCGTAATAACCGTACAGATCGGGTCCGGTCGGACCTGCAAGCTCGGAGTAGGTCAACTGAGTCGTCAAGTCATTCGCACCCGCCTGCAGAGTCGGTGCGAACGTCATCGTCGTGTATTGCTCGACGTTCCCCGCAATCACAAACTCCTGCTCTCCGTCATACATCACGTCGAATTGCGCTATGCCTGCGTGATCCGTGTAAACCGTCGTTTCGCTCAGAACATGCCGCACCGCAATGTCGTTGGCAGGTTGATTGTAAGGGTCGCGGACGGTCAGAGCAAGCGAAGCGTTTGCCGCTGAAGCTAAAGTCAAACTCCCCTCGTCTACCTGACCAGCGACAATGTTGATTTGTCGAGAGACCGTTTGATAGCCGAACTTCTCATAGGTTCCGGTGTAGCTTCCCGGCTGCAGATACATCTGATATTGACCGCTGGAATTGGTCCACACTGCCTGCGCGCCTGCAACTGTGACGCGCACTCCGGACAGAGGTTGCCCGCCTTGCGAAGCCGTCACCGTTCCGGCAACCGAACCCATGTCCTGTCTGCCCTCTGCAATGGCGGGCAGTAATCGCAGTTTGCCGAAGCCCCACGTCGTATCGGGGCCAACATCGCCTGCATCCAACGCGCCGTTTACCAATACTAAATACGCTTCTTCGGGAGTTATCCCGGGAAATGCTGAATAGATAAGAGCCAATGCTCCGCCGACATGCGGTGTTGCACCGGAGGTGCCGGAGATGCTTCCCTGACCACAACTGCCCGATACAGCCTCAACACCCGTGGGAGCAGTAAGATCGGGTTTTAACAACCCGTGACTCCCATCGTGATAAGGATAATCCTCGAATACTAGAGGATACTCGCTCGGCGTTCCCACAGGTCCACAGAAAGGGACTCTAGGATCAACACAAACATCTTGTCGAGACCACGCTCCTGGACCGCGACGACTTGTTTCGTCATAGCTACCATTTGCGCTGTAGGCTGCGACCGACACAATGGAACTGACTCCACCTTGCTGCCAATGTGCATCGGTTATTGCAGGCGGCGGACCATCTGAAGGAGTGCCGAGGCAAAGGGGCCTTGGCTCAGATCCGCAACCAAGATTACCCGTGGAATTCGCATGGATAATCCCTGCAGCCAACTCCATCTCGGAAACCCACCTGTGAGCAACGCGATTCGGACACTCCCGTATTGATCCTCCGCACTCGTTTTGCTTGAAACTGAGGCTCGCAGAGATCACATTTGCGCCTTTTTCTAACGCGTATTGGCTCGACTCAAAGACTGCACCCTGAGTCAAGAATCCACGTAAGATCATCAGTTTCGCCTCGGGAGCAACGCTTACTGTGTCGTCAACTGCGATGTTGTTGCTACTAATCACGGAAGCCGTTCGCGTTCCATGGTATCCTTGATTAAAAGGGTCATTATCGATGACGACATTATTGTCATGGTCGAATCCCCAACCATGAAAATCGTCAATGTAGCCGTTACCGTCATCGTCCAAGCCGTTCGCATCAGACTCGTCAATTCGGCCGTTGTGATCGATGTCTTCTCCTTCGTTAATCCAAATCCTGTCCTCGAAACGTGAACACCCAACATAGTTTATCCCGCTATCTTTATGCCCAACGACTACCCCGAGTCCTCTTGCACCAAATTGACTCCAAATCTGTGGAGATCCGATTTCGAATGTACCCCAGCCGTTATCCAGAGTGTTTTCGAACACAGGGTCTGCACAGATGTAGACAACTTCAATGAAGTTATCCGATAGAGCGCGAAAAATCCACGGCGAGGCTGTTATCCGAATGCCGTTAAGTATCCATAAAGGACGCAATATCGTAACGTCACCCTTTGACTTATAGTCTTCGAGAAACTTCATGACATTCTGACTCATTTGAGCAAATCGATCCTTAAGAACTCGCGCTACATAGGCACGTCGCGGCCCCATCGGCAACGCAAGAGCTTCCGGATAAACGTCGTCCATGGTCAAGCGATGATCAAGAAACAAGATTCCGGAAACTTGCTCATTCCCTTCAGCTTGTTCAATCTGCTCTTCCAGTGAAACTGAAAACTTCTCGTTGTTCGGGTCGTGCGAAGCAACTGAGAGTTTACAAAGCAGAACGACTAATGTTAGTACAGTTGTCGGCGACACACCTTTGGCCATTTTCAGCACTCCCTTGTTAACTACTATGGGCAACTTGCGGTGCCTATTCCCAAACATCCCTTAGCGGTACAATTCGCTCCACATTGGTCGGAGCATCCGATATCTAGGTGAGTCGGACACGAAGTCTTACACACATATATTGCATAACGGGTATTTGCGGTCAATCCAACAGTTGTTGATTGTTGGCAGGTTGTTGTATTGTCACAAGCTCCATGTGCACTTCCTCTACTATCGATCGACGCGATAGGAATCTCCAATCCAGATGACAGTATTTCGTAAACTTTCACGCAGCTAATACAATGCTCGCACCCCGAACCTGCGCAAGCTACCCAAGCCGCCAGAGCAAAAGTACCGGTGCACGGTGCACTAAATGCTCCTCTTGTGCAATTGGCAATTGTCACGTTGTCGCATGGGGTATTCACTTCTGGGTCGTTACACGACTGGTCAGCAAGACTATACCCCCAATTGCACTGTGCAAAGATCTCAGGGTTTGAAGAACTCCATAGTAGTAAGAGAGTACTCATGACAATCACTTTAATTTCGCGCGTCATCTGCTACTCCTTGTTTCTTGTTCGTTGAAAGGTTACCATTTAGCATCTGGAACAACCCCGTAAAGGTGGTTGAATTGAGAACGGGTCTGAATTCTCAGTGCCGAAGTTTAGCAATGTCGTTTAGCTTATATTCTACAATAGTATGCATCAAGTTGATTCAAGTTTACCTAGCAAGTCGTCCGTGTGGTTCTGGCTAATCGCCTTTCTGGCCCTCGCCCTGCGTGTCTGGCACCTCTGGCATGCCCAGCACAGCCCGACCTTCTGGGCGCCCGCCGTCGATCCGCTCTGGTATCATCAGGCGGCTGAGCGCGTCGCGCACGGCTTCTATGGCCCGTGGCCGCTCTTCCGCGCACCGCTCTACCCCGTCCTGCTGGGGTGGCTCTACAAATTCGTCCAGAACGATCTGTTGTGGGCACGCCTTTTCAACATCGCCCTGCAGCTTACCACTCTCTTGGTCCTCTACGCCGTCGCCGCAAGGTATTTCAGTACTCTCGCCGCGCGCGTGGCCGCGCTGCTGTTCGCGGTCAACGGCATGGCTATCTATTTCTGCGGAGAAATTCTCTCCACCAGTCTGGAAATGCTCGTCGCCGCGCTCACCGCGTGGAGCACACTTGCGCTGCGAAAATCACCGTCTCTCCGGCAAGCTGCCGTGTGTGGGTTGCTCTGGGGCTTGGCGGCTATCACGCGGCCCAATTCCCTGATGGTCGCGCCGTTCGCACTCCTCTTCGCGCTCTGGCCCCTCAGTGGGCGGGATGTGCGCCGAGCAGCACTGGCGTCACTCATCGCGCTGTTCGTCCCCATTCTGCCCGTCACCCTTGCCAATTGGAGTCTCGGCGGAGAACCTGTTCTCATTGCTACTCAAGGCGGCGTCAACTTCTGGATTGGCAACAATCCCCAAGCAGACGGAGTCACCTCATCGCTTCCCGGTGCGGACCGATTCTGGACCATGGAACAGGCCGAGATTCTTGCCAAACGTGAATCAGGCCGGGACTTGACCCCGAAAGCCCTCTCCGACTACTACTACGCAAAGGGCTGGGCATTCCTGCGGGACAACCCGAGCGCGGGCCTTCGCCTTATGTTACGAAAGACGAGCTTGTATTTCAATCAATTTGAGATTTCGAATAACAAACACATAGCCTACTTTTCACGGCAAACACCGGGCCTCCCCCCCCTGATTCTGCTGAATTTTGCGCTTTTGCTGCCTTTAGCCACACTGGGGCTGTGGAGCAGCTCACGGAGAGAGGTAAGGCTTCTCTGGGGACTCGTGCTGGTCTATGCGGCCAGCGTCATCCTCTTTTTCGTCGCCAGCAGGTTTCGGATGCCCGCCGTCCCGTGGCTATGTCTGTTGTCCGGAGCCGGAGTCACCGCGTTTGCCACTCTGCCAAACATCGCGCGCATTAAGGCCGCAGTCGCCGCATTGGTCGTCCTCGCGCTCGCGCTCATGAACCCCTTTCAAGCCCGCGAAGCTCCCATCACCTCCGCACGTTACATGGAGGGAAACGCCCATCTTGCCTTAGGTCAGCTCGATTCCGCCCGCGCATGTTTCACCTCGGCGCTGGAAGACCCTGAACTGCGTAAACTCGCCTTGCTCAATCTCGGAGTCACCGAGCAGCGTGCGAACCGCCTCTTGGATGCCAAAGTAGCCTATACAAGATTGGTGCGGGATTTCCCCGAATTCCCAGAGGGCTGGAACAACCTCGGCGTGGTCGCCGAAGCGCAGCGCGATACAAACTCCGCTCTCGAAGCCTATCGGCGTGCGCTCAGTATATATCCCGACTTCCCTGATGCCCGCGAAAACCTCGCGCGGCTATTGTTCGAAATGGGAAAGAGCAAATTGCGTCTGCGCATGCCGTGGGCCGCGCTCGAGCCGCTTGAAGCCAGTGTGAATACTCTCCCGACCGCTCAAGGCTATTATCATCTTGCGCTGGCGTATGGCCAGACAAATGAATCTGAGAAGGCGATTCAAACGCTCGAACTCGCGCTGAAGCTGAATCCCGACTACGACCTCGCCGTTACTTTGAAGCGTCAACTGGAACTGAATCAAGCTGGTGCATCAGCTCCTTGGCCTGTGATAAAGTAGAGTCGAGCGCAAGTGCTCGCGTCACTGCGCGACGCGCGTCATCGTGCTTTCCCATCCTTGCCAGCAGCAATCCGAGGTTGGAATGCGCTTCAGCCCGCGACATATCGAGCACCAGCGCGTCATCCTGCAGGAATAATGCGCGCCGATTATCTCCCTGTTGCATCGCGCGGGCCGCTTCAGCTTCCAGCAAGGGTATCCACGTCGGGTCTGCGCGATTCATCACAAGCTGATAGAGCCGCCACTGCGTGCGGTAAAGATTGCCTGAGTTGACTATCGTCATGCGGTGCGGCCAGACCGGACGGTTATCAGGAAACGTCAGGACCATCAGACTGTCCATTGCGTCCAGATGCAGCCACGCGCTGTCGCGGCGCATGGCGTAGAACTCCACCAATATCTGTTTCAGTTCCTCGGACGTGGAAGCTGCGAAGAACTCTTGCTGTTTCCACAGCGGGTACAGATCAATGGCCTGCGCGCGGGTCGTGGTAATCAACGGTGAGCCTGCGTGCGGAGTGATGCGCTGAACATGCTGGGCGGTTTCGGTAAAGCGCGCGTAGACCAGCGCACCTGAGCTGGCGGTCTGAATCACCGTCAGCGCCAACACCATCCCGAAAGCTCGAGACTGTGTCAGCTTCGAGTGATACAGCGCAATCAGCAGCAGCGGCGCGGTGAACAGCAGCAGGCGCGGTCCCCAATGCACTCCAGATGACACGGGAACCAATAAAACTCCCAAAACCAGTCCCGCGATGGCATAAGTCATCGCTTTTGTTTTCCATGCCTCTCTTGAAAGCAGAAGCAGCATCACCCACGGCATCGCGAACAGCAGTGAGCCGCTCTGCAATAGAGACAGCAACGGCATCTGCGCCTGCCAGACGGCACGAACGGCGAACAATGCGAAGACCAAGGCGCTCGTCCACCCTGCGAGAACCAGCACGCGCGATGCGTCCCCTCTCTTGAGCAACAGTGTTGACATAATCAGCAAAACATACATTGCGCTCGTCTGTGTCACGTCCGGTCCCATCGCGAAGATAGTGTCCCATACTGCCTGCAGGCGCGTGCTGAAGAATCCGTCAAGAGTTGACCACGCAGGAAGCTGATGGTTGAGGACCGTCTGTCTGAAGAATTCTTCTGTCCCGCTCATTCCAATTAACACGACGAGCGCTCCCCCCATCGCAGTCTTGAAAACAATCATCTCGCGTTTGCGTCCGGAGAGGAATAACGGAAAGGCCGTCAGCGGAACCAGAATCGCATACTCCAAGCGCAGAGCGATTGCCACGGCAAGCAATGCACCTGCCGTGATATATGTGATTATCGAACCGCGCTCTCGCAGGAAGGCCAGAGCGATCGCGGGCAGCGACATCAGCATTGCCAGACCGTGCTCCCACGGCACCAGTCCGTAGAAGGTCAAGGGGAGCAGGAGAAATCCCCACGCCAGTCCGTAATGCGCCAATAACCAGCCGCAGGCAATGGCGATGGATGCCGTGATGATGAGCAGCACACGTCGGCTTGCCAGAGACTCTATTCCTGCGAGCAATCGGGCATACGGCGAGAATCCCGGCTTCACACCCTCTTCATCCGGCATCGCGAACGGCGCAAGCAACACGGGATAGTCCCGCGCATTGGAAAGAGACTTGCGCAACGCTCCGTCCCGAATTGGTGAGCCCCAAAGGTTTTCCCCGTGCTCCGCTGAGATAGCCTTGACGGCATCATCTATGGTCCAGGATCCTGCTGGAACAAATGTCGCGGCGCCCAGCAGCAGGAGCGACCAGATAATCAGCCATCTGCGTGATACGTTTTCTGTCATATCGGATTGAAGAAAGAGCCGCGGCCATCATGCCCGCGGCTCATTTGTTTACGTGATAATTCGAACGATCAGTTGAAATTGAAATTGATGTCCAAATTCTGATTGAAGTACAGGAACTGATTGGCAATCAGCATGGACACCGACGGCACCGTTCCAAGTATCGGATGCTCGAACGTCTGGTTCTTCATGTACGCGAGCGGGAAAGTGAACAGCGAGGAGCGGTAACGCGGCGTGGCTTGAACCCTCGTCCTGATACCGTTCTCCGTTATTTCCACTTCAAATGTGCCTGAGTACTTGACGAAGTTGGTCGCGACAGGTTCGTCGTGTTCGCTGGAGAGCGGAATAAACCGATACGTCACTTCCAGCACGTCCGAATTCGTCCACGCACCCGCCGACGACGGGATGGATGCGAATATGCGCCACCTCGGCAGGAACGGATTGTCCGACAGATTGCGCACGCGAATGAAGTCGGCATCCACTCCGCGTGTCACGTTGCGGATGCGGGATGCGGACAACAGCGGCAGCGTCTCGTCCCGAGGAATAAGAACAACCACAGTCGTATCCGACAGCGTATCCACATTGCAATCATAGTTCGTTACGATGTTCGAGTAGAGGGATGTGTCACTCGTCGTGGACTTGTAGTTGTAAAGCGTGGTCGAGAAGTCAAAGCTCTGCTGAGCCGCCGAGCGTCCGAATGTTTCAATTTCCGGCGGATAGGTCACTGAACGCGGTCCGTAGCGCAAACGACCGGTTACCAGAGTGTCGACAAACAGGTCCGGATACTGTGGATCACTGGCCACTGCACCCTGAAAATCGTCCAGTCCAACCAACGTCGGGTTGACGGTTCCGCTGTAAATATCCTTGCTCCGCACGGTGAACAGGTTGAAGTAACGGGAGAGGAAGGAAATCGGACCCTGTCCGGTTGATATGGACATAGACTTGTTAAACAATCTGCGTCCCGTGTACCAGAGCTTGCCGCCGACATCAAGATAGTCGCCCAGCACCTTGGTATAGGTCACGACCGCCGGATCCGAACGCGCAGCCGTATGATCGTCGTCAATGATCCACACAAGATCAAATTGACTGATCAAGGCATATGGTATCGGATCACCGTTCCGGTTGCTGTACCAGAAAATCTCATCAAAGTCGAACGGCTCGATCGGCGGCACTCCGGGCGGCTGCGCAAACGGTGCAAGAATATTCGCTAAGTCAATCGCCTCGCGAACGACTCCGCCTTGACCATTGACTCCTTGATAGAAAGCCAGCAAACTGTCCGCATCCAATCCGCCGCGCAAAGCCTCAGGAGCCGTCGGCTGCTTGTTCTCGTCCACAATCATGATGCGGCGGGCAAACGTCGGCTTCTCGGCTGTGAAGCGAATCTCTGACGTGTCGGAAATTGCAAACCCGTCGTCGCGGCTGCGCAGGAAAAACGCGTAGTTGCCCGACTCCAAACCATACAGCGCAATCTGCGCATTCACCGTCCAGTTGCTCCAGCCCGCGCGATATCCTACCACTCGGTTGCTGTCGTCACGCACGGGCAGCGGAACCGTATCGTTCGGCAGGCGGACCAGCGTGTAGCTGAACTCCAGCTGAATCACGTTCCCGATACGCGAGTCGGGGTCCGTTCCCTTCCAAAGTATCTGCACGCCCGTGTAAGTCGCGGACAGCGTGTCTCCGACCAGCAGCGTGTCCGGAATCTCGTAGTATTCATAGTAAGACGGATCATTTGCAGCCAGAGCCCAGCGCAGCGTCGGCTTGTCCGGACGCTCGTTGGTGCGGAAAAACGTTCTCCACGCTGCCGCCGAACGCGCGTTCATGTTGTCCACCGAACGCACCAGAAAGAGATGCTCCGTGATCTCGCCGACTTCCGTCATGAGATAAATCTGACGGTTCGCAAGTTCCGTATACGTCCACGCGGATGCCGGAATCGAATTCAGATACGCCTGCCACTCGGCATCGCCCGCGCGATACGCCGCGATCCCTTCGTCCGAAGCATCGTCAAAATACTCAAATCCGACGATGAACCCGTCCTCGTCATGACCCGTCCAGTGAATCACCGGAGCATAGCTGAACTGCGTGCTGTCTTCAGGAAAGTTGATGAAGCGGACGTGCGGAGCACGATTGGCGTCTGCCTTATCATCCACATAGCGGTCGCAACCGCCAAACACCAGCAATGCCAGTGAGGTCAAAAGTAATATCTTTTGCATGTTTGACATGTCTTTCACTCCGCAGTTTACAGGAACCGCTTATTGAAGCGGTAGCCCAGCGAGAAGCGGTGGATATTGCCGAGGAAGGATATCCCCGTATAGGCATAATCGATATTCAGCCCCGCCTTGGCAAGATTCAACCCCGCGCCGATCGTTGCACCGTTACCGAAAAATGTTCCGTTGCGGCTGAACAAGGGATATTCATAAAACGGATTCTCGTCCGACGCGTCACGACCTGAACTGACCGCCTCGCGATACTCGTCCCACGACTTGCGCGTCCAACCGTTCAATTTCTTGCCCGCACGCAAAAATACAGTGTTCAAATACCCGTATTCAAACCCAAGGTTGTAGACCTCGAGATTGTCGTTCGGGTGCGACCACGCCAGCGCGGCAAGCAGCGAGTGAGTCCCTAAAGAATCCGAGCCGTTCCAGAATTGCCGGTCGTTCGAGTTGTATACATACATCGACGCGCCAAACGTGAAATTCATCGGTAGAGGAAACTCCTCTTCCACAAACTTCATGTCCGGTCCGAAATTCGACGTCAACATCGCGATCCGCACACTCTTCCAGCCCGTGTCATAAAATGTGCCGACGTCTGCCGCCCAGCCCGTCGCCGACTCGTCCGCCAGCATCTCGCTGACAATCTTCAAAGTGCCACCCACCGAAAACTTGTCCGTCAGCATCTGGCTGTACGAAATCCCGGCCGAGAAATCGCCCGCCGTGAATGTCCTGCCCGTGCCGTCCGGTTGCTCCGGCGTGGTTTCCTTGATTTCATCAGTCGTCAGATAACTCACGGATGCGGCGACCGTTCCCTTGAGCTTCGCAACAGGCTGTGCATAGCCAAGGTAGCCGTACTGCAAACCCGCCACGTAGTCAATCCAGCTGACCACGCCTTCCGGATGGTCAAGCCTCGCAAGTGCGCCGGGATTATGCCAAATGGCACTCCCGTCGTTGGCGACCGCCACAAAGGCTTCACCCATGCCTACTGCGCGGCACGACGGGCTAATCTTGAGAAATTGGACGCCGGCGGTGCCGACCTTCGCCTGCGCCCACACCAGGGAGGGAGCCAGCAAACAAGCCAGCAGTAATCCGAGTATTCGCCAACGCTTCATATGTACATCCTTCCGTCTATGGAGCACGATTCGGAGATTACGATTAACGGATAATCACGAACTTGCCGGTCGAATACGAATGATCCGACAAGTCCTCTACGGAGAACAGGTAGAGTCCCGCTACAACCTGCTGATTGTTGCGCGAATTCAAATCCCACTTCTCTGAATTCAAACTGGCCCACGAACTGCGGTCGCCGTCCACGTTATGAGGAATGACCTGAACCAGGTCGCCCGACGTCGTGAAAATACGTATCAGGCAGCGTTCCGGCAGATTCATGAATTCAATGCGGCGGTCTGTCTGCGGATAGAAGTCCCGCGTCCCGTCGTTCTGATTTTCCCATGACTGACCGCGATAGGCGCGCGTGTAGTCCTGATATGCGCGATACGGATTAGGAACGACCGTGACTTCCCGTCCCGGAGAACCTGCCGGAGCCAACAGTACTGCGTTCGCCGTCGCACGAGTCGTCAAGGGCGTCAATCCCGACTTCGGATCGCCAAAGTCGAACGCCGTCACCGCGTAGTAGCGTGGTGCAAGCTTCGTCGCCGGAATCCGGAATTGATACACTCCTTCATACGGACTCTCGATCTCCGCAAAGCCCGTGTTGCTTCCGACGGCCTTCAACGTTCCTGTGACGCCGCGAATTGTGGAGTCACGCGGGAAGCCCGTGGTATCCGTCACCGGAATGGTCATCATCGAGTCGGTTCCGACTGCGAAATACGCAAAGTCGATTCGGTCGTATTGAGCCAGTAGCTCGAAGTTGTTTTCCTGATTCACCGTCGCCATATGGATCCGGTAGCCTTCAAAGTCCTGCTCGCGGCTGAACGGATCACGATAGGTTTCATTTTCGGATGAGCTTCTGGACCAGCGAATAATCACGTCGTTGCCGCTGAACTCGTAGCCCAATCCGCCGATGAAACAATTGCCCGTCCGCACGATTCCACCTTGATGCTGTGCCGCGTTAAACGTATTCGGCACACAATCCAGCAGCGCCGGGATCGGCGGCGGCGGCGGACCCGTGAAATCCGGAATACCGTCGCCCATGTCCAGAATCTGGTTGCCCGACATCCAGCCCATGTCCCAACGGTTTAGCTGAAGCGGATGGAAGACGTTGAACGCATACACGAGGTCCGGCGGAATGATGTTGTCCTCTGAACTGGCCGGAAACAACGGGCGTGTATTCAGAGCTGCATTCGTTACGTTATCTATCCGGCCGTTGCGCTCCGTGCCGTCCTCGTCCGGTCCCTTGTACCAGCCGACTTCGATCTCCGCGTTCTGTCCCAACTGACCGGAACCCACGAAATACTTCACCAGAACACTGTCTACTCCAATCGCCAGCACGCCAAATAGTCCGTCCGTGCCGACGTCTTCACCATACCAGCCGTCGCCTGTATCCAGCAAGCCGTCGCCTTGCGAGCCGTCCTCGTCAACAACGGCCGGGTCCCCGTCCAGACCCCAGTCAAAGATCGGCGTGTCGAACATCCGGTTATCGTAGACGTCCTTCGCCCAACGTGCATTCAATTTCAAGTCCGTAAAGTCAAACTTCGACGTGTCGGGAATGCCGGGCACCGTCTGCGGATTGTTCGGATCGTGGAAATACTCACCGCCGACATAGGCAATCGTCATCTTGAAACGCTCGCCAGGATTCAAACGGTAAATGTCGTTCCCCGCACCGTCCGTGAAGTCGTAGATACCGAGCGGACCCCACGACAACAGATAACGCGTATCGTATCCGTTGGCAATATCCGTTGCCGTTTCCGCCGTCGGCAAGCCCAATCGCGACCACGACTGCCCGCGGCCGCTGCCGTAGAGGTTCGTATCGGGCGGTACCAACTGGTTAAAGTGGTCCAGCACCGACGTCTGCCAAAAGTCGAACTCGCCGTTGCTCATCAACTGATACTTGTGCGCGTCGCCTTCGGGCGTTCCGTAGTCGGCCGTCCAGTTCATCCCCATGCTGTCGCGGTTCGCGTAGGCTTCCCACGCCGGACCGTAGTCAAGCTCAACGTTGCCGTTCGGGTTATACCAGTTGAACGACGTAAACAGTCGCGGGTTTGGAGCGCGAATCACACGCGTTCCCGTCACGTGCGGAATGTAGAGCGGCCCGCCGAACGACGTGTTCTCGTAGCCGTCGTTGTCCGCAATCCACGCAACGTCAATGCGAATATTGGTCGTATCACCCTGCGCCGAAACCTCTTCAACTTCACGAATAAAACCGCAGACATCGTCTGTATGCTCGTCCAAATCCCCGCGGACTCCGCAGTCGGAGTCCACATACAGACCGACATACACGTTCTTCAGGAAGTTCGAGGCGATATTCTCAATCTCGTAGTCTATCAGGATGAAGTCCTCGGCGAACGCCTGACTGAACGAGTATGATGTCTGCGTGATCTTGATACCCAGCGGGCGATGCGGCCCGTCGTCCGGATCGTTCCGCACGAAGAATCGGTCCGTCAAAGTGTCCGTCATCACGGCCAGAAAGTCCTGATCTGAAACGGCAAAGGAATCATAGACCTGCTCGCCAAAACAGTTCGTGAAGCCCGGACGATTGGAGCGCTCGTGAATCCCGTTGCCGCCCCGCTCACCGGCGTGAAACTCATTGATGGACGGGTTCTGCCAACCATCCGTTCCCACCGACACGCGGGTCGTGAAGAAACCCTCTTCTTCGATCAGCGCGCCGATCCAAAGGCCGCCCTGAAACAGATACTGCTGACCGGAGCCGCCCGGAAACTCGCATTGCGGCGCCCAGCTTCCCGGAGGAGGACAAGGATCGGTCAAAGCGTCGCTCTGTGACGGTCCGTCGTTGCCGAAATACCCGTAGTTCGTGATATTCATCCACATCTTACCTGCATTATGGACGCGATTCTCGTCTTCGGGATCGGCAATGTCGAGCGTGCGGCGAACCGGACCACGGTCGCGCGATGCATCAAATGGACCGAGTGCCGCGTGACCGACTGACACAAACAGGCCAATCAGAACCAGAGACGGCAGGAAAGAGGAGTAGATTTTCCAGCGCATGTGCAAGAACCTCTATCGTGAAAGCATGCGCAGACGGTTGGCGTCGTGCGCGTTCAGAATTCTAAAATATACTCGTGTCGAAAGATCAACCTAACAGGCTCAAAAGCGCGCCGCGAGTCCGCCTGCAGTGAGCCCTCTCCCGATGCCGGAACCGCCCGGGCCGCCCCATGCCCCGATGTCGTTCCGCGATCCGTCAAGGTCGTTGTAGGCCGCGTCCGGATGACCGGCATTCACGCACGGTGAACCCGCCTGCAGCCGGAAGTCCGCACCGGAAAACTGCGGATTGGCGCTGATTCCCTGACCTATATCCAACGTCGACGGACTGTAGTTCACCGGATTCGTGTCGCGCAGACCGTTGTTCCAGATATCATTGTAGTTCAGCACTGGATGCGACGAAAACTGCGCGTACAAACCGAAGCGGCCGCTGTTCACGATGATGTTGTTGAACAACGTCGGATTGCAGTTGTTCACCATCTGAACGCCGTAGTATCCGCAATCGGTTATCGTGTTGTTCACGATCAGCGGACTGCAGAAATCCGTCATCGAAATACCCGTCGTGGAACACGCTTGCACCACCGTATTCGTGATCTCCACGCCTTGTCTGACACTCTGCAGCGTAAACCCGCGTCCGCGTGAGCCGTTGATGTGCACGTTACGCACTTTGGCCGATGAGGCCAGAACTTCAATCGCCTGCGTGCCGACATTGACAAACGTGCAGGACTGGATCTCGACTGCATCTGCAGGATCCGTGGTTCCCGTTTCCACTTGAATGCCGCCTAAGAACCCGTGTCGAAACTCCACATTCTCAAAACGCACGCCGGGTTTGTAGACAACCACTTCATCGTAATCGCGGATAACCATGTGTTGAATCACCGACGGCGCGTCGCCGCGTTCCAGAAATACCAGACCGCCGACGATGTCCTGCGCTACAGACTGACACGGACACATTTCCACCGGATTCCCGGCCGTCCCTTGAACCAGCAGTCGCCCGTAAACTTCAAGATTGAACTTGCCCGTCGACTCGATGCGCGCGCCCGCCGGCACCACGACTGTCACACCCGGCGGAACGACCACGTTGCACGACATGCGATACGTCGCCGCCACCAGATCATCTTCCAACCTTCCGCGAAGCTCAAACGCGGCTTGTGCATAAGGCATCGCGCCCATGTCTGCGGGAGTCCCGTCCGGATCAAAGTCCGTATCCAGAGGTCCGCCATTGACACACGGCGAGCACGACTGCAATCCAAAATTCGCAAATCGTGTCTGCAGCCTGATTGCCGGATCTAAAAACAACGGCGGCAAATCAATATTGAACCGCGAGTCACACGAATCCAGATTCGCGTTCACTGTCGTCAAGTCGCCAAACACACGCCGCGTGCCCGTCGCCGTGTCCGGATTGTCATTCGTCAAAATGAACCCGGGAGCGCTGTTCTCGGCCACGCAGTTATACCGGATATCCAATTCCGTCAGCGCAGCCTCAGGCACAGTCTCATTCGCGCGCACTGCCGATGCGTCATTCTTCGTCAAAATATTGTAACGAATGCGCGGACGGCTCGACTCTTCCGAAATGTAAATGCCGTTGTTCTGATTGTTCGTGACAATACAGTGCTCAATGATCGGACTGCTCGCGCGTATCGCCAGCATCCCGCGGTACAATTGCGCGTCGCGTCCGCGATCCGTCAACGTGTCTATGTCAAAATAGGCACCGTACGTGAACAGACAGAACCTGAACTCCGAGGCTTCGTCGGGATTGTGCAGCTTCACCCCGCGCCACTGACCCAGATCCGGCTCCGTGTGTGCCGTCGTGAAAATGATCGGACTCTGCGCGTTCCCGTTGGCGATCATCTTGCCTTGAACGTCGATCCAGTTCAAACCCGCCACCATGATCTCGGCGCCCGGCTCCACCGTGACCGTGACTCCTTCCGGGATCACAAAGTCCTCAGTGATGACCCACGGTGTTCCGTTATTCCGGGTGATGGTCATGTCTGCAGTCGGTGAGCGAAGCGTATCGCCGTCGCGAAATGGACTGGGCAACTCACGCGGATTCGAAACAGGATCCGAGCAACCCAGAAGTATCAGCAACCCTGCCATCAGGGCGATGCCGGCACGTTGTATGGTTGATTTCATAATCTATCTGACTCCGGGGAAATTTTCGTGGTGAATCCGCTTAGAACTCAAGCTTCAGGTGCAACAAGACCTGCCGCGGCGGGAAGTAGTTGCGCGGGTTGTGGTCGTAATCCTTGCCCTGGTTGCCGTCATCCGTTTCGTTCTGATTCAACTCATGAGACGAGTCATAGGCGTTGCCCGTCTCCGAGTAGATATCCCGGACGTTCTTGCGATTAAATAAATTGAATATCTCAAATCCCGTCGCAAGCTTCAGTCCCTGACGCAGTTCCCAGAACTTGTCAAACCGGAAATCTGTCGTCGATGTCGCCTGCTGACGCGCCGAATTCGGCAATATCAGATTCCCCGGCTTCTGCGCGATGAACGTCGATGGCGTATACGGAAGACCCGAACCGTAGGAAAACTCCACCGTCGACAACCAGTTCGACGGCAGCTTCACTCCGATCACTTCCGGACGCTGATCCTTGCCCACCATGAACGTCAGAAACGCCGACACGCGGTGCGTCTCGTCCCAGTCCAGCGGATGCTCATTCCTATTCTCCGGCACTCCGCTCAAGCGGCTGATCAATCCCTCCGCCGCCGCCGATTCCTTGCCGTAGGCGAACGAGAAGTCATAGTTTGCCGTCAAAGCCCACATGCTTGAAAACTTCTTGTCCACCGAGAACTCAAAGCCGCGCGCACGCGCATAGCCCAGGTTGAAGTAGCGGTTCAGCGTGATCGGCCCGATACGCTCTTCAATCGTTCCAATCTGATTATACACGTCGCGATAGTAACCCGCCACGTCCACAACCCAGTTCTCCGTGAACTCCGTGCTCACGCCCACTTCGTAGGATACCGTCTTCTCATACTCGAGATTCGGATTTCCAACCTGCGTGTTCGGCGAAATGTTCGCCGTCGCACTGCGATAGAAATATTGGAACGACGGCGTCTGATAGTAGTGACCGTAGTTGAAATACAGTTTCGACGTCGCCGATACGGGGTGCGAGATGCCCAATCGCGGTGCGATCACATAGCGGCCGCGCTCGGCCAGCAGCGCGCCCGGCTGACCCGCGTCAACCTTGTCCTGCAAGTCCTGCAGCAGCCCGTCGCCCTGAATAATGAAGTCCGAACGAATGCCCGCGCGAACGATCAAACCCTCGAACTCCATCTTATCCTGAAAGTAGACTGCGCCTTCCCACGGCTTATGATCGTAGAAGTCGCGCGTTCCGCCCACTCCATAGAACGGTGATCCCGGAGGCAGCGGAAAGTCCGCGTTGTCATACGGCTGATCGGGATTCTGAATCGACTGCATCTTCAGTTCGCGATGCTTCAACTCGATACCTGACTTCAACTCGTGGAACTTGTTCACCTGACTCGTAATATCAAACTTGCCGGAATACTCGACCGACTGCCGATCTTGCCAGAACGCTGCGTCGTCCCACTGACCCGGATTCAGAAAATCGTCCGGGAACGGATCGTAACGGCCGTTGCGATTGTAATCGCTGAACACTTCGCCCGGATCGTACTGACCGTTCCGCTGATTGAATATCGGATTCTCGCGGTCATTCTGCGTCCGGTTGATCCACGTCGAACGACCTTCAATATAGTGGAAATACAGAGGAACAAAGTTATCGTCGTATCCCATCCCAAGCCACGGCGGCTCTCCCGCCGGAAACTCTTCCAGAATATTCGCCCACGTGTAAATCACCGGCAGTCGCGGATCCATTCCGTAGCTCAGGTTCGCAGGATAACAGAAAAGTTCAAACTCGTCAAACCCATTGCCCGGACCGTCGTAGCGCCCGTTGCGCGTCGGTGCGGAAAACGGATTGCCGTTCCGCGTCGGAAGATCCAGCCAAACCTCGCCTTCGTCTCGAATCCCGTTGTAGAATCCGTTTTCATCAGGCAGGTCAATAAACGGCTCGCCCGTGTCCCACGCGAAATCGCCGTCGAGCAAACCTTCGCCTGTATCCTGATTGTCCGCAAAATTAGTCTGACGGTCTATACTGCCGTTGCCGTTCCGGTCGTCATAACCTTCCCCATAGCCATCATATCTCCCGTTGCCGTTCGCGTCCTGGAACACTTCGCCGTCCCAAACACCGTTGCCGTTCCAGTCCTGCTCGCCAAGCTGCGGCTCCGCATCGTCCCAGCGGCCGTTCCCGTTCAAGTCAAAGTAAGGATCCCACGAATCGTAAACGCCAAGATTGTTCACACCCTGAGAATTCGGACGGTCCACCCACGGTTCAGCCGGATCAAACACTCCGTTGCCGTTCAGATCCACCCAGTCTTCGCCGCGATCCCACCGCCCGTTGCCATTGGAATCGTTGTAGCCTTCACCTTCACCGTTGTATTCGCCGTCGCCGTTGGCGTCGCGGTATCCGTCGGGAATGCCGTTGTTGTTGACATCCGCGCCGCCCGTCGCGTTCGCCGCCAGCCGGCCGTCTTCAATGTCGTTCTGCTGCGTGAATTCGTCGGGATTCTTCCCGCGCGGCGTCACACGTGTCTTCGTCTTGAACCGCCCCAGCGACACTTCATAAAACGTGTTCTGCGTGACGTTATGCTGATATTGCAGGTTGTAAGAGTCGCGAATGTTCCGAGCGTAAGGACGGTTCTCCGGCGCATACTTGTACTGCCAGCCGTAGTTACCCGCAATCGCCGCCTCACCTTCCGGATAAATGTCCCACAGCGAATGGTCGCGCGAATAAGACATGTTCAGCTTGCGCTTCGGATCCATGCGGTACGTCAACTTCCAGAAGGTCGAATAGTCGTTCGACTGCCGCTCGGGAATGTCAAAACCCAACCCTAAATAGTCGTTGGGGTCGCGGTTGATTGCATAAGGAGTATAGGTGTTCGTCAGCTTGGCCGTGCCCGACGTGAAGAACGAAAACTTGTTCTCACGGAGGTTGAACAGGTCCTTGACAAACGGCACCGGTCCGCTGAATGCGTAATCGTATTGATCCGAATTGAAGCTGTACGTCTGGAACATCCGGTCCGTGCGGTACTCCACTGTCCCGTTGTAATTGTCCATCTTGCCTTCGGGCGTCGTCACGCGAATCAGCGCCGACTGATAGCCACCCGTCGAAGCGTCGCCGCCCGTCAGAATCTCGATCTCCTCGACGTTTAACGCGCTTGTGTTGATCAGGCGCTTCGAACTGTTGTAGAGCGCGTCACCCTTGGACTGCCCGTCCACCACGTATTTCGCTTCCGAGTCGCGACCACCGCGTACGTGCAATCCGCCGTCGGGGTCTACCTTGAAGCCCGGTTGCTTGGCGATAATCGTGGCCACCTGACCGCCGCCGAAGTTCTGCAGCTGTTCACCCGTGATGCGCTTCTCTTTGCCGGCGACGTCAAGCTGTACGGTCGCTTTCCGCTGCGTGACAATCTCTACCTCGCCCATCTGAAACGCCTCTTCCCGCAGCACGGTGTTGACCGTTGTGGTCAGGTCCGATGACACGGAGACCTCGCGGACCTCCTTCGTCCCGTAGCCGACGCTCGAAAAGCGAACCGTGTATACGCCGGGCGTGATGCCCAAGATGACATAACTGCCGTCCGGATTCAGCACGGAGATGCCCTGCTGCGTCTCCAGAATCTGCACGTTTGCGCCCAGAATCGCGTCGCCGTTTTCGTCCAATACCGTGCCGGCTATCTTTCCGGGTCCGGCAAACGCCAGCGACGTCAACGACAACAACGCAAAAATGTGAAAAAATGTGGTCAGACTACGCTTCATGTGAAAGTCCTCTTCGCTGAATCCCTGCGCGGGCAGGTCATGCAACTTTTGGGAGGTTTGTTTCGTCTATACAGTTGAGGGAATCCGCCCCTGCGGTTCCCGTAGCATTCAAAAAAAAAATCAATCTTCGGCCGTTGTGAGTCTTGCGACTCGCAATTGCCCGACTACCTACATGTTCGCGATAATCTCGCTCGCGAATTCCGAAGTCTTCAGTTTCGTCGCACCGGCCATCTGCCGTTCAAGGTCGTAGGTCACGCGCTTCTTGCCAATCGCTCCCTCAAGACCCTTCACAATCAGCTTAGCCGCTTCGTCCCACTTCAGATACTCAAACATCATCACGCCCGACAGAATCACCGATCCGGGATTGATGACATCCTTGTCCGCATACTTCGGCGCCGTGCCGTGCGTCGCTTCAAACACCGCATAGGCATCGCTGATGTTGCCGCCCGGCGCAAGCCCAAGTCCGCCCACCTGTGCGGCGCAGGCGTCGCTGAGGTAGTCCCCGTTCAAATTCGGTGTTACGATGACTTCGTATTCGTCAGGCCTGAGCAGCAGCTGCTGGAACATCGCATCGGCGATCCGGTCATTCAGGAGAATCTTGCCTGCCGGCAGCTTGCCGTCGTGCTTCTCCCAAAGGTCCTTCTCCGTGACCACCTTGTCCGCAAACTCTCTCGCGGCAAGCTCGTAGCCCCATTCACGGAACGCTCCCTCGGTGAACTTCATGATGTTGCCCTTGTGGACAAGCGTCACAGTCTTTAATCCACGGTCGATGGCGTATTGAATGGCCTTGCGCACGATGCGCTCGCTGCCATACTTGGAAATCGGCTTGATTCCCACACCGGAATCGTGACGAATGGTTTTGCCCATCCCCTTGACAAACTCAATCAGACGAGCTGCTTCCGCCGAGCCGGCCTTCCATTCGATTCCCGAGTATACGTCTTCGGTGTTCTCGCGGAAAATGACCACGTCGAGTTTCCCCGGCTCCTTTACAGGAGCGGGGACCCCTTCAAACCATCTCACCGGGCGAACGCAGGCGTAAAGGTCAAGCACCTGCCTGAGCGTCACGTTCAAAGAACGAATCCCGCCGCCCACCGGCGTGGTCAACGGCCCTTTTATCGCGACGATGTATTCCTTGATCGCCGTCAGCGTGTCTTCCGGCAGCCAGACGTTTTCGCCGTAAACCTTCAGCGACTTTTCGCCGGCATACACTTCAAACCAGACAACTTTCTTCTTGCCGCCGTAAGCTTTCTCCACTGCGGCGTCAAACACGCGCTGCGATGCGCGCCAAATATCCGGGCCGGTGCCGTCACCTTCTATGAATGGAATGACTGGATGGTCGGGAACGACGAGCCGACCCTCCGCGACCGTAATCTTCTCACCGGTCGTCGGGGGAGTTAATTTATCGTACAATGCTCTTTCCTCGTATCTGTCGGGAACGCAAGATGCGCGGGTACGTGAGGTCCAATGCCAAGTTGTTCGTCTCTCAGTAAGGCAGGATGTCCAGCGCGGAGACCCCGGTCGGCTTCCGCACGCGGAGGGGATTGATAAGGTTCGATAGAATTCCGGTTGGCCGAAATCCTATTAAGGAGGCATGCGATTCAACATCGAGACTGACGATGCGTGGACGAAAGCACCCTTTCCACATCATCAGGCCACAAATGTTTTCATAATATACCGATCACTATACGGATTGTCAACTCAAATCGTACTCGCCTGCCAATCTTCCATGAGCACATAAACTATTATTCTAAAAATATTTACAAGACTTCAATCCAACAAAAAACACCGCTGCGAGGGCGGTGTTTGTAGTTTTTCGGCTTGATTGCGTTGTTTGCGCAATCATTTGTCCTTCCAAGGACCAGATTCAGTCACCGAGAACCGTGAAGGAAGTCTGAGTGAGCCGTGCAGGGGCCGCAAGCAGGAGCGAAGAAACCGTGCCAAGCCCTCGGTAACTGAATCCGAGCCTTTGGAAAGCGTCCGAAGTTTCTACCAGTGCGAGAAAGGAGGGCCTCACGAGGCCCGAACCACAAAGCCAAGGAGGAAGAAGCGTCGTCACAATGAAGCAGGGAGACTGGGAAGAAAACCGCGCGAATGACGAGGGTCTTCGTGAGGCCCGACTGCCTTTCTCAAATTGGGGTGGACATCTACCCATTGGTGCCGCGCAGGGAAAGTGTCCGAGTCAGATCAATCCGGGCATGGGACCCGGGTGAACGGACTATGCCATTCAATTGTCTATTAGGCAACGGCTGTGCCACTACCGTTTGTGGTGTTTAGCTAAGTATTATCATCGTGTTAGTTTTTGAGTTTTGCACGGAATGCTGTGCATGGCTTGCATGTTCTGAGATTTGTGCACGGTTTAAGATTTTGGGATTAGGGGGAAAGGAGTCTTGAACTCCTGACGGAGTGGTGACTCGGGGGTGCGGAGAGGAAACTCTCCGGCTGTTTGATCGTGGGGGGCCTGATTCACCCGGTCGGAGCTACTGGGCCTTGTTCAAACGGGGGTTGTTTGCGGTCCTAACACGATGATATTGGGGACGGGATGGCGGGGCGGGCAGGATGTGCTTAATATAGCACATATTTAGGAATTTGTCAAGTTCTATGTGGTTAATATAAACAGGTAGTTGTGCATTTGTTCATCAACTCGAGAGGAGTAACGGGGTGTTTTGGCGTAAGCGCTTGCGGGACATGGAGATGTAGGTCGTGTTGGCGACGCGGCTGGCTGAGGGGACAATTATTGAACGCTTGGGCAGATGGGTTGGTTCCCGAGGAAGTAAACAACTGATAACCTTTGAAATACGGATCCAGCTCCGAGCGGTCGGAGATGTAAAGTATTAATTCTGCAAACTTTTTGCCAGGGATGGTGGGCAAGGTTTGCTCCTTTCGGAGCTAAAATTGGATGTTTGAAGAGATTGTCGAGGAGTCATTTATCTATTTTTCAATATCGGATCTGTAAGTTGCTGATGCCGTAGGTCTAGCTCAAGGCGGTCGGCCTTATCGTTCGCACCGAGAAGGCGAAGCTTAGCGATATTGAGTTCCTGCTGCAGATAGTACAGCTCTCTTTCGTTTAGCTTTCTCTCTTTCTCAATAAGTGCAGCCCGAGCTGCCAGCCTTACACCTTCTGCTTTCTCAAAACGATCTACCACAACTTCCCATTCTGCCTTGGCGCCTTCAAGAGGATGTATTAGTGAAGAAGTAGTCGGTAAATCAATGTCGTTCAAGATTTCTATTTTTCGGTTGGCGGCTTGCACCTGCAATCTCGCGTAACCGAGCAGCCGTGTCGAATCAAACCTTGTTACTTCAACTGCGGCGTTCGGCGAAATGGGTATTACTGGGAGGACGTTGAATATTTGATAAATGATTCGTTCCTCACTTGAGATTTGCGGACTTGTGACCTGCCCTGAAACTAGGGTTACTGCCACAAAGACGAATACCCATATCAGGTTCATTGCATTAAGTCTTTGGTCAGGGATGTCTGCCATGGGTTGCTTTTCTCGGAGCTGTTCGTAAGGGGAATCCGAAGCACTGCCGCCACAAATGTAGCTAATCGTCAATCGTTCTTACAACAATAAACTCGCCATTCTTCTCAACTAACTCTAATTTCGTAATGGGTGTTTTCATGAATTTGTCGGGGAATCTCATGAAAATGAAAATTGGTTGTCGTCCATAGTAGTTTGACCATTTGTCACTCCATGGGCCTGCATCTATCCGAAGGCTTTGATATGGACTATCGGGGAAGATTCTATTCGCGGCCGCCTTTATGGATGAATCAGATCTCGAATTGTAGCTCCCCGGCCAAACTGAAAGGATACCATCGTTTTTTACGACATTGTTGATAATCTCTCTATTTGTGTCTAGCCAATTCTGCATCAACCTCTTTGTCACTTGAGGGGAAAGGGCCGCTAATAAACCAAACATGTAGCTAAAGTTTGAATCTGCAACCCAGTCTCCTTTGAACCCGAGATCGGCAAGAGAGTTACTTAGTTCGATTTGATGAAATGACGGTTTACTATCCACAGGGTACGAAATGAACACTTCATACATGCTGTTTGCTTCAAACGTCCAATAAGGGGACTGTGACTCGACAGACCCATACGAAAAAAACACAAACTCAGATACGGTTGTTAGATCAATGCCTGTTACGCCACCAATGAGTCGAAATTCTTTCTCTGGCGTTAACGCACCAAGAACGGAATCAATCGCTTCAGTATTTATCACCCCGCCAGGAATATCGGCGACATAGACACCTCCATACCGTCTTCTGAAGTCACCCGCTCCTGACAATTCAAGTGGAACAAAATTACTTTGAGGGCTTGGGAGGTCTACCTTCTGTCCGTTTGGAGGCTCCCTTTTCTTTACATCAACGAGATTGTACGGATTGATATACAGTGAATCACTGAGAATAGCAAGGAGTGCATCACCACTCTGCGCTGAAAGATAAGAATTTAGCTGTATTCGGTACAATGCCAAATTCAATTCTTTTGCTTCCGTTTCAGATGTTAGGATTGGCGTCTGCCAGTAGGTGCACTTTCCAAGATCTTTGTCTCCGACTCTCGAGACGAACTGTTGTTTCCGACCAACCTTTGCCACAAAAAGCTCTTGGTTCGATGTCCTTTCTGAATGCGGAATTTTCAGAAGCACTGTTGCGCTTTGGAAGTAAGCATCTATAGTATCAGAAATCGATGTGCGCGGAGGAATGTAGCGAAAGGGAATCTCTCCTTCCAGTCGGAGCATTGCCCTAGCATTGCAAAGGAGTAGACTATCATATCGAATTGCAATACCCTCGCCCGATGGATTTTGTAAACTGACGACAATGCGAAGTCTTCCTGCGTCTTCACCTTGAAATCTGTAGACAAGCAGCTGCTTTAGATCTACTCGAACTTCAGCCCATGAATATTCAAAATATCGCCAAGAACTGTTCAAAAGAAAACCGATTAGTCCGCCGATTAGTGCGGTAATAATGAACCACAGAATCTGGCTACTTCGGCCGTTTTCGATATTGGAATTCGACAATGTTCTCTTACACAACAAACGTTGGACGCCCAAAGAACTTGGGGTCGCTGACGGGCATCAGGTCGCCGGTGACGATGTCTTCGACTAAACTTGCTTCGTCGAACCATGACTTGGGAGGCCAGTGGCCCCAGAAGGTGGCGCGGCGCTTGTCATTGATGCTCCAGCGCACGGGCGGGACATCCCAGTCGGTCAGCAGATAGTCGCCGGTGTAGATTTCAATGCGGTTGTTGTCGTGGTCGCGCAAATAGAGAAAGAACGCATTCGACAGGCCGTGACGGCCCGGACCGCGCTCGATGTGATCCACCATGCCCATGCTGGCCAAGACGTCGCAGGCATCGAGAATGGATAATCTATCATAGGCCCAGAAGCCGACGTGATGCAGACGCGGGCCGATGCCGTTCATCATGGCGATGTCGTGCACATTGGGTTTTCTGTGCAGCCACGTGGCCCACAAATCATCCGTTTCGACGCAGCGCCAACTGAAGCTTGGATTACCGGGAGAATATTCACCGGGAATGCGCGGGGTGTCATTGGCGGCGGTGTATTCGCTGCAATGAAAGCCCAAGCGCTTTGTATACCACTCGTAGGCGCGGCGCACGTCGTGCACCTGACAATTGAAGTGATCAATGCGCTGAATGCGCGCGCCGCGATGTTCGTAATACTTTTGCAGGCTCCAGTCGCGGCGCTCGGCCTCGAAATAAAAATGCAGCGGTATGCCGTGCGGGTCCTGCATGACCAGCGTGCGGCCCATTTTGTATTTCGCGCCCTTTTCGAGCCACTTGTGGGCGAGGCCGTCTTCACCGGCGATCCACGCGAGGCCGTCGAGATCACTTTCGCGCTCGACTTTGAAGGCCAGATGCCCAAGGCCGGGCTGCGCGGATTTGCGCAAGACCAGTGAGTAGGGGTCGCGCTCCTCGATGTTGCCTAAGTAGAGCCGTTCGGAATCCTGATGCAGGATCGAGAAGCCGAGGGCGTCAACGTAGAAAGTTTTGGCGCGCTCAAGATCGGTGACGCGGAATTCGGCGTGGGCGGTGCGAAGAATGTTGGGGGTCATTGGGGATAAAGCGTGAAAATGAGAGATTGAAATTTCGGGTGCACCGGATTGCCTCAAATTCTGCTCAGATTCGAGGGGACCGGAGGGATCCTTCACTGCGTTCAGGATGACGACACGTTAAAGCAGGTTATCAAGCAGAACACTGCGTTCAGGATGACCACACGGGCGGATCGCCATCCGCCCCTACATTTTATGCGTCACGCGTATTTCCTGTTCAGTTCGCGGAAGCTGATCAGACGCTGCTGCTTGGCGTCCCAAACCGACAGGAACATGGTTTTCAGACTTGAGAGAATCGTGACTTCGTAGACATCGCGGAACTCGGGGTTTTCGTTGTAGATCTTCTCAAGACGATAGTTCGGGATGCCGGGCGTCAGGTGGTGGATGTGATGAAAACCGATATTGCCGGTGAACCATTGCAGGATCTTCGGGAGACGATAGAACGAACTGCCCTGCATGGCGGCGCGGACGAAGTTCCACTCCTGATCGGGTTTCCAATAGGTGTGCTCGAACTGATGCTGAATGTAGAAGAGCCAGATGCCGGCGCCGGCGGCAAGGTAGAGCACGGGCAGGGCGATTTTCAACAGCGCGCCGTAGCCGATCAGCCAGCCGAGTCCGCCGAAGGTCGCGGCGATGGTGAGGTTGGTCAGCCAGACGTTGCGCTTGTCGCGCGCGCTATACTGCACGGGATCGGCCCAGTGACGATTGATAACGAAAAAGAGCACAAGCGGACCGATGAACAGGAAGACGAGCGGATTGCGATAGGCGCGATATCTGAAGCGTTGCCACTTGTTCATGGCCAGATATTCTTCGACGGTGAAGACGTCCATGTCCCCGATGCCGCGCTTGTCCAGATTGCCGTTGGTCGAGTGATGCAGGGCGTGCTGGCGCTTCCAGTAGAAGTAGGGGACCATCGTAAAGAGGCTGCAGACGTAGCCCAAGCGGTCGTTCCACGTGCGGCTGGGAAAGAAGGCCATGTGTCCGCAATCGTGCTGGATGATGAAGAGTCTGACCGTGAAGCCCGCGGCGAGCAGCGCGAGTGCGAGCGTGAGCCAATAAGAGTAGCTCAGACTCAGATACATCAGATAGTAAGTTGCGAAAAGAGGGATAAACGTATTAAACGTCTGCCAGAGTGAACTTTTGATAGAGGGAGTCGCGTAGGGTTTCAGAATTTGAAGCAGATCCTGCTGATTGTCTATCTTGCGCTGCGCTGGCGATCCCTCCGAGCCAATGGGCTTTCGTTCGCGCGGCTTGACGATGATTTCGGTGCTGATGATCGGGTCCTGACTATATGGTGAAAAGTATTCTTGCGTTTGTTGTGATGTTTCACCCCCTTGTTCCCTCCGTGAACGGAGGAAGATCAGAATCATCCCTCCCAAGGGTCCCAGAAGAGCTGCGGGCCGGGGCCGCTGAGGTCTTCGCGGTCGGGAGCAGGCTGATTGAGCTTGCCTGAGAGATCATGATAGTGGCTCTTGTAATAGAGCAACGGTTTGTGCGGTTCGATTCCCTGATGTAGCGCGACGACTTTGCCGACGACGATGAGGTGATCTCCGCCTTCGGGATAGCTATCCACTTCGCAGCCGATGGCGGCGAGCACTCCTTCGATGCGCGGTCCACCTTTCCAGTCCACGAAACGGAAGGACGGGTGTTCGCCTTCCGGAGAGCGGCCGGCGAAATGATTGGAGATGGCGATCTGTTCATCGCGCAGGATGTTGATCGTGAACCGCGCGCCGCGTTTTGTCAGATAGTCGGCCATGTGCGCGCGCTTGGCCACACAGAAGACGACGAGCATGGGATCGAGAGAGAGCGACGTGACGGCATTGGCGGTCATGCCGTGCGGGCCGGTTTCGCCTTCG
Organism: bacterium; assembly: GCA_023382385.1. NCBI lineage: Bacteria > bacterium. The sequence continues at coordinate 48,101 of JAHDVH010000005.1, read as the reverse complement.
GTCGTGATGACGCAGACTCCGGTGGCAAAGAGTCCAACCGTATCGAAGAACGTGCGCGGTTCAAGCGGTGCGAGAAAATCCGTCATGCGGTCAAATTCCGGTAAGCTGCAAATGTTTAGCGAGACTTCGCGGCGGAGGCATCCGCTTCGGCTTCGCTGCGCATCTTTTCGAGGAAGTGACGAACCTTCTCCATTGCTTCCTTGCGCGGATGATTCTTGACAAGCGCACCGGCCATGCGGACGGGGTCGCCAAAGAAGAAATACTCGTAGAGCGCCTGACGGGTTCCGAAGGCGGAAATCGAAGCGTCCCACGCCAAACGGAAGAGCGGGATGCGTTCATACGCATCAACGCGCGCACCCATGTAGTATTTCTGGATTTCCTCCTTGAGCGGGCCATTCAAGTCGTCATGCGTGGGCATGGCCACCAAACCGCTTGCGCCAAGCTGCTGGATGATCTGCACGAGGCGCGGATAGGTGCGCGGGAAGAGATTACGCGCGGCATCCAGCGGATCCCAGGCCGGACGCATGACGCCGTATTCGTCCAAGTGGCAATCTGCTTCAGCGGCGCGCAGAAACGCCTTCATGGTTTCATGCGTAACCCAGAGATCGGCGAGCTTTTCGTGGATGTGCTGGAATTGTTCGATCCCGATGGAATCCACCATTAGAGACGCGAGGCCGAGCAGGAACTCGCTCTTCGCGATATTCTTGCACAAGACCTGATGCGACATATGCACGACCGCACCGGACGCGGCGTAGGCTTTGTTGCAGACTTCGACATTTTTGTAGAGCAGCACTTTTTCCCACGGGACAAACACGTCGTCGAAGATGACGACGGCATCCTGTTCTTCAAAACGCGCGCCGAGCGGGTGATCGTAGCCGTTGGGATTATAGCTCACCGTTTCGCGACACTGAAATTTCAGACCCGGAGTGTTGGACGGAATGCAGAAGCCGAAGGCGTAGGGAGCGTCCTCGGGATTGCTGGTGAGCAGCGTCGAGGGAAAGACCATAATCTCATCGGAAACGGGAGCGGTGGCCAGCATGCGCGCGCCGCGAATCACGAAACCGTCGGCGCGTTCCTCCTTGATGCGCGCGCCGAGATAGGGATCCTTCTGCTGTGCGACGGAGACGGCGCGATTCGCCTGCGGATTAATCAACGTATGCGTCATGCAGAGGTCTTTGCCCGCGAGGTGGCGGTGCAAGGATTTGGCATTTTCGCCGAAGCGCGGATCCTGTTCTGCGAGATATTTCCAGCCGCCCGCGTAGGCCGCCATCGCGCGATTCAAGTAGTCGGGTGAACGGCCCATCATGCCGCAGGAGAATTCCGCGATTTTCAGCATGCACTGCGAGAGCAGGCGGATGTCCTCCGCCGTGCGGGGAATCTGATAGGTGCGACCGATCATCTCGCCCGTTTCCTCATCCTTGACGAGCATCACATCGGGATGCTTCCACTGCAGGTCATAGATGTCGGCGAGGCTCTTGGCGTGACCCTTGAACTCGGGATGCGTGGTGAAGTCCTTGATGCGTTCGCCGCGATGGTAGATTTCGGGCGGGTTGTCTTTCAGATTCTTGAGGTAGTCTGCGCCTTTGCGTGCAGGCATGTGTTCAATCTCCGGCTATGTTCGGTGAGTTGTTTGATTGTTGTCGGCGTATAAAGGGAAGTTGGCAAAACGATTTTGATGATCTACAACTTCCTGGCCAAGTCTTCGAGTGAAAGTCCAGTCTGTAAAGACACAGATTGCAGGATGCTACGCAAAGTCCCGGCCTTAAGTGTACGGTGCGCGGGTATCGCGATTGTTCTCTCAGGCGGACCGTAGTGCTTCATGATGATATGGCTTCCCGATTGTCTTGCTCGCTCAAACCCAAGCGACTCCAAGAACTTGATCAGTTCAGTGGGCCGTACGTCTTGCGGAATGCGAGTCATATCAAGCGGAAGCGCGAAATGAATCCAGCGGAACGACTTCCTCTCGAGTGGTCATCAGCATCAACCGGACAACACGTGGACGCTGCGTCTGGTCATTAAAGAAGAGTTCGACGGCGTCTTTCACCATAACTTTTAGGTCTTCCCAATCTTCACCTTGTGTAAAGATGTCCACGCCCAGCGCGCGCGCCCAGTAGCCGCCTTCTTCCGCCTCGCGGACCTCAAAGATTATTTCTGAATGTTCAGACATATTTTGCCTCGATTATGGGAGTGGGAGTTCGGATATGGATTAAGGTGAGTTCAAGTCTTCTAAATAGAATGGCCCGAATCTGAATGAGTCATAGGGATTGTAATCTATCTTCCGAAAATGGGTCTCAGCATTCTTCAACGCACTTTCCGCTATCCTCTTGAAAAAACCAAGAGGATACACTAGCTCTAAGTGGATGTTTCCTTGGTCGTCACAGTTATTTACGCTATGGTAATATGGCATGACCACGCCATTTGGATACACCTTCGGGTCAGAAGACTCCTCGTCTTCAAGACCTTGCCCTCTCTTCCGGAACTCGTGCACAAGACCATTTCTTAGTTGCCAAAAGAGTGAAGAGTGTTTAAGATCTCCAATAGTGATTCTTCCAAACAGCTTTTCATTTGTTGCAATGCCCGACTCCTTGCAAAGCTCCGCAATCTCGGCGAATGATGGGTCCTTGTCAATGCGAGAGTCTGGGTCGAATTTAGTCTTCTTTACGTAATCGTGAAGCACCTCGAATCGGGATTCTGGAAGCAAATGAACAAGTCTGCGAAAGTGTGGGAAGCTTACACGCCGTGATTCTGGCCAATCGCAAAACTCGGAGATCAGCTTAATAAATCTCTCTCGATTGATTTCTTTAGGAAAGATAGATGCACTTATGGCGTCGAGAACGCTGACATAGAGAACTTTCTTATATATTCTGGTATTGGAATTTTGTTGTAAACTAATGAATTCAATGTCTTGAAGATACTGCTTGAAATAGCCGACGAAACTCTGCAGATCCTTCATCACCTATCCACCCAGCCTTGGGACGTGTGCGGGTTTCAAAGGCAAGTGCACGGACTTGGCTTCCATGAAGAATTCCTTGAAAGAGAGTTCGCCGCCTTCGCGGCCGATGCCGCTCCACTTGGAGCCGCCGAAGGGCAGGCGTAAGTCGCGGACGTTCTGCGCGTTGATCCAGACCATGCCGCATTCCAAAGCAGCGGCGACACGATGCGCGCGTTCGATGTCATTGGTCCAGACGTAGCCCGCCAAGCCATACTTGATGTCGTTGGCCTGCCGGACCGCATCGTGCTCATCCTTGAATTTCAGCACGGTCAGCACGGGGCCGAAGACTTCCTCCTGCGCGATGCGCATGGTGTTTGTCGCGTTTGTAATCAACGTCGGTGCGAAATAGTTGCCTTTCTCAAACTCCGCCGGACGGTCACCGCCGACAAGAATTGTTGCGCCGTCCTGCCGCGCGACGTCCATGTAGCCTCGGACGCGCGCCCAGTGCTCATGATGAATCAGCGGGCCGACTTCAGTCGCCATGTCGTTGGGGTCACCAACTTTGATCCGGCGCACGCGCTCGGCGAGGCGATTTACAAATTCGTCGTGAATATTCTCCTGCAGGAACAGCCGTGACGCGGCGGTGCAGCGCTCGCCATTCAGCGAATAGACCTGCCAAAGTGCTCCGTCAATCGCGCGCTCCATGTCCACATCGGAAAAGACGATGTTGGGGGATTTACCGCCCAGCTCCATCGAATAGCGCTTCAAGGTGTCCGCGCCGTTCTTGATGATGATCTGACCCGTCGTGGTTTCACCCGTGAAGGAAATCAGATTCACCATCGGATGGGCGACGAGCGGCGCACCGGCGGATTCGCCGTAGCCATGCACGCAGTTAAACACACCGGGCGGGAGATCGGCCTCCTGCATGATTTTGCAGAGTTGCGAGGCGGAGAGCGGGGACCATTCGGCGGGCTTCAAGACGACCGTGCAGCCGCTCGCCAGCGCAGGAGCGACCTTCCACGTTTCGAGCATGAACGGAGTATTCCACGGCGTGATCAGACCCGCGACACCGACGGGACGGTAGATGACATAGTTCATCCACTCATCATTGACGGTGTAGGCGTCACCGCGCAGAGCTTCCAACTGATCCGCAAAGAAATAGAAATTGTCCGCCGCGCGGGGGATCGCGCCTTTGGTGATCTGTGCGCGCGGAATGCCGGTGTCCACAATCTCCAGCTCGGCCACGGTGTTCGCATGCTTCAAGATGAGGTCGCCGATCGTGCGGATTTTCTTCGCGCGGTCTTTGACTTTCATTTTGGACCACACGCCGCTATCGAAGGCATTGCGCGCGGCTTTGGCGGCCTTGTCCACATCGGCGGGCTGGCCTGATGCGCATTGACCGATGACCGTGTTGTTCAACGGAGAGAGAATTTCGAACGTCTCGCCGGAGTCTGACGGGACAAAGTGGTTGTTGATATAGTGTTGGACGTGATGCATCTATTTCCCCAAGATCGGCGACAACTGCTGATTGCCCTGCACAACGGTGTTCTCGAGCGCGCCGATGCCCTGAATCTCCAAGCGCATCGTGTCGCCGGGATAGACGTGCGACAGACCAGCGGGAGTGCCGGTCCAAATTTGATCACCCTCTTCGAGCGTCATGATCATCGAACAATACTCAATCATTTCCTCAAGAGAGTAGATCAGGTCTTTCGTCGTGCCGTGCTGGCGCAACTCATTGTTGACATATGTTTTCAAGTCCACTTCGTGCGGCGAGCCGAACTCATCGGCCGTGACGATGTAGGGTCCTATCGGACCGAAGGTATCCCAGCCTTTGCCAATCAGCGGCGGGCGAAAATAGGGGCCGATGTGGTCGCGGATCGTCACATCGTTGCCGATGGTGTAGCCCTGCACGTAGTCCAGTGCATGCTTGGCTTTCACATAGCGGCACCTGCGTCCGATAATCGCCACCAGTTCGACTTCGTAGTGCATATATTCGCTCTTCGGCGGCATGTGCACGGCGGCTTTATGGCCGATGAGCGACGTTTGCGGCTTCAGGAAGATTGCGGGAAGTTCGGGTTTAGCGAGATTGAGTTCCTTGGCATGATCCGCGAAATTCAGCGCGATGCCGATGACTTTGCCGGGCCAGTTGGGCGGCAGCCAGATGACATGGTCGGGATGATGCTCGGTTCCGTCCTGCGAGGTCAGAGTGTTGTTGCTAAACACTCCCTGATGTAGTTGGCCGTTGGCGGCCCAGCGTGCGAGTTTCAATTCAGAGGTGGTGTGGTTTGCGAGGCAAAAAGAAAGTCAGCCGCGAAGCGGGTGGGTTCGTGCTCTGGAGGGGATAAACACTTCACCCACCCGCCGATCGCAGCATTAGATCAGATTGTAGCTTTGCATGACTTTGCGCAAGCGCTCCTGATTGGGGGCGCTCATTTCGCAGAGTGGCAGACGAACTTCGAAGTTAATTTTGCCCATCCAGCTCAGACCGGTTTTGATGGGCACGGGATTGATCTCGAAAAACACAGCGTCGTTCAAGGGCAGCATGTGATAATGCAGCTCACGTGCTTCTTCCCACTTGCCGGCCTGCACGAGATTGTAGACGTTGGCCGTTTCGCGCGGCAACAGATTCGCCGTCGCACTCAGGAAGCCCGCGCCACCGATGGCGAGAATGGGAAAACACAAGAGTTCAATTCCCGAGTAGACCAGAAACTCGCGGCCCATGCGGTGCAGCAGGCGGTTGATGTGTTCGAAGTCTTTGTTCGACTCTTTGACACCGACAACGTTCGGACACTTCTCGACGACGCGCGCGACGGTTTCCGGTTCGATGTTCACGGCAGTACGGCCCGGAATGTTATACAGAATCACGGGTATGCCGACTTGTGAACAGATTCCCGTGAAGTAGCGGAACAGTCCCTCCTGCGACGGGCGATTATAGTAAGGGGCTATCAGGAGCAGCGCATCCGCTCCGATTCTCTCAGCATTGCGTGAATACGTCACGGCTTCGTCAAAGTTGTTGCACCCTGTGCCCGGCATGAAGGGCACGCGGCCCGCGACCGCGTCTTTGGCAACCTGATGCACGCGCATGCGCTCGTCTGCTGTCAACGAGCTGGGTTCACCGGTAGTTCCCGTGACAGAAATTCCGTGCGCGCCGTTCTGAATCTGCCAGTCAATCAAGGCTTGCAGAGCGGCTTCGTCCACCTGACCATTGCGAAATGGCGTTGGCACAGGGACAATCGAGCCGCGCAAGTGCGAAGTTTTCATTGATGAGTTTTGAGAGTGGGGTTACTCGGACCGGAATCAAGAATACACGAGAGGGCTTCCGAATCAGGAATTTACAAACAAATCCCTAAAAATGAAAGCTTTGAGCCTACTTTTAGGGAATTGAGTTCTCTTTAGCAGAGAGTGAAATAACAGGAGGTTAGGTGTTGAGGAAACGAGGATTAGACTTATTTCCCGTGCGGACGAGACGAGTAAAAAGCGACAGGCAGGCGATTACGCCTGCCCGCTGCATAACGGCACTGTAAGAAGAAGACTCAGGCGGCCAAGTCCGCCAGCGCTTCATCGGCCACGACATGCGTATCCACCATCTCTGTGTAGTCATCCAGCCAAACCGCTTCAGGGTTGCGCTCGAAGATCATCACACGACTCTCATTTGCGGGGTCGGCCGCACTGTGATAGCGGAAGATAATCAACTTTTCGGTCATCGTCACGATTTCAATCTTGCCTGTGAAGTGCGACATGACATATCGCACGCGTTTTGCCAAGCCGGAAAGCTGCTTGCGAGCCTCTTCGACGATTGCCAGATTACGTTCAATAGGAGTCGTAAACGGCGAATTTCCCAAAGTCGGCCGGCACTGAAAGATGTAATATGGCGGCACGCCGATATACGAAAGTTTGTCCCATAGTTCGCGCAGGGTATCCGCCGAATCGTTCACTCCGCGAATAATCGGATTCTGATTGACGACTATTGCTCCGGAGTTCATCAACGCGCGCAGTCCCTCAATTGCAACATCGGTCAGTTCGCGCGGATGGTCGAAGTGGCCCATGATGTAGACCTGACGGTCACCTGCAGAATACTTGCGAAACAGATCAGTCAGCTTGGGATCGCGCAGAATCCGGTAGGGATTGAAAGCGGGCAGTTTGGAACCGATGCGGACAATTCTCACATGCGGAATAGCGAAGAGTTGGTCGAGAATCTCTTCCAGCCGGAGTGTCGCAAGAATCAGCGGATCGCCGCCCGTGAGCAGGACGTTGGTAATTTGACGATGCGACCGGATGTACTCGACACCCGGCGTGACATCTTTGACGACCTCCTCATTATCGTTCATGAACAGCCGCTTGCGGAAGCAGTAGCGGCAATAGCCTGCGCAGACATCGCTGCATAAGAGCAGCGCGGTGGACGGATACTTATGTTCGAGGCCCGGAACCTTGACATAGGAATGCTCGCCGGATGCGTCCAGCTTACCCCAATCATCCAATTCGCGGATGTTGGGCATGATGAGTTGCTTGATGGGATCGTCCGGGTCGTCCCAGTTAATGAGCTCCTGATAGTAGTCGTTGCTGCGAAAAACGAACTTGTCTGTCACGGCTTGCAACTCGTCTCTCGTCTGCGCGGAAAGCTCTCCCACCTGCTTGAGGCGGACGACGTATTTCGGATTTCTCATCCGAACCTCCTTTCGCGAGTCTGAAGGCGGACCTTCGTGAACCTCCTTGCACATCAAGGTGCACTCAAGATGTACTGGTAAAAATAAGTTTGGTAAGTACAAGATGGGTTCAGCTCGGAAGGAAGTCAAGCAGAAAGGAGATTGAATTTTCTCTAAGTTCAATAAAAATATAAATTCATTTTATTAACAATGTTCATTAAGCCTCCAATTTATCATTTTCTTATTGCCATGAAAGTTGTTCTGTCGCGGAACAACGTTCAGTATTAATGACCACTCTATAAAGAGACGGCGAGGTCACCGCCGGACCTCGCCGTCTCTGAAGTTGTGTGCGGCAGCGACACCTGCGGGGCACACCGCTCTGACTTAAAGGCTCGCGGCACGAGCCTCATTTATGATTCAGGCACTCGCTCGCTGCGAGTAGGTCATTTCATCAATACCATCTTGCGGGTCTGAGTAAGACCCTGCATGTCCAAGCGGTAGAGGTAGACACCCGACGCCAATCCTGATGCGTCGAAGGTCACGATTTGCGTCCCAGCCGTCAACGCCGCATTGTCCAGCAGTGTCGCGACTTCTTCACCGAGCACATTGAAGACTTTCAAGGTCACGCGCGAACCTTGCGCCAAATCGAACTGAATCGAAGTGCTCGGATTGAACGGATTCGGATAGTTTTGATGCAACGTGAACCGCTGCGGAAGCGCAGGACGCTCGTGCGCCGTGCTCGTGACCTGCGGCGGCATATCGGTGGAATCCACGTGCAGGACGGGCCATTGATTGTCCCACAGCGGCGCATTGGGAATATCCGCGATGTTGATGCGCTGATAGTGCACGGGATTGAGAGTCGGTGTTCCGGTCGGGGTATCCCCCACCGCGCCGCCCGCATCCAGGTCGAACACGTAGCTCATATGCAAATACCGCTCGCCGTTGTAGGTCGTCACGGTTTCCGACAACGTGGCATCCCGTTCATGTGCGCTCTGGCCGACCGGAACAAGCTGGCCCGTATTGGTGTTGGTGACGTTAATTGCCGAAGTCCAGGCTACACCTTCGTTCCACGACTTGGCGACCCAAATGTCCTGCATCGGGATTCCGTTGACCGAATAGTTGGCGGAGTCCGCGCGCACGAAGCAGCAATAGAGATGGCCCGTTTCCGTATCAATCGCCAGATTCGGGCGTTGCAGCGTATATTGCCAGTCGCCGAGGTCATCGGCCCAGTTCGTATCGAAGTAGGCCGCCGTGTGAGCAAAGATGGGCGAGACATAGCCCGAATCACTTCCCCAATGCCAAAGCTGAGACGAATAGCGGGAAATCGTTCCTTCGAGCGAGTAGTAATGCACCGTCATGAACGCAAGGTGAATGTCGTCATCCTCGTCGAGGATGACCGAGACATCCGTATAGGCGCGAAAGGTATCGGCATCGCAGACAAGAGTGTCGCCGGACGGGCAGTCTTCATCGGCGTAGATGAAATTCGTGACGTTGACCTGCGCACTCCACGAGTTGCCGCCGTCTTCGGAGACGATATACTTGATGTCGTTGTTGTATTGGGTGGGATTTCCCTGCAGGTCGTCGCGGCTGTCTGACCACGCGATCACCACGCGGTTGGAATTTCGCGAGCAGGCAATATCCGGCGAAATCACCATAACCGTATCGAGTTCGAGAAACTCGCGCGGCGCATCCACTACATCCCAGATAATCTGGACACCAAAGGGACCGTCAAACACGGGAGTTCCGCGTGAGTAGTAGATAGACTGTGGGTCGCCTGCCTGCCCGGAAAGAGGGTTCTCGGTGGAAACCATGTGCAGTCTGCCTTGCGTGTCGATGGCGATTTTCGGCCAGATGATTTCCATGGCCTGAGCGCCTTCGTACAAATAGCCCGGCTCGAAGGACGTGTAGGCGCCGGCGCGTTCGATGAGGTCAATCGCGGCAGCGGAGTGTGCTCGATTGGCGACGATTTCCTGATGAAAGGCCGGGAAGAAGAAGCCGTTGGGCAGCACAGCGCCGCTCACGTAGCCACCGCGACCTGCGGAATTCACTTGTCCGGCAGGGATTGTGAATTCACCAGTGGTGGGATCCCACACGTTGTAATAGGCGTGCCGTGAGGATGAATTGAAGTTCAGGCCGTTTGTCCACGTAATGTGCACAAAACCCAGTTCGTCTACCGCAATCATCTTCCCGGATGTCCCGTTGTGCTGGTAATCGTACCATGTTGTTCCGGCCACATAGCTTGTCCCAACCAGATCATCCAGTGAGTGGCGCAGCGGGCCGTAGGTCGAGGGATCGGGGACGTTACGAAATGCCGACTGTTCCGCTCCGCTCACAGGCTTCACATTGTGCATGGGCTTTGTCGGACTGGGGGCAGCGTGAGCGAACATCACGCTTACGGCAATAGAAAGAAACAGAGCAAACCGAATCATACAGACCTCCTGCTTGGTTTGCCCCGGGTCGAAAATGTCCACCAAGACGCGACAGCAAAGCAAGCAAAAGGTGTGCTATTTGCAGACTAATATCATAAATATTTGATAAATATATCTATAAGCATTTTAATTTCTTGATTTAATTACGCATGATTTGCATTTTTGAATTTTACTTCATGCATATCGTCGTGCAAGATTCGTCTTCAGGGCAAAAAGAAGCGGCTCCTTGGGGAGAAGAGGAGCCGCAATTCAGTCGGCACCACGAATGGCCCGACTGCGGGAGAAACTTCGTTACTTGGCCGTCGGTTTTGTCTGGCAGGTACTGCCACCGCAGAGCGAATACAACGGGCACCAGTTCATTAATGCAGTCACAAGCGGGATGAACCCGATGGCACCCAGCCAGTTCTTTGTGACAATACCCCAAATGAGCAAGCCGACGCCGATTACGATGCGAACCAATTTGTCCGCCGACCCAACGTTCTTTGTCATGTTCGAACTCCTTCGGGTGAAAATGAAAGCGACTGTGTAATTCTACACAGCCGCGAACTGCCAAACCGTGACCTACTCACACAACTTATGTGTTCTCACCCGAAAACGTCCTGAGCAATGCTTCATTGACCATTCTTACCCTTCCCCGCCCCAGCTCCACTGCACCGGATCGTTCGAACTCCTTTAACAATCGTGAAACCACCTCGCGCGCCGTGCCCAACTCGTCCGCGATCTGTTCGTGAGTGATATGGATGCTGCGTAAATACGTGCCTTCTCCCGTAAACTTCTCCAAGAGAAAATATGCGATGCGGTGATCCATCTTGCCAAAGGTAATCTCTTCAATCAATGACATCATATCCACGATGCGCTGACTCATCGAGTTGAATACGTAGTCACGAACGACCTGATGATTGTTCACCCAGTTCAAAAACACCTCGGGAGAGGTCACGGCCGCAATCACCGGATGCTCCGGCTCGACCTCGGCCGTCGCAGGATAGCGCTGTCCGGTCAAGGCACAGGACGTGGTTAGGATGCAGCTCTCAGTTGAGCGCACATGATAGAGGGTAATCTCCCTGCCGCCCTCGTGACGCTTGTAGACGCGGATACTGCCTTCGCCGACAAATGCGATGCGGGTACAGGCCTCGCCTTCTCGATAGACCATGACGCCGCTTTCCAGCTGCGCCAGTTGACACTGCGAGAGCATCTCCCTCTGCAGTGACGAAGAGGCGTTCCTGAAGAATTCAAATTGAATGAGAATGTCAGAAATCTGCATGTAGATCTTGTTTATGACTTACGACGCTTCTTCCACCAACGGGCCAGACGCTCGGCGAGTTCCGCCTCTCGACCCTGATCCGTCGGTTCATAGAAGAGCGTGTGTTGATATCGTGAGGGCAAGTTATCGGACTCAAAAAAGTGTCCCGGACGATCGTGCGGATACACATAGCCTGCACCGTAGCCTTCGCGCTTCATCAGACCGGTCACGGGATTGCGCAGATGCAGCGGGACCGGTTCGGGTGAGGTTTCGGTGCGGACGGCTTCAAGGGCTTTGTCAATGGCAATGTAGGCCGCGTTTGACTTCGGCGAACAGGCAAGATATGTTGCACATTGCGACAGCACAATGCGGGCTTCCGGCATGCCAATCGCATGCACCGCCTGATAGCACGACATCGCCAGCACCAATCCGTTCGGGTTCGCATTCCCAATGTCTTCGCTGGCCAAGATGATCAATCGCCGAGCGACGAACAGCGGATCCTCGCCCGCTTCGAGCATGCGCGCCAAGTAATAAACAGCGGCATCGGGATCGCTGGCTCGCACACTTTTGATGAAAGCCGAAATCGTGTCGTAGTGCTGATCCCCGGCTTTGTCATAGCGTGGCAGCCTGCGCAAGACAGCGGTTTCAACCAACTTGCGGTCAATGACTCGCCGGCCATTCTTGAGCGGAGCGATCTGCGCGGCGAGTTCCAAAGCATTATAAAGAGCACGTGCGTCTCCACCGGAGAGCGTCAGGAGCGCGGACTCGGCCTCTTGTTCCACCTGCACACCGGATCCGCGCAAGATTTCGTCATTCGCCAGTGCGCGGCGCATGAGTGACAAAAGCTGGTCCGCGCCCAACGGCTCCAACCGCAACACGCGGGCGCGCGACAGCAACGGAGAGATAATCTCAAATGACGGATTCTCGGTCGTGGCTCCCAACAGCGTAACCGTGCCATCTTCCACGGCGTGCAGGAGCGCATCCTGCTGAGCCTTCGACCAGCGATGAATCTCGTCCACAAAGAGCAATGTGCGCTGGCCGGCCTTCCGGCGCAGGCTTGCGGCCTCAAGATGCTTCCGGAGTTCCGGCACTCCCGTCGCTACGGCTGAAATCGGCACGAACGCATAGCTTAGCGTGGTGGCGAGGAGCTTGGCGAGTGTGGTTTTCCCAGTTCCCGGGTCGCCCCAGAAAATCAAGCTCGGTATATTGCCACCAGCCATCAAGCGGGTCAGTAAAGCATCCGCTCCCAACAGGTGCTCTTGTCCGACATACTCCGCAAAGGTCTGCGGACGCATCCGCTCGGCAAGAGGAGTTTGTGGCAAGTCAGACACGGTTCAGAGCTAAAATCCCGTAAAAAAGGGATATTTTTGTAAAGGATTTACGGTACACAGCGCGTTACGGGACTAAGTTACATAAAGAAAACACCGGATGCAATCCGGTGAGTTCAGGAACAATGTCACGGACATGGAGGTCCGCCATCGGGTTCGTGTCAGGTCTCTCCCCGCTCGGTATAGGCCTTCTTTATCATGGCATCCAGATATTGCTCGGGACCTGACAGAACCTCCGGCGTGACCTGCAGGTTCTGCTTGCCGGCGAGCTTCATCCCGTATTCGTAATTCGAGAACATCTGCTGCAGACGATAGACGATGTGCACCGGTTCATCGTCCAAGTGCTCGCGAATCCAACGGTGCGACTCCACGGGAATCTCCAGCACCAGCCCGTGTTTTTCGAGGAAGCCGCGCTGGAAGGTGTTGATGGCGTCTGTCACCAGCAATTCGGCGGCCACCTGATCGGGGTGGTTAATCAGTTCTACGGTGACATGTAATGCACGCAGAGTAGATGACGGCAGAAGTTTTTCAAACTTGATGAGTGCGCGTTCAGCAACCGACGTTAAGCCTCGTGCTCCGATTCCCAATGCGTGAGCGCGGCGCGCCATTTCACGCAACGCGGCATCGTCGAACGTCAACTCGATGCCGTAGGCCGCGAAGTCGCGAACTTTCCCCTGAATGACCGCCGAATGCGGATTGCGAAGCACGTCGTAGAGCGCCTCTTCATTCAGTTCGGTCAGCTGTGCGGTGACCGGTAAACGGCCCACGAACTCCGACTCGAACCCGTATTGAATCAAGTCCGTCGTGGTCACGCGCTTCAGCAGCTCTTCGTCCTTCGTGGGGATTTCACCCGTCCTTTGAAAACCCATCGTTCCTTTTGACAGACGGCGGCGGACAATCTCAGCCAGTCCAGAGAATGCGCCGGACATGATGAAGAGCATGTTGCGTGTCGAGACCTTCTTGCGCACGGCTTTGCCCTTGCGCTGCGTCTCCATCATCGCCTCCATCTGGCTGGCCAGATCATGCGGAGTGCGCAAATCCACTTCGGTATCTTCCATCAGCTTCAGCAGCGCCCGCTGCACTCCCGAACGCGACACATCAGGACCGACGATGCTGCCTGACGCGGCAATCTTGTCGATTTCGTCCACGTAGATGATGCCGTACTCGGCCAGTGCCATATCCCCGCCGGCTTCGCGCACCAAATCACGCACCAGATCATCCACGTCCCCGCCGACGTATCCGGTCTCGGAAAACTTCGTTGCATCGCCTTTGACAAATGGAACACCGATCTTGTCCGCAATCAACTTCACGATGTAAGTCTTGCCCACACCCGTAGGTCCGATCATCAGAATATTCGACTTGATGCGGCCCACCGTAGGCTCCTTCGAAGGATGCTCAGCTTCCCATTTGCGACGGTGAAAGTGCGTGCAGATTTTCGTCGCGAGGATTTCTATCGCTTCGTCCTGATGCACCACATATTGCCGCAGGTAGGCCTCAAGCTCGGTCGGGCGAAGCTTGAAATCAATTGAGTCCACCCCGCCGCCGGACTTCGTTTCAGTCCCCTCGTGCGGGATGTTTAAGTCATAGTCCGGCTCTGCGACGTTTTCGCTGTCGTGATACTTCAGGAGTCTACTGGCGTTTTCGGGAATCTTGTCCGGGTTCGAGGGAGTTTTATTCATAAGTCTTTTTGGGTTTTGCGTGTGGGAGAGGAACGTCCTCTCAGGTCGTTCCCGTTGAACGGCTGTCTTTGTCGAGGAGTTCCGGCAACTCTCGAAAATATAAGCATCCGCTGAACGAGATGCGAAGGAAGAACCAAGTCAAACGGAAGCGTAACGCTTGCACCTGTTTCGATGCTTTTGTATCTTGTAAATCTATGCAAAAACAGCATCTGCATATCGGGTTACAGCTTTTGTGGGTGGTCTTGGTGTGTGGATGCGGTGAGCTTGAATTTCCGAAGCTGAATCCGTATACAAATAAAGACCAAATACTTAAGGTCATGTTGCCGGATTCAGGCTCAACGGTTGTGTCCATCGGGGGCTGGGCTACGGAGGTCAGTCCTCCTCAACCCGGCGATGACCACAGACTCAAACTCCGCGACCTAAGTGGAACAGAGTTGCGAATCAGCTGGCGATTTGAGGGTGACCAGCACCCTTTGCCGTTCCGCGCAACGCAGCGAACGGCGCAAGGACTTGAGCTGGTCGAAACCGGGCTTGGGCTGATACAGTCGCTATCCATAGAGCGCGGCGGCCAGCTTATCGAGTGCGGGGTGACCGGCCAAAGCGAGCGGACGCTGATTGCAGAGATTGAGTTTCACGGGCCGAGCAGCAAGCGGCGGGGCATAGATGCGGAAACTGAGCCGTGGTCACAGACGGATTGGGGCGCGGAGGTGCTGCTTCCTGATGGAAATCGCTGGCGGCTTGAGACGGAAGGCACAGTCACTCCGGCACAAGCAACCGGCTTAGGCGCGTCCATATCTTTTGCAGCGCGGCCGTCCAAGATATTCACGCTCCGGCTTAACTCCGATAGAGACTCTGAGTCAGGGCGCGCGGTGGATATTCTGACGGAAGCGGACTCAGTGAATCGCACGCTCGCGCTCTTGACCTCACTGATACCTGCGGCCACGATTCCTGTTTCCACTTCGGCGGATGTATTTGAGTTTTGGGCGGACCTCACAGTCGCTCAGTGGCTGACGTTCGCGGAGTTCCGGCCCGACTATTTTGAATCGCTCCGAGCACCCGAAGATCAGGTGTGGACTATAGAGAACGGCTTGAAGGCGTTCGAGACGGCGTTTCGCTGGGGAGCATTGCCCGAACGGCAACTCACGCTCTATACTCCCTTGTTGCACGACGCTCTGAACCGACTTGATGCGGCGGCGAACAGAATCAGAACGGGGGCAACCATCGAAGAGCAGTTTCGCAGAGCCGCAGTATGGCTGTTCGCCGAGACCTATCTGGCTTCCATGTCAGCTCCTGCGCGGGTGTCCTATCGCAGCAACAGCCGAGACGCATCCAAGGATGCGATAACCGCTTTGCAGCAGGCCGCTCGAAGGTTGAGGCAGACCCGCTCGGAGCAGACTGACAGCGTCTATTTCAACAATCAGTTCATTGACGGCGGAAGCGACGGCGGGGACGGATTACTCGAGACGTTCGTGCTGCCTGATTCCGTGAGTTTGTTTGAGACTGTCAGCCGCGGAACGTTGTCGTGGCTGAAGGAAGCCGATGCTTCATGGCTTGCACTGGAAGCGCTTCCGTGGGATGCTGAATCCGCAAGGCTGCTCTGGACTTTTTCGCAAGATATCCGTTATCGTCGGTCTGAGCATTGGACCCTTGCGTTCGCAGCGTTGAATGACACGCTCCACCCTGTCACGTTGCCCGGAGAGTTGGAGCAGCGTGTTCAAACGCGGGCCGCAGCCGCAGAACTTGTTACGGTCGTGGAAGGTTATCTCGGCGTTCGACCTAACTGGAGCGCGCGAAAAATTGTGTTCGATCCGCGCCTGCCGGACGGCTGGGGCCGGACACGCGCACGCATTCCGTTTGCCGACGGCGAGCTGTATGTGGACTATGATTTCGCACAACGGCAGGCGTATATCGCCGCAAGCGGACTCGTGCAGAGTTTTGACTGTCAATTATACTTTCCGACTAAGGACGGCGCAATCGCCGGACAATTCACGCTTGAACCCGGCGATCAGCCTCATCATTTTACTTTGGACGTGGACTCCGACAACGCATCAAGACTGCGTGTGACAAGCGGCAATTTACCTGAATGAATTCAGAGCGCCTCGCCCTGGGCATCGACATCGGGGGCACCAACCTCAAGATCGGGCTGGTTACGGAATCGGGCAAGCTGGTCGATAAGGAGACGACACCTACTCCGAGGCCGCGCGAACTTTCCGCAGTCGTCCAGTCGCTCGCAACGGCCGTGCGGAACTTGTGCGACAAGCATCGTGTTCGGCCTGAAGGCGCGGGTGTCGGCGCACCGGGAGTTGTGGATGAGCACCTTGAAACCGTGTTGTGGGCGCCAAACTTTAATGATTGGCTCGGCCTGCCCATCAAGCAGACGATTTCCAATGCGCTGCGGATTCCGGTGGTCATGGACAATGACGTCAACAACTTTGCCGTAGGAGAACATAGGTGGGGCGCGGCACGAAAGTTCAAGCACTTTGTCGCAGCGGCGATGGGAACCGGACTTGGTGGTGCGATTTATATTGACGGAAAATTGTATCGCGGCGCACGTGGGGCGGCGGGCGAGATGGGCTTTACCGTCATTTCACCGGATGGCCCGGAAGTGCTTGGCCGAGCGGGCGTCCTGGAAGCCTTTGTCGGCAGAACGGCGTTCGATCAGCTTGTGGACGATCGATTCAAGACGGGCGAGTTTCCCACTCCGCGACGCATCACGGAGTTGGCAGAGCAGGGCGATCTTCGCGCGCGCGAAATACACGATGTGCTTGCTCAGCGACTCGCCGAAGCCGCAGCAACATGGGTACATTTACTGAATCCCGAAGCCATCGTTTTAGGTGGCGGAACGATTCATGGCGCAGATTACTTTTTCGAACGCTTCAAACACTATCTCACTGCGCGTGCTCTGCCGCCGCATACGGAATACCTGCACATTCTGCCCGGCCAGCTCGGCTACTTTGCCGGCATGCTCGGAGCAGCCGCACTTTGGTTTGAACAGTCAACGTAGTAGGGGGCCGATTATGATTCGATTCACTTTGGGATTGCTGATCCTGAGCCTTGCCGCATCCGGCTGTAAGAAAGACGACGACAACGAGGAATTCACGGGGCCGGTGTGGATTCTCAATGTCTCTGTACGAGACGGATCGCGGACCGACGGGCTGCTGCAGTCGTGTGCTCATGTTATCTGGAGCTATGCCGGAACATCAGATCAGAGGGACACTGCATGCCGCCACACCAACGGAAATGTCAAAGTTTGGGAAGGTATCTCAGAAGACGTTCGCATTTTCTATCATGTGGAAAGCGAAGGCTACGGCCAGTCCACTGAAGAATTCGCAGACTTTCAATACTCGCAGCTTGACTCCACGACGGAAAGCGGCAACCCCGAAGTTGTCGTCAACCGGACGGTCTATTTATACCCGAATTAAGCGTCGCCTTTGCAACCTGCACTTCAACCTCTCGACCCCGTGACAAAAGTTTATCTCTGCCTTCAGCTTCACAATCATCAGCCAATCGGCAATTTCGATCATGTCATCGCCGACGCCAATCATAAGAGTTACCAGCCGTTTCTCGAAACTCTGCTTGACTATCCTCAGATTCGCATGAGCCTGCACACTTCCGGCTGTCTGTTGGAGTGGTGCGAGGCTCATCTGCCCGAGTATCTTGATCTGGTCGGGAAGTTGCACGACCGCGGCCAGATTGAGTTGATCGGCGGAGCGTTCTACGAGCCGGTGTTGGCCGCGATTCCGCGCGATGACGCGCTTGAACATTTTTCGCGCATGAACGACTATCTGAAGAAACGATTCGGAGTCACCCCTCGCGGCGCGTGGTTGCCCGAGCGCGTCTGGGAACCGGACTTCGCGGCTCTGCTGGTCGAAGCCGGAGTGGAGTATATCTCCATGGATGACGATCTGTTTCTGGCGGCCGGTCATTTGCCGGAAGAATTGAACGGCTACTTCATGACCGATTCGCACAACGGACCTCTGGCGATGTTCCCCAATCATCAGGCCCTGCGTTACGCGATTCCATTTCGTGAGCCGGAAGCCACCTTCGACTACATCTTTCAGCAGGCCGATGGTCGCCCCGACTCACTGTTTTTGATGGGTGACGACGGTGAGAAGTTCGGACTGTGGCCGCGCACGTATAAGCCAATCTACGAAGACGGCTGGCTGCGCAGCTTTTTCGACGCGCTCGTCGCTCATGACAGCGACGTCGAACTGCTCACCATGTCCGAAGCACGCGACCGGATACAGCCGAAAGGCCGCACCTATCTGCCGACGGGTTCCTATTTTGAAATGGGAGAGTGGACGCTGCCGACCGCCGCTCGCAAGAAATACATTCACTTCGTGCATGAACTCAAGGAACGCGACGACTGGCCGCGAATCCGTCCGTTTGTCAAGGGCGGTTTCTGGCGCGGCTTCTTGAGCA
The DNA here is from genome assembly GCA_023382385.1 of bacterium. Taxonomy (NCBI): domain Bacteria; species bacterium. The sequence goes on along the minus strand of JAHDVH010000005.1, from coordinate 29,428 downwards.
AATATCCTGAAGCGAACTACCTGCAGAAGAAGATGCTGCGAGTGTCGCGCAAGTTTCATTCGCTCTCAACGCGCAAGACCGATCCCGCCTATCAAACACAACTCTTGCGAGGACAATGCAACTGCCCTTACTGGCACGGCGTGTTCGGCGGGCTGTATCTTCCGCACTTGCGGCATGCGGTATGGAAGGAATTGATTCAGGGCGAATACACGCTCGACAATCTGCTGCATCGCGGGCGGAAGTGGACGGAAGTTCACACCGTGGATCACGACATGGACGGCCGTACCGAGATTCTCATCGAAAACGCTGTCATGAACGCCTACCTGAAACCTGATGAGGGCGGCTCGCTATTCGAATGGGACTTCCGACCCAGCGGCTATAACGTGCTCAATACGCTTACCCGCCGCGAAGAACCCTATCATATGGACGTGGCGCGTGCGGTGGTGTCTGTGCCCAATGACGATGCTGCGGTCGAGTCTATTCACGATCTCGTGCTGAAGAAGGAGGAAGGACTCGAACACCTTGTTACAGTTGATCGCTGGCCGCGTCGATCTTTACTCGACCACTTCCACGGCTTCGACGGAAACATTGACCAGTTCCGCGTGGGCAAACTTGCGGACTACGCAGACTTTCTGACGGGCGAATACGAGCTGAGCGAGATGTTCACCGACGGAGTTACGCTCACCAGAACGGGCAAACTCGGATCGCTTCCGGTGCGAGTGTCGAAAACTATTCGTGTCCAGTCCGGCAAGGCGGTTATGGATGTGGACTATGTGGTCAGCAACTTATCCGCACAGGAGATCTACGGGCCGTTCGGCATCGAATGGAATTTCGCCCTGATGGCCCCCAATTCCGGCAAGCACTATCTTTCGCTGCCCGGCACAAACGTCGTGAAACGCCCGCTCGCGGAGATCGCGGAGCATCTCGATGTCTCGCGGGTGCTGCTGGCCGACGAGCATGAGGGAGTCGCCGCGAACGTGGAGTCTTCGATCCCTGCGCGGTTGTGGCGTGTGCCCGTCGAAAGTGTGTCGCTGTCCGAGGGCGGATTCGAGCGGGTCTTTCAATCCGCTGCTTTGCTCTTCTCATGGGAATTGCGGTTGCAGCCCGGCGAAGCGTGGCGCTGCCGATTTTCCGCGGAGCTTTCAGAGCGCTGACGCGTTGTGATTTTCTATCTATTGTTGTCCCTATTGATTGGCGGACTTGCTCATGCGCAGGAGTCCTCGCCAGATACGACCGCGAGGCGGGACGGCTTGGATACGGTGATCACTTACAGCGCCGATGCGATAGACTTCGATATTCTGACGCGCACGTCCATTCTCGAGGGCAAGGCGCGCATCGAATACAAGGATATGGTCCTGACCGCAGGGCGCATTCTGCTGCACTGGGACGACCAGACTATGATCGCAACGGCGCTCGACGACTCGGTGTTCAAAGACAGTGCGCGCACCGAACTCGATACCGTGCGCAAGATAGATCCGCCGCACTTCAAGCAAGGCTCTGAAGAATTCACGGGTGACGAGATCGCCTACAATTTGAAGAGTAAGATCGGGAGGGTAAAAGGAGGGCGCACGGAGTATCAGGACGGGAAATACTACGGCGAACAATTCAAACGGATTTCGGACGACATTCTGACGGTGCGGCATGGAGAGTTCACGACCTGCGAACTCGACACGCCGCACTATCATTTTGGAGCCGACGTGCTCAAGATTGAAGTCGGCGAGCGCGTCATCGCGAAACCAGTGTATCTCTATTTTGCCGACGTGCCCGTTCTTGCGCTGCCCTACGGTGTCTTCCCTGTGCAAAAGGGGCGAACGTCCGGTTTCATCACGCCGGTTTTTGGCGAGTCCGCTGCGCAAGGGAGGTTTCTGCGCAACATCGGCTACTACTGGGCGGCCTCGGATTACATGGACCTGCTCGGAACGATGGACTACTACGAAGAGTTCGGAATTCTCGGCGGCACGTCGTATCGTTACGCCAAGCGGTATCGTCTGCGCGGCAATGCGGATTTCGACTTTGACACGCAACGGCGCGGCGCATCGCGCAATCGCCGCTGGCAGATTTCGGCCAATCACAATCATACAATCGATCAGAACACACAAGTCGCGGCTTCCGGCACCTACGTTTCCGACGCCAGTTATCGCTCCGATGTCGGTTCGATTCAGGATCAGCTCAACCAGACCGTGCGCTCAAACGCCACGCTCTCAAAGTCGTGGAACAACTCTCCCTGGACGATGAGCGTGAACACAAACTTTACGCAGAATATCCGGCAGGAGACGTGGTCGGCGACGCTGCCCGCAATTCGGTTCACGCACAAACAGGGTCGCCTCTTCCCCGCTCAGAAAGCGGATAAGGGAATTCGCTTCGCCAGCGCGCCGAAGGAAACAACTGTGCCGTGGTATCGCGCGTTTACGTGGACCTACAACGCCGCCTATTCGAGCGACTTCGCCCGTAGTTTGACGTTTCGCGAAGAGTTCCTGAGACCCGAACCTGTGCGGATATCGGGTGAACCCGCGCTGCCTACGGTTATTCTGGGTGACGACAGTCTGGGCATTACGCACCGCGACGGTGCCGCGCATCAGGGTGCTTTTGCGGCAACGGCGCGCATCATGCGTTACATCAATCTGAATCCGTCGCTCGATTGGAAACATGTTTGGACACGACGCGTGCTGCACTATGAACCCGCCGGGCCGCTGCTCGACCGCGAAGATCAGAACGGCTTCTACACGCGCACGACGTTCGACGTGGGAAGCTCCGCCTCAACCAAGCTCTACGGTCTCGCGCGCCACCCGTTCGGAATTCGCGCGCAATTCCGCCATGTCATGACGCCCACCGTCAGCTTCCGTTACCGTCCCGATTTTTCGGATGAAGCTTGGGGCTATTTCGAAACGGCACGACTGGCTGACGGACGTGAATACAGATACGATCGCTTTCGCGGCACTGATCAAGGTTCCCTCATCGGGGCGACACCGAACGGTCTCTCGCAGGCAATGAGCTTCTCGCTCGGAAATCTCTTTCAGATGAAGCACGGCGATCCGGAAGCTCGAAAAGAGAAGAAGTTCGATCTTTTGAGCGCGAATTTCTCCACGGGCGTGGATTTCAAAAAGGACTCGCTGAAGTGGGGAGACCTCTCGAGCAGTTATCGCACCTCAATTCCGGGACACCTGTTCGGGCCGATTGAAGGCTTGGGGTTTGATCTCTCGACCGTGCATTCACTCTATGAGCGACGCGGCACAACTCCGGTCAATACGTTCTTCTGGGATCGCGACGGAGCGAAGTGGTATGCGCCGCTGGATCTCTTGCGTGCCAGCGGTTCCGTAGATTTTGCCATTCGCGCCGAATCGGTGGCAGATCTTTTCAGCTTCAAGAGCAACAAGCTGTCGCTGTCCGAAGAGGTGCCGTTCGATCCGCAAAGCGTCCTCCCGCCCGCGCCGCGCAGTGCACCGCAAAACTACGATGCCGAATTGCCACCCTTGCCGGAAGCCGAGGAACCGCGTAAAGCGGAAGGCCCGCAGACGTTTGTGGACATGCCCATCACCTTGCGCTTCAACATTCGCCACGCGCGAGATTACCTGAGCCATTCGCGAACGACGACACTGTTTTCAAGCGTCAACAGTCAATTGACTCCGCGCTGGAGTTTTGACATCAGCCACTACTTCGACATGGACAGAAAGATCGCACAGAATGCAAGTGTTTCCATCATCCGCGATCTGCATTGCTGGGAGGCGTCGTTTACGTGGTCGCCTGTGGGATACAGCCCCGGTTACTTCCTGCGCATCGGTCTGAAGTCGCCACAACTCCGCGACGTCAAGATCGAACGTAATCGAGGCGGCAACCTGCGCGGCTTTTAATGGCGGGAAATCAGAACACAACATATTCGACGAGTGAAAAGCGCGCCATCGGCCTTGTGCTGATCGGCGCGCTGCTGTTGCGGCTGTATCAGCTGAACATGGAGAGCTTCTGGCTCGACGAAGCCATCATCTGGCACCGCATCAAGGACGGGCCGATGAAGTTTCTGTTTGACTGGGACGCCGACACACAAGGGCCGACCTATGCGATGTTCATCTGGCTGTGGAGCAGGCTCTTCGGCGTTGGTGAAGTTGCAATGCGCATCCCCTCCGTTATCTTCGGAGTGCTGAGCATTCATGCGCTCTATCTACTGGGCAGAAGAGTCTTCGGTCATCCTGCCGCGCTGATTGCTGCGTTGTTCGCCGCGGTCAATCCGTTTCTCATGTATTACTCGCAGGAAGCGCGGCCCTACACGCTCTGGCTCTGGTCATCGCTCTTGGCGGTCTGGTTTCTCCTGCGCCTCATCGAACGCGATTCGCGGGTCAACCTCATCGGCACGCTGGCCGCGACTATCTTCTCGCTCTATACTCATCCCTACGGCCCGTTTCTGCTTGCGCTGCAGGCGCTGATCATCGCAGTGCTTGTGCCGTTCAAGGAGTGGAAACGCTTCTTCGGTCCCGCGCTGATTATCGGCGTAGCGTATCTGCCTGAAGCCTACATTTTCTTGAAGTCGTTTGTCGGCAAAGTTCAGAACCAATGGAGCGTTGCCGCGTGGATTCATCGGCCCGGTCTGCTCGAGCCGTGGACCTACATGAAGCATTACTTTGCGTGGTACATTGCAGCCCTCGCAAGCTCGCTTCTCCTGAGCATCGGACTTGTCTACTTCCGCACGCGCATCAGGGAACACCGAACCGGATTTGTCGTCTGCACCGCACTACTGATTGGAATGTTCGGCCTGCCGTGGCTGGTTTCGCAGCTGACTCCCATTCTGTGGATGCGTTATACTATTACAGCTCTCGCGGCAATTCTGCTGCTGATGGGATGGATAGTCGCACAGACAAAAAAACCGCTGCAAATTCTTGCAATCGGTCTGTTTCTGGTGCTCAACGCTGTGCCACTCTATCACTACTATACGAAGTTCGACAAGGACCCGTGGCGGCAGGCCGTCGCGTGGCTGATTCCGCAGATCGCTTCAGCCGATCACATTCTCGTCCATCCGCAGCGTGCGCCGATGCCGTTTGAGTATTACTACCGCAACCTGTTTCAGCATGACGTGGTGATTCCCAAAGACACCACGCAGATTGCGTCTTTGCTGCCGGACAGCGGAACCGTCTGGTTTGTCACTGCGACTTACAGTCATTCCAAACCCATGCGCGATGCCGTCTACTCCGTGCTCGCAGAATCCTGCGAATGCGACTCGACCTACAAAACAGCCGAGCTCTATCCGCGCAATCCCTATCTGATATTCCGAGCGGATTTAGAGATTACGCGCTGTCGAATGCGGGAAGCTCCGCACGCTCAACCTTGAGCAATTTCGCCAAATCCTTCGCCTGCCGCATTAAATCGTGCACGTGCGTGTATTCAAACCGACCCGCACGCCCGACCGTGTAGAGATTGACAAACCGACTCAAGTAGTCGCGCAGTTCCGCAACGACTTCCTCACTTCCGACTTCCAGCACCGGATATGCCGCACGCAGACAATGCACGCGGCTGTCCAACACCTCATTCGGCCGAATCAGTTTCACCGCCGATAGATGCTCGACAACCTGAGCTTTCAGGGCGTCGTCGCTCAAATTCCACATTTCCTCGCTTGAGCCGCACGGTATCTCAACCACTACGCACGTCTGTTTCGGCGGAGCGAGTTCGATACTGCGGTTTTTCGGTTCGTAGAGCCGCGTAAACGGAATCTCCGGCGACGGAAAGTAGATTGAAGCATTGCGGGTCACTCGCGGGCGATCCAACATGACGGTGACCAGCATCAGGTCGCGGAACTTCAGAGTGTCGGCAAGCTCGACAAGCGCTTGGGGAGGCGCGGGTTCAAGCAGGCGAAGTGTTGTTGACGGAGCAAGCGAGTTGACCACACGCTCGGGAGTCAGGACGGAACCTCCAGCAAGCTCAATACCGGTGATGCGCAAGGCATCATGACGGAGTTTGAGAATCCGGCAATTTGTATGAATCCGCTCTCTGCCGATGCGCTCCGACAGCCTGTCAACTATTTTGCCGTAACCGCCGCGCGGATAGTAGAAGCTGCCGTCAAGGTGCTCACTCTTGCTCTGTTTGCCGCGCAATAGTTCGGTCAGCAGTGTGCGTGCGCTCAACCCCTTCAACCTTCCGCCACTGACTGCCGGAGACAGTTGCTCCGCAGGAATTCCCCACAGCTTTTCCGAATATCCAATCAGAAACTCATCGGCAATCGTTTTGCCGTAGCGACGGTATGCGCCGCTTGCGAAGTCATTTTGTTCTTCGCGCTTTGCCGAAACGCGCGCCTTCGTGAAATCAAAGCTCGCGCGCATGAGTTTCAGCGGCCCAAGCTTCATCGCAAGATTAGCAGGCGAGAGCGGAAAGTCGAGGAATTTCCCCTGCCAGCAGATTTGACTCGGCGCGTGCACCTTGAGTAGCTCGTCGCCCATCAGCTCGAGCAGGTCGCGGGTAATCTCGGCATCCTTGTCGTGGAAGCGGTGCGCGCCGGCATCGTAGCGGAACGGCCCGTGCGCGAACGTGCGGGCGAAACCGCCCGGTTCCGGAGCAGCTTCGAGCAAGGTGACGTCGTGACCTGCACGGCTTAGATAGAAGCCTGCAGAGAGTCCAGCCGGACCGGCGCCGAGAATGAGAGTGGTAGTCACAAACTTGAGTGGAGTTTCACAAATAAGCAGCCCACACACAATGTGTATGGGCTGCGCTTGCTCGTGCGAATGTCTCGATCAGGCTACATGTCGTCTTGATTGCGGCGCGGACGGCGTTCGCGGAATCCGCCGCCACCTTCAGGACGGGGCTGAGCTTCGTTGACTCGCAATGTGCGGCCCCCGAATTCTGCGCCATTCATGGCAACAACCGCGACATCGGCTCCGGCATCATCCATTTCCACGAAGCCGAAACCGCGTGGACGGCCAGTCTCGCGATCCATGATCATGGCCACGTTGAGGACCTCGCCATGTGCGCTAAAGGCGGCGCGGACAGATTCTTCGGTCGCACTAAACGGCAGATTGCCGACATACAGCCTCTTCGGCATTTCCCGACTCCCTTCGTTCGCCCCAGTTCAAAATTCAGTTTTTCAGTTACTTCCAAAAGAAGTGGAAGCCGGAAACATCTGCATACCAACTATCGTAACGAGGGGGGCGAACCAGAACGTCGCGACAAGGCCAAAGCTGCTTCGAGGCTTCATCCGTCTGGCGACTAATGCGTTTGACGGAGTAAGCGCAATATACAGTGAAAACAATGGCGAGTCAAGAGTATTCAGGGAGATTGTGGAAATCGGAGGGAGCAAGCGCAGGGGTTGGTGCACCTTCTGACGGGAAAGCCCGTGCATCGGGATGCGGTCGTCCATCTCGCGGAGGTCCTTTTCTTTGGCCCGGTCTGAGCTACTTTTGGACATGCTCAAGACGACAATTTCGTGCTAATCCACCTTGGAAACCGGTCCGGTCCGAACGGTTGGCCTGTTCCGACGGGTTCCTTTCCGGAGTCTTTGGTTGGAAACTGATGCTAATATAATAAATTATTTACAAAAAGTCAAGTGATTTTTGAATAAATGTTGTAAACATTTGGGCAGCTTGGAGTTAGAATCTTCCGGAAAAGACAACGCCGGCCATAGGCCGGCGTATGTATATGATTGTATTGCACTAAAGCGATTCACCCGCCAGCGGGCCGGCGAGGGCACATCAGACCTCTAAGAGGTGGCCGGATTTTTCGGCTTTCGTCTTGAGGTAATGGTGGTTGTGAGGGTTGGACGGCAGCTGATGCTGGACACGTTCCGTGACGGGAATTCCGTTCTGCTCCAAGCCGGCAATTTTCTTAGGATTGTTGGAAAGCAGTTTCACGGATTGGACGCCCAGCGCCTTCAGCATTTCGGCCGCCACGCGATAGTCCCGCTCGTCGTCGTCAAAGCCGAGAGCGTGGTTGGCATCCACAGTATCGAGACCCTGCTCCTGCAGCACATAGGCACGGAGCTTGTTCACCAAGCCGATGCCGCGCCCTTCCTGCCGCAGATAGAGGATAATGCCGCGCTCCTGCTGTGCCATGTAATCGAGAGCTGCTTCCAACTGATCGCGGCAGTCACAGCGATAAGAGCCCATCACATCCCCGGTCAGACATTCAGAATGAATGCGCACGGGAACAGCGTCTCCCCCATTGACGCCGCCCCGCACCATCGCGATATGCTCTTTACCGTCGGGTGTGGGTGAGAAAGCGACAATCTTGAAATCGCCCGCGCGAGTCGGCAGCTTGGCTTCGGCGACTACTTTGAGCGGATAGAATAGTTCATCGCCCGGCCATTGAAGGATCTTAGATTGAGCGGCAAGATGCTGGGCGAAGGAGTGTGCTGGTAAGGTCATGGACTGTAGTTTCCCTGTTTGGTTCTACAGAATATACGACAGGGATTCAAAAAATGTTTCTGTTGTGGAAAATTTGAGTTTATTCTGGCTAAAAATGTCAATTTTTAACTATTTAGTATAAAATAGGTTACGATTGACTGGTTGCCTTCTATTCAAATATGGACTTTCACGCGGGGTTCCAGAGGCATTCATAAAGAAGAAGGCCACCAGAGGTAGCCTTCTATTGTTCGGCGAGTCATGCGCCTACTTCAGGTAGAGAACTTTGATTGACGTCCGCGAGTGCGAATCCGAGGCGCGAAGCAGGTAGACACCTGTGCTTAGATCCCCGCCCGGTACGTAACTGATCGTTCCACCGGACAGCGAACCCGAGTGCACGCTCGTCACTTTGCGTCCGAGGATGTCATAGAGCGAGATGTCAAAGTCGTCCCGCGCAAAGCCTGCTATGCTGATTTGCAGAGCGGAGTTGAAGGGGTTGGGATACACCGGAAGCAGTTCCCAAGTGGACGGGATTACTCCGACACCATCCCGCTCCGGAATCCCCGTATAGGATGTGTCCGGAGGTAAGGTCAGCCACGGAATGAAGTCGATCAGCGCTGAATAGAGAGTGTCGCCGGTTCCATCCTGATTAAGCGCGGGATTGTAGGGGCCTGATTCATGACCCCACCAGTTGTTCCTCGCGTCGATAGTCTGAGGCGGCGGATAATCAGGATGATACGAAATCGCAGGTCCGGTATTCCCTTCGAAAAGATTCGAATCGACAATCGCGGGTCTATTTCCTGAATTCGTGTAACTGATGACTGACCCGTAGCCTGTAGGACCCTGACTGTTGCTCGAGAACACGTTGTGATGTATGCGAAGCAGACCTCTGCCGCCCGGGAAAATTGATGCTCCACCCGGCGCATGGTTGTTTCGAATAACATTGTACGAGAAGTCTCCTTCGCAATCCCACAAATAGATCGCCCCCGCATAGTTAGTCATTGTGTGAGACTCAAGCACATTTCCTTCGAAGAAGGGAACACCGAATCGACTAAAGTCGGCAAGGTCGATTGCCGGATGGTCGGAGGAGTTGTTGCGAAAGATGTTACGCCGCACATAGACTCTTCCACCTCCATACAAGTGGCACGTTCCAGTCGTGTGAACGACGCCGTTTTGTTCGAAAACGTTGCCGTCCAGATGGCTTTCATGCCCCGAAACCCAGACTCCTCCAGTTTCACCTCTGCAGCTACGGATTGTGCAGGCCGTCATAGAAAGCGGAGCGTCAATCATCTGAATGCCGCCCGATGCAATCGATGTACACTCTGCAATCAATGTGCTGCAGGCGGAAACCCCCGCGCTCCGCGCATAGATTCCCCCGCCGCCGGGATAAGTTGAGAAGCAGTTCTTAATGCATGTGTTGCTTACGTGAAGATACGACTCCAAACCTCCAAGAGTCTCGCGGACAACGGCAATACCACCGCCGGCCTCGGCACTGCACGAATCAATTTGACAACGCTCGACACTAACCCGTGATCGTAAAGAGAAGATACCACCTCCCGCCTGAATCGGCTGGGGTTCGGTTGCCCAGCGAGTCCCAGTTCCTGAACGAAGTGACAGACCGATAATACGGACAGAATCGTCTTCCGCGAGACTTATAATGATACAGCTTGATGAGTCCGAGTCACCACCCGCGCGAATAATCGTGTTGCCAATGTGACTTGAGTCATTGTCCAAAACAAAGCGGCTTCCGAGAACCAGACCGTGCTCCTCTATTTGAACCGACTCGTGGAAAGTGCCGTTGTTTAGAATGATGGTGTCGCCGGGGAAACTCTCCGAAACAACGGCGTTGATTGACTCCGGCGCATTTACTTCCCTAATCGTCGACCAAGCGGCACTAACGCCAGTGCACCAGAGAAACAAGAATGTTAGGCTACGATTCATGAGCATCAAACTCGCCGTTTTCTAGTTCTCGGGCTGCTGCTCGCACCACGCTTGCTGATAGTAGGTCGATCCGTTATCGTAAGCGATGGCGACCGAGGAGCCTGCCCCCACCATTGCGCATTCAGACGAGAAACGAGTCGTGTAAAAGCCCGTTCCAGAAACATAGCCGTGTCCACAAGCCGCATCCCCATTCGCTGCGTCGGCACGAGCCCGTTGGAAATAGAACTCGCCCGCTTGTTCAATCTTGCCAGTGATGGAACCACTTTGCGGTGCTTTTACATAGATGTAATGAGTGCCAGAGTAGGCAGGTGTAAAGAAAGATTCCTGCGAACCCGTGGATGTGTAGCTATGTTTTACATCCCATCCATTCGCACTTATTGCGAGCACGGCAACCAGCAGCAATACGAGAGCTAAGTGCCCTCCCAATTGAAGTTAAGATTTGACTTCGTCATTTGTGATCTCCCTTGACTTTTCAAACAGAGTTTTTGAACTGTGGTCAGGCCTGACCTTGATAGATAATACAAGACACGCGGTTTCTTGTCAAGGCCGGCCGCGCAGTTTCTAAGACTGTTTTTGTCAGGGACAATCTGCGAAAAATATTTTCCACAATGGAGTCGCTTTCCGTGTTTAAAACAAACGTTTGCGTGCGCAATTTCTCGCTCAATTCGTGCATCGGTTCCGCGCGAAGTTGAGCAGCATGCCTCTCCAGTGCAAGAAGAAGAAGGCGGCCAGAGGCCGCCTTTCCAAGTAGTTTTCCCAAGAGTCAGTTCACGGCGCGCACGCGATAGTATCTGACCTCTGTGATAGCCGATGACTCGGACAACTCATAGGGAGGCGACTGAGTTGAACCGATGAGTGTTCCAGTCTCATCGGCCGGCGAAGCCATGCTCAGAATCTCGTAGCTGGTCGCGCCTGCAACGGGAGTCCAATTCAATCGGAAATGCAATTCGTCTTCAGACTCCTCTTCAAACCAAATCGTCAGGTCGTCCACCGGTTGCAAGGGATGAATCACACGGAAAAATTCCCGTTCCATTAACTCAGGAGCAGACTTTCCGGTCGAGTCCCAAAGAGCATATAGCGTATTGCCGCGATTGCTCGTGAAGTTGTTGTCGCGCAGGAATTCGACATACTCCTTGCTCGTCGTCTGATAGAAGAGCGTCGCAACGATGCTGTCCGTCTCAATCGGCAACTCGTATTCGGTGACATCCCAGTATTGACCGTCTGGATAGACATAGTCCACGACGGGAGACTGGACGTTCGTTAACTCGGCGTTGGTCGCACCGCGCGGCGGAATGCGATTGTCCATGTAGATCGTGTCGTTCAACACGAAATGAAAGGACGGACCCGCCGGATGCCCGACGACGCCGGCCAATCCGGGGGAGATTCCGGGATGCACTTCATAGACCTTCAGCTGCGCGTCGTGAGTCAAGACCGCTGTTGCGGGATTATAGGCACCGCTTTCAAAGATCAGTTGCTGCTGAGCGTTGAAGGCTTTCAGATTGATCCAGATTCTGCGGCCTTCGGGATAGCCTGAAGGAAGTTTGTGTCCGGTCTGGTTCGTCACCGTCACGCTGGCGTGCACCATTCCGCCACTCACTTCGGCATCAATCGCAATCGTTGCGGCCTTCTGCAGTGTGCGACGGGCTCGCACAACAGCGGAATCGAGCGCGGCGTTTGGCGTCACTCCGGGAAAGAGCGTTTTGATCCATCTGCCGACAATGGTATTGCCACCGGTGAAATCATGCACGCCGAGATTGTCCCGCGACGGAACGTTTTGACTGCAGGCGCGACCGTCGTAACGCGGCATGTGACAATCCTGACAGGTGGACACATAGCCGTTGTCCGTGCCGAATTCGGGAGCATAGACTCCGGTCACCGAGTTGTAGTCACTGACGAGCCACTCGCTGTAGGTGCGCTCGACCGGAAACATCGTCCGCAAGTCGAAGCTCGGAGCCGGAGCATTGAAGGCATTGGGAACGTATTGACCGAACGCGTTCTTTGTGAACACGGGGTTGCTCACGTCATGACAGGTTCCACAGATGCCCGATGAAAGATGAAACGGCGAATAAAGAAAGGCGTGCGGTGAACCTGCCGCAGCGATCGGGCCGCGCCGCTCATCCACGTTGCTCACAACATACATGCCGTTGGCGGTGGTGGGGGGAATGTGCGTCAGCGTTTGCAGATACGTCTGGTCCGGCCCGTAGGTCGTGGATGTGTAAATCGGATCGGCAGGCCACGGGTTCACGCCGATTGGCGAAGGTTGAACGGATTTGTGACAGTAGTGACATTGCACACCATCCAAGTCAGTGCCCGAAAGAGCCGAACCATCCGTCGGCACAGAGTGCCCGCCGAGCCAGCCAACCGGAGAGTGACAACGAATGCACAGGTCTCCGGAGTTGGGAGCATCCTGATTGGCAATGTCCACCGTTGCAAAGTAGAGCGGATCGCGCGCAGCCTGCGCCATCATGCTGCCGCTCCAATTGAAATGCTGTTCGATGTTCAATCCGAATCCGGCGTGACAGTTATCGCACTGACTTGGCGGACGGAAGTTTCCCGATTGATTCGGTTGAGAGCCGGGCAGGAAGAAGTCGTTCAAGGTTGTGGGGACGGCTGCAGCAGACAGCGTGAAGAGCAGCAATGCTGCGGGAAGAAAGAGTAGCCTTGATTTCATGGGACCGCCTCGCGTCGAGGTGTGAAGGAAGGGCATTATAAGATAACACACCTCATAGCAACCTCCAAAAGAGCGAAATCCGGCTATATTTATCTACAAACCTGTTTTCTACCGCAGTGCATCTTTGCGAACCCACACCACTGCGTGACAATGTTCCTGTTCGTTCCTTTTTATGCCTCGTTACTCTTCTGACCAATCCAAACGTATTGAATAGGGGCAGATGTGTGTTTCAGCAGAGGAAACCGAGGTTTCCAAAACAAGAAGGGCGGCCAGAGGCCGCCCTTACACTTACAAACATTAATCACCTATTCGGCGTCAGCGGATTCTTCAGGGATTTTTTCCTTGAACTCACGGAAGGTGAGTTCGTCGCCCTTCATGGTAATTTGCACAGTCGAGCCTTCGTGAAAACGCTCACGCAGGATTTCTTCGGCCAGCGGATCTTCGACGAATTTCTCCACCGTACGACGCATCAAACGCGCCCCGATTTCCGGCTTATAGCCTTTGTCAATCAGGTATTCGCGGGCCTTAGCCGTCAGCTGTACGGTCAACGAGCGATCCAGCAACCGTCTGTTGAGATCTTCGATGTGCTTTGACAGGATGATGTCGATCGCTTCACGGCTGAGCATGTTGAAGACGATTATTTCATCGAGACGATTCAAGAACTCGGGACGGAAGAGCTGCTTGACTTCGTCCATCATCTTGCCGGACATCTTGTCGTGCGACTCAACTTTCACGCCACCGAACCCGAACTCCATCGACTTGGCCGCTTCGCGCGTACCGAGATTCGACGTGAGAATCAAGATTGTATTGCGGAAGTCCACCTTCTGTCCCGTGCCGTCCGTCAATTCACCGTGATCGAGCACCTGCAGCAGAACGTTGAAGACTTCCGGGTGTGCCTTTTCCACTTCGTCGAGCAGCACCACGCTATACGGTTTGCGACGAACCTTTTCCGTTAACTGGCCGCCTTCATCATAGCCGACATAACCGGGAGGCGCGCCGATCAAACGCGAGACGTTAAACTTTTCGCTATACTCGCTCATGTCAATGCGAATCAGCGATTCGGGATCATTGAAGAGATAGTCCGCGAGCGCGTGCGCGAGTTCAGTCTTACCGACACCTGGCGAACCCAAGAACATGAAGCTGCCGATGGGACGCGTGGGACTTTTGAGGCCAGACCGCGCGCGGCGGAGCGCTTTGGCAATCACTTCGAGCGCTTCGTTCTGTCCGACAATCTTCTTGGAGAGCGACTCGGCAATCTTCAGCAGACGTTCGCCTTCACCCGCGGCGACCCGCGTGACCGGAATGCCCGTCATGCGAGCGACGGTTGCGGCGATTTCCTCGGGAGTCACGACAAGAGTCGGACGGGCTTCGCTGCGCTCCCACCGTTCCTTCTCCTCGCGGAGCATCGTTTCGAGCTTGATTTTCTTGTCGCGCAGCATCGCGGCCTTTTCATACTCCTGCCGCTTGACAAGATCTTCCTTCTCGTGCTTGACGTTGTCTATCTGCTTTTCAATTTCCAGAATCTTGTCAGGAATCACAATGTGCGAGATGCGAACGGACGAGCCGGTTTCATCGATGACGTCGATAGCCTTGTCGGGAAGGAAGCGGTCCGTGACGTAGCGATCAGAGAGGTGCACGGCGGATTCGACGGCTTCATCCGTGAATTTCACGCCGTGATGCTCTTCATACTTTTCGCGCAGACCGAGCAGAATTTGAATCGTATCCTCGACGGAAGGCGGATCGACCATCACTTTCTGGAAGCGGCGTTCAAGCGCGCCGTCCTTCTCGATGGACTGACGGTATTCATTCAACGTGGTCGCACCGATACACTGCAATTCACCGCGAGCCAACGCCGGCTTGAACATGTTCGAAGCGTCGAGCGATCCTGACGCGCTGCCCGCACCCACGATGGTATGCAACTCGTCAATAAAGAGAATGATGTCCGGACTCTTCTCGATCTCCTGCATGATGGACTTGATTCGCTCTTCAAACTGTCCACGATACTTCGTGCCAGCGACGATGGAACCCAAGTCAAGAGCGACCACGCGCTTGCCGTAAAGAATCGGCGAAACGCGTTGCTGAACGATGCGCAGGGCGAGGCCCTCGGCGATGGCGGTTTTACCGACACCGGGTTCGCCGATCAGCACGGGATTATTCTTCTTGCGGCGCGAGAGGATCTGCGCGACGCGCTCGATCTCCATGTCGCGCCCGATAATCGGGTCGAGTTTGTTTTCGCGAGCGAGTTTGGTCAGGTCGCGCGAGAAGTGGTCGAGGTTCGGAGTCTTGGTCTTCTCTTGCGGAGCCTGCGGAGCCTGCTGTCCGCTGCCGCGCAGGAGATTGTCCAACTCACCTTTGACATTCTCGTAGGTGACATTGAAACCGTGCAGCACCTGAGCAGCCATCGAATCCTCTTCCTTGAGAAGAGCCAACAGCAAATGCTCGGTCCCGATAATATCTGACGAGTAGCTCTTTCCTTCAATATAGGATAGCTTGAGAACTTTCTCAGCACGCTTGGTGAAGGGAATGTTCCCAATCTTCATCGACCCGCGCGTGGTATCCACCATCTCTTCGACGGACTCGCGGAGTTCATCCAAGTCACAACCGAGGTTGTGCAGGATTTGAACCGCCAAGCCATCGCCGAGGCGGATGATTCCCAGAAGCAAGTGCTCGGTGCCAATGAAGTCATGGCCCAAGCGAAGCGCTTCCTCCCGGGAGTACTGGATTACCTGTTGAACGCGCAGGGAGAATTTATTCTGCATGTGTTCCTCAATTCTTGGCCGTCACCAGCCACTGAACAAACGAGTGCGATTCCAATTTAGGTATCCGCACCTTGAATTGCAAGAGGCGGATTCTAAGACACTTGAAGGTTTCAAGCCGGCAACATGCAAGACTCTCATGTTGGTTGTTGAAGAATCAGCAAATACTTTGCCGCTCTCGGGGAATGCGGGCATTCCCACGCATTCGTCGGGGGAGGCACGGTAGTCCGAGGCCAACAGAGGGACGGCGTAAGCCAAGTCGCTAAATTGAATTAACCCACCTATCCTTTCGACTCGTAAGAATTTGCGCAGAAATGGAAGTTATCCACACCTCCAATTAGCTACCGATCAGCCGCTGAATAGGAAACGCCCGGCAGTCTAACTCGACCACCGGGCGTCCGGTACTGCTTGCGAGTGCGAACCGGAAACCGTCAGTCAAAGTGAGGAATGCGACGTTTATGGGACAGAGCATGCCGATTGCCGCTCCAAGACGACAACGTGACCTCTGCCAAACCCCTTGTTTCGAACATGACGCACTTCATTCGGAGCCAACGGTTTTCCATACTATCTACTTTGTATACCCCATGTGCTCCCGGGAATGTTCCCCGGATTTGCGACTTCGGCCTGCGGAGAGCTCTTCTTCGCTGTACAAGTAATCCCAGATATCCGGCGTAAGCGGGAAGGTCATGCCCTCCGCCTTGCCATCACGCCACGGAGTTACCTGCCAACCGCGCTTGACGCCCTCACCGAGATACCACACTTTCACACCCTTGCCTTGATCAAAGTCCCTACGGCTGAAATAGAAAGTTCCTTCACGTACCGGCCCAAACATGGCTGCTGCGCCCCTTCCTGGGTTCTATCTAACTGCTCCGGGTCTACTATAATAATAACGCGTCAAACCGCCTCGGGTTCCAATCCACAGGTCACCGCGATCCTCTTTAATGACCTGCACGTAGTCGTCTACGAGTCCGTCGCGGCGCGTGTAGTGCTCCCATGCCTCACGGGAGGGATCGAAGCGGAAGAATCCCGCTTCCGTACCAACCCAGATAAACGGATTCGAGGCATCGACGCATGTGGGCACCGCGTTCTTCATCCAGACCTCAGACAGCCATGATTTTGTCTCGCCGGAAGCTGTGCGGCGCATGATGCCCTCCGGCGTTGCCAGCCAAAGGTCGTTATTCAAAAGAGAGAGACTGCTAACAGGGAGGTTCAACAGTCCGGGATCGAGAGGAAGTCTCGTGACCTCGTGTGTACGAGCATTGACTTGAGTCAGACCGCCCTCAGTTCCCACATAGAGGAGTGAATCGTGAACAACCAAGTCGAGGATGCCGGAGAGCGCGAATCCATCGGAAGGAATGCGAGTGATCTGGTCGCCGCGAGTATCGAGAACAGAAAGCCCATCGTGCGTTCCGATCCAGAGTTCTGTGCCGCGCACGGCCAGTGCAGTGACTTGCTGCGCATGCAGATTGTCCTGCACATCGAATCGCTTCCATTGTTTCTTGCGCGGCTGGTAACTCAACAGACCATCCATCGTGGCGAACCAGATACGGTCGCCCGCAGAGACCAAGTCAGAGACATTGGTTGAACGAATCTGGCTGTCATCACGTCGCTCGACGTAGCTCCAACTATTCCCGTACCCTTCCAAGAAGGAGACACCGAGAAAGTCACCGTCGTTCGCCCCGCCAATCCACAGCCCCTGCTCAAGAAAGAGCAAGGCTTTGACATCGTTTCCGGCGGGACCGGCCAACAATTGCACAGAACGCAACGCACGCAGATCGGACTTCAGAACGCCCGCACCCCAATGCGTACTCCAGAAGTTGCCCCAGCTATCCAGCAGCCAGTCTGTCACAGGAAAGCTGCGGCCGCGCGGATCATAGAGTGTTCCGTCGCTGTACCATGTATATGGGCGAGGGGGCATGACGTAGGGAAATCCCGCAGGAAGCTGTGCGAGGACACCCGGAGGATAGGCGCTGTCGGGAATGCGGAGCTTACTGCGCAGACCGCGCCACCGGATCTGATCCATCTCTTCGGGGTCCTGAATCATGTCGAGAAAGAGATTTCCTGTACTGCGATCTCCCCTGTAGCGGCGAACGAAGGCTCTCCATTCAGGATCGGGAAGCGGCGGATTCTGCGTGAAGAGCTGCTCGAAAACCTGATCGGGAATCGTTTCGACATAGAGTGATTGACCGCCCACACCGATGTTCACGGGCCGTTCGCCGTGCATCCAAACATTTCTTGCGGCAATTTCCCAGCGGTCGAATCCGCGCTGCCATTTCAGCAATTGGTCACGAGTGGCGACCCAAACGTGATTGTAGCGCTCATCATAGAGGAGAAGGATGGCGTCGTCAATCGGAACGGCTTCGAAGGCGCCGTAGCCCATCACCTGCGGGGCTTCCCAACGATTGCGACTGAGTTGAAAGGTCAGCACGCCGCCGCCCGTCGCGACAAAAAGCTCGTGCGGATTGACGTCCATAGCACGCGCGCCGCGGCAATCGCGGTAGCTCTGCCAATCGCCCGGGGAATAGTCAGACTGCGCAAGCGAGACTTTGCACCACGTAAGCAAACCGAGCAACGAGAGTGTAAGCAGACGGGTTTTCATTCAGGCTTCAGACTGATAAGCACTCCGCGCAACAATTCCTGAAATTTCTCTTTGGCGCGGTTTGCAGTCAAGATGACATCTTCATGAGCGAGTTTTTCTCCGCCGCCCGCGGCGGCGTTGGTCACACACGAGATACCGAGAACTCGCATTCCCAACGCGCTTGCGGCAATGACTTCCGGGACGGTCGACATACAGACACCATCCGCACCCAGCCGAGCGAGCATCTGCACTTCGGCAGGAGTCTCATAGGTGGGGCCGAGCAGCGCCGCAAGAGTTCCACGCTTCAATTCTATCTTCTGTTCCTGAGCAACGCGTTCAGCAAGCAGCTTCAGTTCGGGATCATAGCAGTGGCACATGTCCGGCCATCTGGATTCGTTCACGGCCTGCGGTCCGCGTAACGGATTGCGGAACTGCAGATTGATGTGGTCATCAATGAGCATCAAATCGCCTGCGCGAAATCTGCGGCTCACGCCTCCCGATGCATTGGTTACAAGCAGCGTGCGCGCGCCTTTGGCAAAGGCCAGGCGCACGGGCACTGCGACCTGTTCCGGAGAGTAGCCTTCATACATGTGCACGCGTCCCTGAAAGGCCATCACTTTGACACGGCCGATCTTCCCGAACACGATGCGACCCGCATGACCCGCAACTGTGGAGACGGGATAACCCGAGAGTTCGCTCGTCAGAAAGGAGCGAGGCTCTGCAAGTTCATCGGCGAAGCCGCCGAGTCCCGATCCGAGGATAACGGCGACATCCGCAGAGCCATTTAGTTTCCCTGCCATCTTCTCAATATCTGTCTCGAACTGCAACATGCGCTCGCGCGCGAACTGACGGTTACGCATACGTTAATTCTTGCGATTACGTTTTCTGAATTCGTGTGGAGGTTCAAACGACGGTTTTGGCGCGGTCCGTGAAGCAGCAAGACATTGCTCGGCATAACGGTCCAGACCTTGTTTTCCATACTGCGAAACCGTTTCATATGCCAAGCCCGCACTGATGACGCGTGCATTGACATTCTCGCCGTCGGCAAACAGATAGGCCAGCCAGCGACCATAGCGGTCGGGCTGTTCAATACGGATGATCGAGAGTTTATTCGCTTTTGCAATCTGTTCGCGCAGGAACTCGGTGGCTAATGAACCCCAAGGCTCCTGATTGCCGTTATGGAAAGGCGAGCTGATTTCGGCACAGTCAATGCCCAGCATGCGTATGCGCTGAGTTTTCCAGAGGAAAGTGTCCCCGTCTTCAACCACGATGTCTGATTTCTGAACGGGTGTTTCGCGAAACGGAGGGATCGTGTCCGGCGCAGTGTGCCGACAGCCAAGCCAGAGAGCGGCAACCAGAAACAGCGACAGATAGGCGCGAGTGTATTGAATTGTCGTTTGGGATTTTGTATCTTGCGGCATTATGTTGAAGCCTAAACTTTTCACCACTCTCCGGAACTACGACCGGCAGCAATTCAGCAGGGACTTTGTAGCCGGACTCATCGTCGGCGTCGTTGCGTTGCCGTTGTGCATCGCCTTCGCCATCGCCTCGGGCGTATCGCCCGAACGGGGGCTGATTGCGGGTGTCATTGGCGGATTCATTGTGTCGTTTCTGGGCGGAAGCCGTGTGCAAATCGGGGGTCCGGCCGGAGCATTCGTCGTCATCGTGTTCAGCATCGTTGCAGAGTACGGATTGGACGGACTAATCGTCTCGACGTTTCTTGCCGGAATCCTGCTGATCTTATTCGGGCGTTTCAAGCTCGGTTCCGTCATCAAGTTTATCCCGCTGCCGGTGGTGACAGGCTTCACCAGCGGAATCGCCATGATCATCTTCGTTTCGCAGATCGCCGACTTCACTGGGATGACGCTGGAAGGACAAACTGCGAACTTTATTGAGAAGCTTTTCTCACTGGCTCGCGCTGCGGACACGATCAACCCCTCTGCCGTAGTGATTGGAGTTGCATCAGTTGTTGTGCTGCTGGTGTGGCCAAGACTGATGCGGACGATTCCTGGCTCGTTAGTTGTGCTTGTCGGCGCCACGGCCGCCGCTCAGTTGCTGCACCTGCCCGTCGAAACGATCGGTTCGCGGTTTGGAGACATCCCCTCGATGCTGCCGATGCCGCAGGTGCCTGACCTGACGTTCGCAGAAGTGCGCAGGCTGGTTCCGCCGGCGATGACGATTGCCGTGCTGGTGGCCATCGAATCTCTGCTTTCGGCAGTCGTTGCAGACGGCATGGTGGGCGGGCGGCACCGCTCTAATATGGAGCTGGTTGCACAGGGTGTCGCGAACATCGGCAGCTCCGTGTTCGGCGGATTGCCTGTGACGGGAGCAATTGCGCGGACGGCGACCAACGTGCGCAACGGAGGCCGCACGCCGGTTGCAGGCATTGTGCACGCTCTTGCGCTCTTGCTGCTGATGCTCGTGTTCGGCGGACTTGCAAAGATGATTCCGCTGGCAGCGTTGGCGGCAATTCTGGTCGTCGTCGCCTACAATATGTTCGAGTGGCACTCGTTTCGCGCCATGCTGCGCGGACCGAAGAGTGACGTGGCGGTGCTGCTCTCAACGCTTTCGCTGACCGTCATCCTCGATCTAACCGTCGCGATCGAGGTGGGGATGCTGATGGCAGTTTTCCTGTTCATGAAGCGGATGTCCGGCGCCACTGAAATAGAAATCTTTACAAGCGAGATGCGCGAACCGACCCCCACAGAGGAGTTGGACGTTCTGGACCGCTCTGCCATTCCAGCTGGAGTGCAAGTCTATGAAATCAACGGACCGTTCTTCTTCGGCGCAGTCTACAAGTTTCGAGAAGCGATGAACATCGTCGCGCGCGCGCCGAAGGTCAGAATTATCCGGATGCGTAAAGTGCCCGTCATTGATAGTTCAGGTATGCAGGCACTGATCGAAGTCTTCAACGACTCGCGAAAGCACGGAACGGCATTTCTTATCAGCGGTCTGAACAAACAGCCGCGCGATGCGCTGGAGCGTGCGGGGCTTATCGAACTGTTCGGTGCTGAGAATCTACCGCCGACGTTTGACGACGCCGTCGTAAAGGCACGTGAGATCATCGAGAGTCTTCCCGAACACCCGCACGGCAAACACCTGCCGCACAAGGAGAGCCGCTGAGTTTAATTATCGGGTGTGCGAAAGAGAAGTCCGCGCTTTGCGCGGACTTTTTCATGTCAGCTTGCCGACAGCACTCCGGCAATGGCCGCCGTCTGCAGGCTGACCATCGTTCCGGCTATCATCGCCCGCATGCCCAATTCCGCAAGATCCTTGCGTCGCTCCGGAGCAAGGCTTCCGATACCGCCGATTTGGATGCCGATTGAGGAGAAATTCGCGAATCCGCACAGCGCATATGACGCGAGCATGATCGTGCGGGGAGACAGCACGCCTTCCTTCATCAAGTTTGATAACTCGACATAGGCCACAAACTCATTGATCGAGATCTTCGTGCCGATAAGATAGGCGAAGTCCTTGCACTCCGAGACAGGCACGCCGAGAATGAAACCAATCGGCCAGAGCACGTAGGAGAAGATCTCGCGCAAACTTTCCGGGAACCACATCATCCCTACTCCTGCAAACCAGCCGGAAATCAGCCCCAAGATAGCGTTTAAGACAGCAATGAGAGCAATGAATGCGAGCAGCATGGCCCCGACGTTCACCGCGAGGCCGAGTCCGTCGCGCGCACCGCTTGCCGCAGCATCAATAACATTCGCCTGCTTGGGCATCTCGGGCATGTGGAGCTGCCCTGCCGTTGCCGGCTGTTCGCGCTCCGGAAGAAAGATTTTGGCAAAGATCAAAGCGCCGGGCGCGGCCATGACCGACGCCGCGAGCAGATGTTTTGCCGGAACTCCGAGCAGAATATACCCCGCCATGACGCCGCCCGCAACGGTGGCGAACCCGCCAACCATGATGGCATTCAGTTCACTGCGCGTGACCGTTTTCAGGAAGGGTCGAATCAACAAGGGTGACTCTGTCTGGCCCAAGAAGATATTGCCCGCCGCCGAAAGAGATTCCGCTCCGGACGTTCCCATCGATCGCGTCATCACCCATGCCAGTCCACGCACCACACGTTGCACGATGCCGAAGTGATAGAGGATGCCCATGAACGATCCGAAGAAAATGATGGTCGGCAGGATCGCAAAAGCGAACTGGAATCCGAAAGTTTCCTGATACTCCTGTTTGACCATGTTGCCGAACAGGAACGATGATCCTTCGAGTGTATATCCGAGAAATTTCGACACACCGTCGCCTAACGCGCTGAACACATTGCGGCCCCACGGCGTCCAGAGAATCAAGACCGCAAAGACGATTTGCAGGCCCGTACCCCAAATCACCACACGCCACGGGAAATTTTTGCGGTCGGATGACAGCAGCCACGCGAGACCAAGCAGAATCGGAATCGCGATCAAGGATTGGAGACGTTCCAAAGGTTATCCTTGCTTTGAGGAGAGAGGGAGTTGCTCCTGCACAGCCGTTTCTTGAGCAGGATCGGGAGGGACAAAACAATTGCGGCAGCGCGGTTCGTAGGCGTCTTGCGCACCGACTAAGACGAGCTCCCGTGACGCGACCACGCGCTGTGTGTGCTTGGCGGGATTTCCGCAGCGCACACAAATGGCGAGCGTCTTATCTATGTATTCGGCGATTGCGAGCAGTTGAGGAATCGGATCGAACGGAACGCCGCGATAATCGGTATCCAGCCCCGCGCAGATGACTCGTTTGTTCTGATCGGCGAGCTTCTGCACGACTTCGATCAATTCGTTCCCGAGGAATTGCGCTTCGTCAATGCCGATCACGTCGGCATCCTGCGCGAGTTCAAAGATCTCCCACGGTGACTTGACCAGCTGCGATGGGATTGTCAGCCGCGAATGACTGACGATTTCGTCCCGAGAGTATCGGTTGTCAATCAGCGGCTTGAATATCTCAACGCGCAGTTTGGCAATCTGAGCGCGCACCAACCGGCGAATCAATTCCTCCGTCTTGCCGGAGAACATCGGTCCGCAGATAACTTCAATCCAGCCGGTATTGTGGGGAAAGTGGTGCATGGATCAACAAAGGAGAGTTTTCAGGAACGTTGCGCGTCCGCCTGTGCAGAAGATTGAATTCGCTCCGCGACCATCTGTGTTACCGAAGGTATCTCGGCACCAAAGGGAATTACGATGTCGGCGAACGACTTGGAAGGCTCGACGAACTGCCGGTGCATGGGTTCGACGTGGTCGTTGAATTGGCGAATGACGTCGTGCTTTGCGCGAGCACGGAAAACGACGTCGCGCTCGATGCGGCGCGCCAGTCTCACATCAGCTGGACACTCGACGAACACTTTCAGACTCATTCGCTTCCGCAAATCAGGTTCGTGCAGGACGAGGATTCCATCGAGCAGGATAATTTCGCGCGGTTCGACATGTTGGCCTGCCGGCTTCCGCATGTGTGTGCAGTAATCGTATTCGGGTAGTTCGATGGGTCTGCCCGCAAGCAGCTCATCCAAGTGGCGGCAGAGCAAATCGGTTTCGAAGGCGCTGGGATGATCGAAGTTATACAGGCAACGCTCGTCAAAGCTCATACCACGTAATTCGCGGTAGTAGCTGTCCTGCAGGAGCCAGAGCACGCGATCCGGACCCATTGCGTGCATGAGACCGTGAGCCAGCGTCGTCTTGCCGCTGGCGGAGCCACCGGCGATGCCGATCAGAATGGACATGGGCTCCCTAATCTACGGAGCTTGACTATAAGCCGCAATAAAGAAACAGAGTTGAGAGGGGAAACTACTTCAGCAGTAGCAGGCGGCGGACCCCGGACGGGCCGGGCGAGAGGCGATAAGAGAGGAAATAGGTCCCGCTGGCCCATGTCGAGCCGTCAATAGTCCAGCGGTGACTGCCTGCGGAAAGAGGCTGGTCAAAGAGATCCGAAACCCGGCGGCCCAGCACGTCATAGACCTTTAAGTCGGCATGGGCGGCCTCGGGCAGAGTTAATGACAGAGTTGCCATGACGTTGAACGGATTGGGAGCCAATTCCAGTTGGACATCAAAGGGCTGTTCAACCGCGCGCTTGAGGTCAGCATGCGTTTCCTCCACCAAGAGCAGTTGCATCGGGGAATCAGCACGCAGCGTAAAGCGTCGTTCATGTGCCACGCCGGCCTGCTTCCAAGCTACGATGCAATCCTGCTCGCCGCGCCCCTCAAAGAAAATCGGCGGACTCAACCAGCAAGACCGCTGTGCGTCCCCAGCTTCCCGAAGTTCAAACTGGCGGGCTTCAGGTAGGGATTCGACTTGCAGTGACACCGATTGCGGGGATTCGTTCGTGAGAAAGCCGATTTGCACCCAACTGGCGAAAGCGACGGGCGTAAGACAAGCTAATGTCACCAAGAGCCTTAACACAAACTGGTCCCCCGTTGCAAAAGTAACGGGGCTCGCCCGGCTTGCAGTAGTGGACGATCCCCGAACAAGGCTGACAATCTTCCAAAAGGTCGAACGCTATTTCTTGGGTCGCGGCTTAGCCGGTCCAAACGTCCATTCCACATCTTCGGGGGATTTGTAGACACGAGAGGATACGCGCAGCATTCCCCCGCCCTGATCACCAATGGTCGAAACATATTCACTTGAGTCCTGATAGTACGGAGCTTTTTTCGAATCTCCACCTTCCCATAAACGCAAATAATATACCCCATCATCCACGTATGGAATGAAGTACTTGCCGGAACTGAACAGACCCGTTTTCCCCTCCATTTGCGGGGGATATTCGTGGCCGCCGAGGTAGAGTTGATTGAAGTTGCCCCAGGCCAGCGAGTCATCGCCGCCAGGAGTTCCGTCGGGATTGGGCGGGTCCTGAATCCCGTTTCCACCATCTGCTATGACTTGAATCAAATGTCCATGATCGTGGGGAGCTCCGGTGCGATCCAACACGGGTTTGTTGTTAAAGAAGAAGACAAGAATGGTGAACGGATTCCCCATTTCGTTGTCGCGCTCTTCGGTGTTTTCCGTATCAAAGTAGACTTCGCGGCCCTTGATAACTTCGCGCGCCATCACGCTGTTCAGGGTCACCAACACCAGCAGGATAGTCGTCGCAATACGCAACATCATGTTTCCGTTTGCCATCATTTGTGGTTGAGGATTCGCTTCAAAAACTACTTGCGCGGAAGGATTCCCGACTGCGAAACTCGCTTCTCATAAAGCGTGTCCGCGGGGATCTTGGTATCGAGAGTCTCGCGTACCTTCTCGTATCTGGCCGAGTCACTGCGCGCCACGGAAGTCTCGATGTACTCACCGTAGTATCCTTTTGCTCCGCAAGGTGCGACGACAGTCGTGCCGACGGTGAAGTAATTCGAAAGCGTCGGATTCGATGAAACAATCAGATTAACTTCCGGATAGGTCTGAGCGAGGGAGTCAGCTTCCTTGACCGTAAAGTCGCCAATCAGGGTGACGTAATCGGAACGCTTCAACACTTTCCGCATCAGCTTCTGGATCTTATAGGGTGATTCGACGCGCACTTCCGCCGAGTCGGGGCTGTTCGCAACAGATCGCTCCATGATAAGCCCGACGACAGCCATGCGCACACCCGCACGCTCGGTCCAACGGTATGCGTCGAAGACCGGCTTCTTGGAGCGTTTACCTTCGAACAGGTTTGCGCAAACGATGGGCAACCCATCCTGGCTCGCCTGCTTCCAAACCGACAGCGAAGAGTTCATTTCCTGCGGTCCCAAGGTTATCGCGTCGTAGTTTTGTTCCTTGTAAAAAGAGAACAAAAGGTCACGTCGCGGCTCGAACTCCTTGTCGATCGCAAGAGTCGCGAAATTTCCAGCATCCACCGTGACAATCGCGAGAGTGTCAGAGCGGCTGTTATGAATAAAGGTAGCCCTCCGGGCCAGCCCGCCTTTACGCGAGCCTCAACCGCAGGGTTCGACGTGGCCTTTAAACTGCCCTGAGTAGATGACGCGCGCTTTCTGAGCTTTCGAAGCCTGCTTGTCCGCCGCATGACCGAGCGAAAGGCCAAGCAGCCCGACCAGCAACAACATACCCGTCACCGCCCCGCCCTTCAGCATGGGCCGAATCCGTTGATTCATTCTGCTATGAACTTGAGTTAACCGTGAGAACTTATTGTCGCCTTCTTCTGCAGAGCGTCCGGCGAAAGTGTGTTGGGAATCCCTGCTCCAGTCATAGGCGTCGAACCTGCATTTTGCTGGCGTTTGCCTGTGCCTGTGCGCTCTTCGAAAGCCGCAAGCTTGGTTGACCATTCGCCTTCCTGCTCGTAAACATCCGTCAAGGCGTCTTTGAAGTCAACGTAGCCGGCGGAGTCGCCCCAAGAGGGGTTGAACTCGATCATCGCGTAGTGGCCATTATACCCTGACGAACCGGTTCCAACAACGCGTGTCTTACCGATGGTCGTCATGGTCTCGCCTGTTCGCAATGCGCCGGTGGAAATGACAAAGTCAATTTCGGGATGCGAACTAATGAGTGTATCCAAATCGTCCGATGAGAGTTCGCAGAGTAAGACGATCGCGTTGGCTTTCTTTGCAACTTCCGGTAAGTAACGGTCCGCTGCCGCCTTTGTGCTGGTCACACGAAACCTGGTTGTGTCTATCAGCGAAGACGTTGCAGGGAAGTCAGCATCCCGCACCAAGCCAATGATACCGACTTTCATATTGCCGTAGTCTTTGATCACATACGGCTTGAACAACGGACGATTGGTAGCCGCATCCACGAGGTTTGCCGAGACAAAGTCAACGGACTTCACCGTGTCACGCATCGCAACCAGTGTTTCGTAGCCCATCGAAATCTCCTGACGGGCAACATTCAGAACATCGTACTTCAGGCCTTCGTAACTCGTCACAAGGAATTGACACTTGTCCGAGCATCCGCCTTTGGCACCGGCACGATCCACGAAATTCCCTGCATCCACCATCAGCCAATTGGCCGTCGGGTCTGTGTGTCGCTGGACGAATGACGCCAGCCGCGCCACCCCGCCTTTGCTTACCTTACAGCCGCACGGTGACACGTTCCCGCGGATGTTCCCTGTAAACATCACTTGAAGCTTGCCTTCAGCAGGCGCGGGGGTGCAACCGCCGCTTAGCAGTGAAAGACCCGTGCTCCCCAGTATAAGAAGCAACAGAAAGCGCAACGTAAATCGGAACCCACCTGTACCACGTAGCATCGTTCATCTCCTGTTATTGTAAAGAAAAGAGCGGCCTCTCGCCGCTCTTTTCCTAACGGGAGAGAACCCTATCCGTGATTGTGCCCCACATGAGGGTCTTTGGTCGTTGAAGCGGGATCCTTGCTGGATGGCGAAAGCGACGGCGCATTGCCGGGTGAAACCTTCACGCCGCTCTGGCTGGGCTGAATGGTAGCTCCGGACTTGCCTTCAAATTTGGCAAGTCTTTCGGACCATTCGCCGGGCATGTCATAAGAATCCAGCAACGCATCTTTGAAGTCCGCGAAAGCAACAGAGTCGCCCCACGCAGGCTTAAATTCAAGCGTCGCGTAGTGTCCGTTGTAGCCGGACGATCCAGTTCCGAGGAGACGCGTCTTCTTACCAATAGTCGTCGTAGTTTCTCCCGTGCGCAGAGCGCCGGTGGAAATCACGATGTCAATGTCCGGGAATTGCTTGACCAGCGAATCGATATCATCGGTCGGCAATTCACACAGCAGAATAACCGCGTCGGTCTTGCGCATCAGATCCGGCAGATATTTCTGCGCGGCCTCGGTAGTCGGCGTGACTTTCATCACTGTGGTATCCACCAGTGATGAGGTGGCCGGAAAATCCGCATCACGCAAGAGTCCGATGACGCCAATACGCATATTGCCGTAATCCTTGATCACATACGGATCAAAGAGCGGCTTGCCGGTCTTCACATCGAGCAGATTGGCAGAGACGTACTTGGTCGTCTTGGTCGTGTCGCGCAGCGAAACCAATGTCTCGTAGCCCATCGAGACTTCCTGACGAGCAATGTTCAGGACGTCGTAATGGAGGTCCTCATAACTCGTGACCATGAATTGGCACTTCGTCGAGCAGCCGCCCTTGGCACCTGCACGGTCTACAAAGTTGCCAGCATCAACCGTCAGCCAATTGGCTGTCGGATCCTGATGTCTTTGTACGAAGGCAGCCCACCGGGCCACCCCACCTTTTTTGTCCTTTCAACCACACGGGGCCACATTGCCCCGGATATTGCCGCTATACATGACTTGCAGCTTGCCTTCGGCCGGGGCGACAGAACACCCGGGGACCAGAAGACCGCTGAGCACCGCAGTCAGGAGTGCGGACAGCAAGATCGTTAGTTTGCGCATGAGTCTTGAATTATCTGTTTCAGAATGAGTTTGAAAGAAAAGCGTGCTTTCCAGAGTTGAACGCGCACGTCCAAGCGCCGGTTCCGGAATTCTGTCCGGGAAACTACTCAGATTCGTCAATCACTGTGCAACGCGGGCCTGAGGCACCGCAGGTCCAGTCGGCATCAGTATAATTGACCTCCTGATAGCCCACCACCGCCGTAGCAACCGAACTGGTCCACAAGACCGTAACTCCATCCGGTTCGTAAATCCGCAGGTAGTAGCGAGCATTTGCGGGGATGGTAGCCGAGCATGTCAGCAGGGTTTCTGTTACAAAGTAACCCGGTCCGAGTTCGAAGTAGACGCCGTTGAATGTGAATTCGTTGAAGTTGACCGCATCAAAGGGCGTCACGCAATCCGGCGGGTCAGTACACACGACCGGCTGGGGATCTTCCGGATCTGGTCCATCGTTGTCCACGTCCTGGAATATCTTGATCACCGTTCCATCGGGAATACCTATGTTGCCGCCGCACGTTGTAGTCAACGGCGAGGCGGGTTCAAAATGCTGAAACGCCATGTTAAAGCCCTGTGCGTAAGCAGCGCTCTGCAGAGTTGCGAAGCAAATCAGAATTGCCAGGAATGTCCATCGTGCCATGATCATTCGTTCCTTTCCGGTTCCATGCCGGTAGCTTGATATTCGAGACATGCGCTAACTGCAAACCGCAGGCCGCGCTTGATCAACCACGCAGTGGTTTTGTCGTAAACAGTAATATACACTCATGATTACAGAAAAGCAACGCTATTCGGGTGCGAAATTTCTTTCGTAGGTCTTTGAACGGTATGGATTTTAGACACGTATCCGCCAAACGACAGCGGGCCTCCCGGAAGGGAGGCCCGCTGCAAGGGTAACGAACCGGTCAGAA